>NZ_JAKRMS010000229.1 GCF_022346185.1 Cellulomonas sp. ACRRI | reverse complement strand
CCACGTCCCCCCCCTCCCAAGGAGACCGCCATGCCCGCTGCCGAGAGCCCCGTGCTCCGCGTCGACGGCCTCGACGTCCGGCTGACCCGCGACGGCGAGACCGTGCACGCCGTCCGCGGCGTCGACCTGACCGTCGAGCGCGGCGAGGTCGTCGGCCTGGTCGGCGGGTCCGGCTCGGGCAAGAGCATCCTCGGCCTGTCGGTCATGGGCCTGCTGCCCGCCTCCGCCCGGCCCGTGGTCTCCGGGGCGGTCGACCTGGCCGGCACCGACATGATCGGCGCCCCCGACGGGGCCCGGCGCGCCGCCCGCCGGCAGCACGTCGGCGCGGTGTTCCAGGACCCGATGACCTCGCTCGACCCGACCATGACGATCGGGCGGCAGCTCGGCGAGGTCACCCGCGACCGGGCCCACGCGCTGTCCCTGCTGGAGGACGTCGGCATCGCGCGCGCCGCCGACCGGCTCAAGGCCTACCCGCACCAGCTGTCGGGCGGCCTGCGCCAGCGCGTGATGATCGCGCTCGCCGTCGCCCGCCGCCCGTCCCTCATCCTCGCCGACGAGCCGACCACCGCCCTCGACGTCACGGTGCAGGCGCAGATCCTCGACCTGCTGCTGACGCTGCGCGAGGACATCGGCTGCTCGATCGTGTTCGTCACCCACGACCTCGGCGTCGCGGCGCAGGTGTGCGACCGGATCGCCGTGATGCAGCACGGGCGGATCGTCGAGACCGCCGGCGTCGACGAGGTGTTCGGCAACCCGGCGCACGCGTACACGAAGAACCTGCTGCGGTCGCGGATCGACCTGCGGACCCCGCGGGACCGGCCGCTGGCGGCGATGCCGGTGTCCGCCGCGGGCGCGGCGGCGCCCGCGGCGCCGGGGCCGGCGGACGACGACGTCGCCGTCGGCGCCGACGGCGTCCTCGACCTGGCGCCCGGCGCACCCACCCCGGAGCTCCCCGCCGTGTGGCCCCCGGTGGTCCTGCGGGACGGCACGGCGGTCACCGTCCGCGACGCGCACCGGGTGTTCCGCAGCGGCCCGCCGTGGCGGCGCCGCGAGCTGCCCGCGCTGCGCGGCGTCGACCTCGAGGTCCGCGCCGGCGAGGCCGTCGCCCTGGTCGGCGAGTCCGGCTGCGGCAAGTCGACGCTGCTGCGCGTCGTCGCCGGGCTGGAGACCACCACCGCCGGCGAGGTGACCGTCGCCGCGGGCGCCGCCCCGCAGATGGTGTTCCAGGACGCCGGCGCCTCGCTCACCCCGTGGCTGCGGGTGGGCACGATGCTCGACGAGCGGCTCCAGGCGCACGTCACGGGGATGTCCCGGGCGGAGCGCACGGACCGCGTGCTCGACGCCCTGCGCACGGTCGGCCTGCCGCCGGAGACGGCGCGGGCCCGCGGCGACCAGCTCTCCGGCGGTCAGCGGCAGCGCGTCGCGCTCGCCCGCGCGGTGATCGTGCCGCCGACCGTCCTGCTGTGCGACGAGCCGACCAGTGCGCTCGACGTGTCGCTCGCGGCCACCGTGCTCAACCTGATCGGCCGGCTGCGCCGCGAGCTCGGGATGTCCGTGCTGTTCGTGACGCACGACCTCGCGGCCGCGCGGATCGTCGCCGACCGGGTCGCCGTGATGCGCGAGGGCCGGATCGTCGAGATCGGCCCGACCGACGACGTCTGCGAGCGCCCGCAGCACGAGTACACCCGCACGCTGCTCGGCGCGATCCCCGGCCCGCAGCACCGTCGCGACCGCGTCGCCACCACCACGGGAGCCGCTCGATGACCACCGCCGACCTCGCCGTCTCCCCCGGCGGCGCCACCACCCGCGCGGCCCGCCGCTGGGCCCGCGTCACCGCCGTCCGGCACCGCGCCCTCGGCGTCGACCTGGTCGCCATTGGCGCGCTCGCGCTGATCGTGGTCGTCGCGCTCGCCGCCCCGGTGCTCGCGCCGCACTCCCCGGTCCTGCGCAGCGGCGACGCGTTCCTGCCGCCGCTGAGCCCCGAGCACCTGCTCGGCACCGACGCGCTGGGCTACGACATCCTGTCCCGGCTGCTGTTCGGCATGCGGTCCAGCCTGGTCGCCGCGGCGGTCGTGATCGCGTCCGGCGTGCTGGTCGGCGGGCTGGTCGGCCTGCTGGCGGGCGCGCTGCCCGGCTGGGTCGACGCGCTGCTCATGCGCACGACCGACCTGTTCCTCGCGCTGCCCGGCCTGGTCATCGCGATGGCGGTCGCCGCGGCGCTCGGCGCGTCGTTCACCTCGGCGCTGGTCGGCGTCGCCGTCGTCTGGTGGCCGCTGTACGCGCGGCTGGTCCGCGGCGAGGTCCGCGCGTGGGCCGCCCGCCCGCACCTGGAGGCCGCGCGGCTCGCGGGGACCCCGTGGGGCACCCGGGTCACGCGGCACCTGCTGCCGGGGGTGCGCTCGACGATCGTCGTCGCCGCGAGCCTCGACGTCGGCGGCCTGGTGGTCGCGCTGTCGGGCCTGTCGTTCATCGGCCTGTCGTCGCCCGCACCCGCGCCGGAGCTCGGCGCGATGGCCGCGCAGGGCATGGCGTACCTGCTGCAGGCGTGGTGGGTGCCGATCTTCCCGGGCCTCGCGGTCCTGGTGATCGCGCTGGCGGCGAACCTCGCCGGCGACGGCGTCCGCGACCTGATGCGGGGGCGCTGATGCTCAGTCCCGCCCGCGCCGCGAGCTCGAGGCTGGCCGGCAGCACCTGCGCCAGGTTGTCGGCGACGGGGGTGCGGCTGCG
>NZ_JAKRMS010000228.1 GCF_022346185.1 Cellulomonas sp. ACRRI | reverse complement strand
GGTGGGGACCGGCCGGGTCGGGCCGATGCGGGGTCTGGGGGCGCCGGATGAGACGATGGTCGGCGGTCGAACTTGAGGAGCAGCTGGACATGAGCAGCGACGAGCGCGGGACGCGTTCGGCGGACGAGGGCGGACGCCGCAGCGGCGGCGTCGGTCGGTACGGCAACCGGGGCGCGGGGCGCCCGAGCGACGGCGAGCGGCCCGCGCGCGCACCGCGGGTGGCCGGTCAGCGCCGCAGCGGCGGCGACGAGCGCGGTCGGCGCTCTGCTGTGGCGCAGAGCGGCGCGACGGGGGATCGCGGCAGCGCTGGGCGTGACGCAGGGGCGACGCGGCGGAGCGAGGGCGCACGGAGCTACGCCGGAGACCGCCGGCCGGCCGGCGACCGCCCGCGGTACGAGGACGGTCAGCGCCCGCAGGGCGGCTCGCGCGACGGCCGGTCGCCCGGCGGGCGGGAGCAGCGCACGTACGGGCGCGGCGACGGCGAGCGCTCGGGCGGGTACCGCTCCGACCGCGGCCCGGCTCGGGCCGGTGGGCGGGCCGACGGCTCCGACCGCGGCGCCCGGGCCGGCGGCTCGCGCCCGGAGCGCGGCGACCGGACCGGTGGGTACGGCGCGGACCGTGGCGGCGCTCGTCCGGAGCGCGCCGGGGGATACCGCTCGGACCGTGGTGGGGAGCGGACCGGCGGGTACGGCCCGGACCGGGGCGCTGCGCGCCCGGAGCGCGACGACCGGACCGGTGGGTACGGCCCGGCTCGCGCCGGCGGCTCGCGCCCGGAGCGCGGTGACCGGACCGGTGGGTACGGCGCGGACCGTGGTGGCGCTCGTCCGGAGCGCACCGGGGGATACCGGTCCGACCGCGGTCCCGCCCGCGAGGGCGAACGCGGCGGGTACCGGGGCGAGCGGCGTGAGGGCGGCTACGGCCGCAGCGGCGAGCAGCGCGGCCAGCGTCCCGGTGGCGACGGCCAGCAGGGCGGGCGCGCGGACGGCTACCGGCGCGACGCCGAGGGCGGCGCGCGGTCCGGCGGCTACCGCGCGGACCGGGGGGACACGCGTCCCGGTGACCGTGGGGCCCCCGCACGCGGGGGTCGTCCGGGCGCAGGCGGCGAGCGCCGTCCCGAGCGCGGTGGCGACCAGCGACACGACCGCGGCGGGTTCCGCGACCGTCAGGGCGGTGCCGAGCGCGGCGCCGGCCGCGGTGGCGACCAGCGCGAGGACCGCGGCGGATACCGGGGCGGGCGCGACTCCGGCGCCGGTGCTCCCGGCGGCGAGCGGGGCTACCGCTCGAACCGCGGTGGGCAGCAGGGTGACGGCTACCGCGGCGGTGCGCAGTCTGCCCCGTCCGGTGAGCGCGGCGGCTACCGCCGCGACGAGCGCGGCGGCTCCGGGGGCCAGGACCGCGGCGGGTTCCGCCGCGACGACCGGGGCGTGCGCGGCGGCGACCAGCGCGAGGACCGCGGCTACGGCGGCAGCCGTGACGCAGGCCGGGGCGCGTCCGGTGGCGTCCGTCGCGACGACCGCGGCGGGCACAGCCCTCAGCGGGACGACCGGGGCGGGTACCGAGGCGCTCGCGACGGTCAGGACCGCGGCGACCGCGGCGGCTACGGCGCCCGCGCGTACGACCGGGGCGACCGGGCCGGCGCCCGCGCGTACGACCGGGGCGACCGGGCCGGCGCGCGCGCGTACGACCGGGGTGACCGCGGCCCGCGGCAGGACGACCGCGGCCCGCGCCGCGACGGCGACGACCGCCGCCCCACCCGCCCCCCGCAGGCGGTGCGCGAGTCCGGGCCGGAGATCCCCGAGGACGTCGAGTTCAGCATGCTCGACCGGGAGGTCCGCGCGCGGCTGCGCACGCTGAGCAAGGACAACGCGTGGGCCGTCGGGCGGCACCTGGTCATGGCCGGGCGGCTGATCGACGAGGACCCGGAGCTCGCCTACGAGCACGCGCAGGCGGCCGTGCGGCACGGCGGCCGGGTCGACGTCGTGCGCGAGGCGGCGGGACTGGCGGCGTACCGGACCGGCCGGTTCGCCGAGGCGCTGCGCGAGCTGCGCACCGTGCGGCGGCTCAACGGGTCGTCGGAGCACCTCGCCGTGATGGCGGACTGCGAGCGCGGCCTCGGGCGGCCGGAGCGCGCGATCGCGCTGGCGGCTTCGCCCGAGGCCGAGGACCTCGACGTGACGACGCGGGCCGAGCTGGCGATGGTCGTGAGCGGCGCGCGCCTGGACATGGGCGACCCGGACGCGGCGATCGCCGCCCTGTCCGGCATCGGTTCGGGCCCGGTCCGCACGCTGCTCGCGGCGCGCGTGGTCGCGGCCCGGGCGGACGCCCTGCGCGCCGCGGGGCGGACCGCGGAGGCCGAGGAGGCCGAGGCGACCGTGCCCGCGGCGCTGCTCGCGCAGGTGCAGGGCACGGACGAGGACGAGGACGTCGTGGTGTTCGACCTCGACGAGGACGAGGACGGCCTCGCGGACGACGCCGAGGCGGCGGACGACGCGTCCGACGCCCTCGGCACGGCCGACGCAGCCGACGGACCCGACGAACCGGCCGCCGACGCCACCGACGCGGCGGAGCCGGCCGTCGAGCCCGACGCGGCGCAGCCGGCCGACGAGCCCGACGCCGCGGACGCGGCCGACGAGCCCGACGCCGCGGACGCGGCCGACGAGCCCGACGCCGCGGACGCGTCCGACGAGCCCGAGGCCGCGACGGCCGCCGAGCCGGACGAGACCCCGGCCCCTGAGCCGGGCGAGAC
>NZ_JAKRMS010000227.1 GCF_022346185.1 Cellulomonas sp. ACRRI | reverse complement strand
CCGACCGACCGACCCGAGGTGACCCGATGACCACGACCCCGCTGCGGCCGGCGCCGCTGGACCCCACCGCGCTGCACCCCACCGCGCTGCACCCCACCGCGCTGCACCCCGCCGCGCCGGACCCCGCCGTGCTGGACCCCGCCGTGCTGGACCCTGCCCCGCTCGACCCGGCGCGGCTCGCCGTGCGCGCCGCGCGGCTGCACGACCCGCTGGTCGGCCCGCTGCTCGACGGCCTGGCGCACGAGTACAGCACCCGGTACGCGGGCCTGCTCACGCCGGCCGAGCTGCGCGACGAGCTGGCGCACCACGGGGCGGAGGAGTTCGCCCCGCCGCACGGCGCCCTGGTGCTCGTGCTGGAGGACGGCGCGCCGGTCGCGGGCGGGGCGTACCGCCGCCGCCGGGAGCCGGAGCACGGCGATCCGGCCCGGCTCGCCGACCCCGCCGCCCGGGACACCGCGGGCGCACCCGCGGTGCCGACGGCCGAGCTCAAGCGGATCTGGACCCACGCGGCGCACCGCCGCCGCGGCCTGGCCCGCCTGGTGCTCGCCGAGCTGGAGGCGCGCGCCGCCGCCGCCGGCTACCCGCGGGTGTACCTGACCACCGGCCCGAAGCAGCCGGAGGCCGTCGGCCTGTACCTCGCGGCCGGCTACACGCCGCTGTTCGAGCCCGCCGCCTACCCCGGCGACCTCGTGCCGCACGCGTTCGAGAAGTGGCTCGCCCGGTGAGCGCCGCGACCACGGCGCCCGCGGCGGCGCCCGGCGCCGCCCCCGGCCCGGCGGCCGACGTCGCCGGCGGGACCCTCGCCGACCTGCCCGTCGTCGCCGCCCGGCACCCCGGCCGCTGGGTCGCCACCGCCGGCGTGGCCGTGCTGCTGGCGATGGTCGCCAGCTCGCTGCTCACCAACCCGCAGTGGGAGTGGGACGTCGTCGCGCAGTACCTCACCTGGCCGTCCGTGCTGGAGGGGGTGTGGGCCACCGTGCGCCTCACCGCGGTCGCGGCGGTGATCGGCTTCGGCCTCGGCACCGTGCTGGCCCTGATGCGGCTGTCCCGGTCCCCGCTGCTGCAGTCGGTGTCCTGGGCGTACTCCTGGGTGTTCCGGTCCGTGCCGCTGATCCTGCAGCTGCTGCTCTGGTACAACCTCGCCTACCTCTACCCCCAGCTGTCGCTCGGCGTCCCGTTCGGCCCGGAGTGGCTGCGGTTCGACACCCTCGACGTGGTCGACAAGTTCGGCGCCGCGGTGCTCGGGCTCGGCCTGTCGCAGGCGGCGTACTCCGCCGAGATCGTGCGCGCCGGCATCCTCGGCGTCGACCAGGGCCAGCACGAGGCCGCGGCCGCGCTGGGCATCCCCAGGGGCCGGCAGCAGTGGCGGATCGTGCTGCCGCAGGCGATGCGGACCATCGTGCCGACGTCGGTGAACGAGATCATCGGGCTCCTGAAGGGCACGTCGGTGGTCTACGTGCTGGCCTACGGCGAGCTGTTCTACACCGTCGGCGTCATCTACGGCCGGAACCAGCGGGTGGTGCCGCTGCTGATCGTCGCGGCGATCTGGTACCTGCTCACCACCACCGTGCTGACCGTCGCCCAGTACTACCTGGAGCGGTACTACGCCCGCGGCGCGCTGCGCACCCTGCCGCCGACCCCGGTGCAGCGGCTGCGCTGGACGGTCGCGGTCGCCGCCGCCCGGCTGACCGGGCGCCCGCTGCCCGCGGACCTGCCGCCGACGTTCCTGGCCGGCGCCCGCCGCGGCCACCTGACCCGCACCTCGCGCACCGCAGCCCGCACCGACGACCGCACCGGAGGCACCCGATGACCAGCGTCCTGAACGCCCCCGCCGCGGCCCCGGCCGCCGCGCCCGTCGCGGCCCGCGGCCCCGTCGGCGGCCACCTCCGGGTCGAGGGCCTGTCCAAGTCGTACGGCACGCTCGAGGTGCTGCGCGGCGTCGACCTGGAGGTCCGCCCGGGCGAGGTCACCGTGATCCTCGGCCCGTCGGGCTCCGGCAAGTCGACCCTGCTGCGCCTGGTGAACCACCTGGAGCGCCCGGACCACGGGTTCGTCGCGCTGGACGGCGAGGTCATCGGGTACGCCCGCCGGCACGCCGGCTGGGGCCCGCGCCGCCGCGAGGTGCTGCGCGAGCTCACCGAGCGCGACGTGCTGCGCCAACGCACCCGGATCGGGTTCGTGTTCCAGAACTTCCACCTGTTCCCGCACCTGACCGCCCTGGAGAACGTCGTCGAGGCGCCCGTCTCGGCCCAGGGACGGCCGCGCGCTCAGGTGGAGGCCGAGGCCCGCGCGCTGCTCGCCCGGGTGGGGCTGTCCGACAAGGCCGACGCCCGGCCGCGCCAGCTCTCCGGCGGCCAGCAGCAGCGCGTGGCGATCGCCCGCGCGCTCGCGGTGCGGCCCGCCCTCCTGCTGTTCGACGAGCCGACGTCCGCCCTCGACCCCGAGCTGGTGGGGGAGGTGCTCGGCGTGATCCGGGACCTCGCCCACGACGGCACCACGCTCGTGGTCGTCACCCACGAGGTCGCGTTCGCCCGCGACGTCGCCGACACCGTCGTGTTCATGGACGACGGCGTCGTGGTCGAGCAGGGCCCCGCGGCCCAGGTGCTCGGCAGCCCCGCCCACCCGCGCACCCGCGCGTTCCTCGACAAGGTCCGCTGACCCGTCCCGCTCACGGCGCGGCCTCCGGGCGCGCGCCGGGGGCGGGCCGGGTCCGCGGGCCTTGTGGTGGAACGCGCGGGGGCGCGGGTGGGCGGGGGGGCCGG
>NZ_JAKRMS010000226.1 GCF_022346185.1 Cellulomonas sp. ACRRI | reverse complement strand
GGTCGGGCGGGCACCCCCCGAGCCTGCGCGACGCACCCCCGCCGCCGGAACGCCGACCTGCCTGGCGGCCTCTAGCCTGAGGCTATGCCCGACACCGCCGTGACCCCCGGCGCCGCCGACGCCTCCCCGGCCGGTCGCCGCGTCCCCCTCGCCGCGCTCGAGCTGCTGGCCGCCGTCGACGCGCACGGCTCGCTGTCGGCCGCCGCGCGCGCCCTGGGGCTCGCCCAGCCCTCGGTCAGCACGGGCCTGCGGCGCCTGGAGCGCCAGACCGGCCTGACCCTGGTCACCCGCGCCGCGTCCGGCACGAGCCTGACCCCGGCCGGCACGGCCCTGCTCGCCCGGGCGCGCGACGTGCTCGCCGCCTCCGACGCCCTGGAACGGGAGGTCGCGGCCCTGCGCACCGCCCGGCAGGGCCGGGTCCAGGTCGCGGCGAGCCTGAGCATCGCGGAGTACCTGGTGCCCGGGTGGCTGGCGTCGCGGCCGGCGGGGTCGGCCCTCGTCGACCTGGTCGTGGCGAACTCCCGGGACGTGGTGGACGCGGTGCTGCACGGCCGCGCGGACCTCGGCTTCGTCGAGGGCCCCGACGTGGCCGAGGGCCTGGACTCCCGCTCCGTGGGTGACGACGAGCTGGTCGTCGTCGTGGCGCCCGGCCACCCGTGGGCGCGGCGCCGCCGGCCGGTCACCGCGGCCGAGCTGGCCGCGGCGCCCCTCGCCGTCCGCGAGGCCGGGTCCGGCACCCGCGCGGTGCTGGAGCGCGCGATCGCCGCCGCCGGCCACCCGCTCTCCGGCTCGCCGGCGCAGCTCGGGTCGACGTCCGCGGTGAAGAACGTGGTGCGGGGCGGTGGTGCCGCCGCCGTGCTGTCCCGGCTCACCGTCGCGGACGAGGTCGCCCGCGGCGACCTGGTCCGGGTGCCCGTCGACGGCGTGGACCTGAGCCGCACCCTGCGGATGGTGTGGGCGCGGTCCCGGCAGCCCGCGCCGGCCGCCCGGGAGCTCGCCGCGCACGTGGTCCGGGCGACCTCCCCGGGCTAGGGCCGCGGGGCGACCACCAGGAGGTCGCCGACCTGGCAGCCGAGCACGTCGCAGACGGCGGTCAGCGTGGAGAACCGGATCGCGCGCGCCCGGTCGTTCTTCAGCACCGACAGGTTCACGACGGTCACGCCGACCAGTTCGGCGAGGCGGGCGAGCGTCATCCCGCGCTCCGCGAGCAGCTCGTCGAGGCGGCAGTGGATCCGGCCCGCGTCGTCCTGGGGCGGCATCAGACGAGGCCCTCGGTGTCGCGCTGCAGCTTCTCGCCCGCGTGGAACGCCGCCGCGAGGGCGCCGACCGCCATCGAGGTCAGGATCGGGGTCCAGGACACCTGGAAGGTGATCTGCTCCGCGAGCGCCCGGTCGGCGACCAGCGCCAGGACCCCGTTGGACGCCAGCACCGAGCAGCCGAACCAGGCGACCCAGCCGCCGGCGATCAGCAGCGACACCGCCGTGATCAGGCGGGTGATCGTGCCGGAGAAGAACTGGCCCGCGAGCATCCGGCGGCACAGCAGCAGGACGCACACCGTGACGCCGATGGTGGCGAGGGGCGGCACGGCGGCCGCGCCGATCGCCGCCAGGTGCGTGGCGACCGGCATGTCGGACACGGTCAGCGTCGCAGAGTCGACGGTGGCCGCGACGGCGGCGGCGTCGGGGCCCAGCGGCAGGTCCACCGGGACGCCCATGAGCAGCACGTCCACGGGCGCGTCGCGGTTCGGCACGATCCTGGCCACCGAGACGACCAGCCCGATCGCCTGCCAGACGATGACGGCCCCGCCCACCACGAGCACGGACAGCAGGTCGGACCGGCTGGTGAACCACGGTGCGCGGGTCGTCGTCATGTCAGCTCCAGACATATCGAGGATCGATGTTATCGACTGACGATATGCCATGGCTGCGACCTCGTCGAACTCGCCCGCGCGCGACCGGGACGACGCAGGGCCGCGACCCGCCGTGGTGGCGGGTCGCGGCCCTGGGACCACGCGCCCCCGGCGAGGGGGGCGGGTGCGTCAGCGGATGCCGGCGGCCTCGGCCCAGGCGACCGCCTCGGCCCGCGTGGAGACGCCGATCTTGCGGTACACGGACCGCACCTGCGACTTCACGGTGTTGCGCGTGACGAACAGCTTGCGGGCGATGTCCTCGAGGGTGACGTCCTCCGCCAGCTCGGCGAGGACGACCCGCTCACGGGTCGTGAGCGGCTCACCCAGGATGCTGGTGGACGCGGTGGGGGCGATCTCCAGGGTGGCCATCTGGTCCTCCGGTTGCATGTGGCGAGTCCCGGCCGCTGGGGTTCTCCGGCGGCCGTCTACCGGTGTTGATCGGCAAGTGTGGCCGCCGTGATCGCAGTCGTTTCTCACCCGTTCTGCGGAGGGTCCGGAGGATGCGGGACCCAGGGCCCATGTGCTAGGACCGAAGTCCCTGGTCACCGTCCGGGAAGCGATCTCCTGAGAGTTCTCTCAGAAACACCCGAACGGGCTAACCGCCGTCCGGGGGAGTCTCAGTCCGTGAGCGTCGCCGCGTACTCGTCCGCGGACAGCAGCGGACCGGCGCTCGTGACGTCCACCCGGAACAGCCAGCCGGCGCCGTACGGGTCGGCGTTGACGACGGACGGCTCGTCCACCGCCTCCTGGTTCACCTCGACCACGGTGCCGGCGACCGGGGAGTACAGCTCGGACACCGACTTCGTGGACTCGACCTCGCCCACGACCGCGCCGGCGGCGATCTCGCTGCCGACGGTCGGCAGCTCCAGGTAGACGATGTCGCCGAGGGCGTCGGCGGCGTTCTTGGTGATGCCGACGGTGGCGGGCTCGGCGCCGTCGATCCACTCGTGCTCGGCGGTGTACTGCAGGGTCGTGGGGACGTCGCTCATGGGGCTCTCCGGGGTTCTCGCGAGCGGGGCGCTCGGCG
>NZ_JAKRMS010000225.1 GCF_022346185.1 Cellulomonas sp. ACRRI | reverse complement strand
CCACCCCCCCCGGAGGCACTGCATGACCACCCCGCTCGTCGGCATCGTCATGGGCTCGGACTCGGACTTGCCCGTCATGGAGGCCGCCGCCGAGGCGCTCGCCGAGTTCGACGTCCCCGTGGAGGTCGACGTCGTCTCCGCCCACCGCCAGCCGGACAAGATGGTCGCCTACGGCCGGGACGCCGCCGGGCGCGGGCTGCGGGTGATCGTCGCGGGTGCGGGGGGCGCGGCCCACCTGCCCGGCATGCTCGCGGCCGTGACGCCCCTGCCGGTGATCGGCGTGCCGGTGCCGCTGTCCCGGCTCGACGGCTTGGACTCGCTGCTGTCGATCGTGCAGATGCCGGCGGGCGTGCCGGTGGCGACGGTGTCGATCGGCGGCGCCCGGAACGCCGGGCTGCTCGCGGCGCGCATCCTCGGGGTGGGCACGGACGACACCGCCCGCCGGGTCGCGGCGGCGATGCTGGCGTTCCAGGACGACCTGCGCGCCCAGGCGGACGCCAAGGGGGAGCGGCTGCGCTCCCTGCACGGCGACGGCCGCCGCCCCGCGGTCGGCTTCGGCGGCTGACGCCCCGCCCCGCCCCGCCGAGTCTCCACCTCTCGCCTGAGGTGGCCAGGCCGCGGACAGGCGCGCGACGGAGACTCGGCGGGCCCACTCCTCCTGAGGATCGCGAGGGCGTCCCGAGCACGGCGTGAAGGTCTCGTCGAGAGGCGCCGGGGGCGGGCCCGCTCGACGGGCGGAGCGCCGGTCCGACACCTACCGTCGAGACGGTGACGACCACCGCGCCGCCCCGCACCGCCCGACCCGACGCCGCCCCGGCGCCGGGCCGCACACCCGCCACGGCCGCCCGCGCGCCGCGCCTCGCCGCGCTCGACGCCCTGCGGTTCCTCGCCGCCCTCGGGGTGCTCGCGTACCACTTCACCGCCCGGCAGACCGACGCCTGGGGGCGTGACCTGGCCGAGGTCGCCCCGGCGGTCGCCGGCTGGGCGACGTACACCTCGCTCGGCCCCGAGCTGTTCTTCGTGATCAGCGGGTTCGTCATCCTCATGACGGCGTGGGGGCGCTCGGTGCCCGACATCGTCGGGTCGCGGGTGGCCCGGCTGTACCCGGCCTACTGGACCGGCGTGCTGCTGACCGGCGCGCTGCTGCTGTTCGTGTGGCAGGGCAAGGAGATCACCGGCGGGCAGGTGCTGGTCAACCTCACGCTGCTCCAGGCGCTGGTCGACGTCGGCCACGTGGACGGCGTCTACTGGACGCTCTGGGTCGAGCTGCGGTTCTACCTGCTGATCGCGCTGTTCGCCGCGGTCGGGATCACCCGGCAGCGGGTGCTCTGGTTCGCGGCGCTGTGGCCGGCCGCGGCGATGCTCGCGCGGGCCCTGGGCTGGTCGGACGCGGTGACCTGGCTGGTGGCGCCGTACGCCCCGCTGTTCGCGGCGGGCATGGCGCTGTACGTGATCCACCGCACCGGGCACGCGGTCGTGCCGTGGCTGCTGGTCGTGGCGAACACCGCGGTCGCCACGGCCGCCCTCGTCCCGGCCCGGATGCACTCGCTCGGCGCGAACTCCGTGGTCGAGCCGCGCGCCGTGCTGCTCGCGGTCGCGCTGCCGGCCTGCGTCGCCCTGGTCGCGCTGGTGTCGCTCACCCCGCTGGCGCGGTGGCGCTGGGCCGGCCTGACGGCGGCCGGGGCGCTGACCTACCCGCTGTACCTCACGCACGAGTACTGGGGCCTGTGGGTGATCCACCTGCTGCACGACCGGCTGCCGGTGTGGGCCGTGCTGGTCGCCGCGACCGCGTTCTCGCTGCTGCTGGCGTGGCTGGTGCACCGGTTGGTCGAGAAGCCGTTCGGCCCGCGGCTGCGCCGCGCCACCACCGCGGGGTGCGAGCGGGTGCGCGCCACGCTCGTCGGGCTCGCGGGCCTGGCGCGCGCCGGGTTCCGGCCCGGTCAGGAGCCGGGGACGCCGCCCACCACGCCCGGTTCCAGGGAGCCGTCCCGGATCGCCGCGAAGAAGCTCGGCGTCTGGTCCGGGTCGAGCAGCACGGTCGAGCCGGCGCCGCCGGGGCGGTAGTCCAGGCTCTTGATCGGCGGGGTCCCGGTGATGCCGCCGGGCCCGGTGGCGGCGCGGAACGCCAGCGCCAGCCGGCCCAGGTCGACGATGCCGGTCCCGTCGCTCGCCGTGAGGGCACCGGTGCCGGAGTCGATGAGCGACACCTGCCTGCCCGGCTGGAGCAGCAGCGCCGGGTTCTCGGCCTTCGCGGCGACCGCGCTGATGAGCGCGCGCTGGCGCAGCCCGCGGCCGATGTCGCCGGACGGGTCGGAGTAGCGCATGCGCGAGTAGGCCAGCGCCTGCACCCCGTCGACCGTCTTGCACCCGGGCGCGTCCCAGACCAGTCCGGAGTTCGCGTCGTTCAGGGGGAACGCGATGCCGGTGCTGCCGTCGAGGCAGAGCTCGACGCCGCCGAGCGCGTCCACGATCTCCTCGACGCCGCCGAACCCGATCTCGACGTAGTGGTCGACCGTGAGGCCCGTCAGGCCCTCGACCGTCTGCACCAGGAGCGGGGCGCCGCCCCAGGAGAACGCGGCGTTGAGCTTGTTCGCGTCGTGGCCCGGGATGTCGACGTAGGTGTCGCGCGGGAGCGAGATGAGCGCGGCCGGCCCGGACTCCGGCACCTGGAGCAGCAGGATCGTGTCGGTGCGGGCCCCGACGGTCTCGCTGTCCTCGATCGCGCCGTCCTCGCGGGAGTCCGACCCCGCGAGGAGGTAGGTGGTGCCGGGGGTGTCCGCGGCCCCCGACAGCGCGGCGACGTGCTGGACCTTGCCGTTCGCCCACAGGACCAGGCCGACCGGCCACGCCAGGAGCAGGACGAGCGCGACGACCACGACGGCGGCGACGACCCGGCCGCGGCGGCGCCGGCGCCGGGGCGCGGCGGCGGGCGCGGAGGTGCCGTCCGGGCCCGTGGGACCCGGCGGTCCGCCGGGGCGGGTGGGCCCGGCGGGCCGG
>NZ_JAKRMS010000224.1 GCF_022346185.1 Cellulomonas sp. ACRRI | reverse complement strand
CCACCCACCCAGGCGCCCCTCGTGCACCACTCATCGGGCGGCTGAGTGGTGCACGAGGGGCGCCTGGGTGGGTGGCGGCCCGGGACGGGTGGGCCGGTCGGTACCCCGCGGTCCGCGCACAGGGCGCACGCACCGCACCGACATCCCCGGGCTCTAGGGTGTGGCCCGGGCGCTCCGCCGTCGTCGCTGCCCGCCCACCGATGCACCGCTCCACGGAAGGACCCCGCCCATGCCCGGCGCCGCCCACCACATCGCCCTGGTCGCCCACGACAACAAGAAGGTCGAGCTGCTCCGCTGGGCGGAGTTCAACCGCGGCACCCTGTCCCGGCACCACCTGTACGCGACCGGCACGACGGGCACGATGCTGGAGTTCGAGCTCGGGCTGCCCGTGACGCGGCTGCTGTCCGGCCCGGTCGGCGGGGACCAGCAGATCGGCGCGAAGATCGCCGAGGGCACGATCGACATGCTGGTGTTCTTCTGGGACCCGCTGGAGCCGCAGCCGCACGACCCCGACGTCAAGGCGCTGCTGCGGATCGCCGCGGTGTGGAACGTCCCGATGGCCGCGAACGTCGCGACCGCGGACATGCTGATCTCCTCGCCGATGCTGGGCGAGGAGTGGACCAGCCGCCCCGAGATCACGCCCCGCGCCTGGGACGGCAGCTCCCCGGTCGCCTGACCTCGGGTTCGTCGCACCTCGCACGCCCGCCCTACGGTCTCCGGCCCCGCACCCTGCGATCGCAGGAGGCGGGGCCGGAAACCGTAGGCCGCGCGGACGCCGCGCCGGTCAGATGTAGATCGCGGGGTCGTCGATCTCCGGCTCCGGGGGAGCGGAGCTCGGCTTCTGGCGGATCTTCGCCGGGACGCCGACCGCCACCGCGCCCGCGGGGACGTCCTTGAGGACCACCGCGTTCGCGCCGATCTGCGCGCCGTCGCCGATCCACACCGGACCGAGCACCTTCGCGCCCGCGCCGACCACGACGTCGTTCCCGACCGTCGGGTGCCGCTTGCCGCGCCGCATCGTCTTGCCGCCGAGGGTCGCGCCGTGGAACAGCACCACGTCGTCGCCGACCACGGCGGTCTCGCCGACCACGACCCCCATGCCGTGGTCGATGAACAGGCGGCGGCCGATCGTCGCGCCGGGGTGGATCTCCACCCCGGTGGCGGCGCGGGAGGCCTGGGACAGCAGCCGGGCGGGCAGCCGCAGGGCCGGCTCGCGCCACATCCGGTGCGCCACCCGGTGCACCCACACCGCGTGCAGGCCGGGGTACGCCAGGGCGACCTCGACCCGCGACCGAGCAGCCGGGTCCCGGCGCTGCGCGGCCTCCAGGTCCTCGCGCAGCGTGCGGGCGAGCCGGCGCAGGCTGCGCCAGTGCTCGCCGGCGCCGGTGGTCCCGGCCGCGGCGCGCTCGGCGGAGGTCGCGCGCGCCGGGGTCGGCACCCCCCGGCCGGCGGGCCGGGAGGTGCCGCCCGTGAGCGGCGGTCGCGTGGTCGAGGTCATGGCGATCAGTCCAGGAGGTCGGCGTACAGGATGGAGGAGAGGTACCGCTCGCCGAACGACGGGATGATCACGACGATCAGCTTCCCGGCGTTCTCGGGCCGCTTGCCGAGCTCGATCGCGGCGTGCAGCGCGGCGCCGGAGGAGATGCCGACGAGCAGGCCCTCCTCCTTCGCGGCCCGGCGCGCGACGGCGACGGCGGTGTCCGCGTCCACGTCGATGATCTCGTCGTAGATCTCCGTGTCCAGGATCTCGGGGACGAAGTTCGCCCCGATGCCCTGGATCTTGTGCGGGCCGGGCGCGCCGCCGTTGAGGATCGGCGACTCGGCCGGCTCGACGCCCACGATCTGCACCCCGGGCTTGCGCTCCTTGAGCACCTGGCCGACGCCCGTGATCGTGCCGCCGGTGCCGATGCCGGCGACCAGGATGTCGACCTCGCCGTCGGTGTCGGCCCAGATCTCCTCGGCAGTGGTGCGGCGGTGGATCTCCGGGTTGGCCTCGTTGGCGAACTGCCGGGCCAGGACGGCGCCCGGGCGCTCCGCGACGATCTCGTTCGCGCGGTTGACGGCGCCCTTCATGCCCTCGGAGGCGGGGGTGAGGATGAGCTCGGCGCCGTAGGCCCGCAGCAGCGCCCGCCGCTCCTTCGACATCGACTCCGGCATCGTCAGCACGACGTCGTAGCCGCGCGCCGCGCCGACGAACGCGAGCGCGATGCCCGTGTTGCCCGAGGTCGCCTCGACGATCGTGCCGCCCGGCTTCAGCTCGCCCGAGCGCTCCGCCGCGTCGACGATCGCGACGCCGATCCGGTCCTTGACCGAGCTGGCGGGGTTGTAGAACTCGAGCTTGCCGACGACCGTCGCGCCGACGCCCTCGGTCAGCTTGTTGATCCGCACCAGCGGGGTGTTGCCGATGAGCTTCGTCGCGTCGTCGTAGATGCGTGCCATGTCAGTCCGTC
The DNA here is from genome assembly GCF_022346185.1 of Cellulomonas sp. ACRRI. Taxonomy (GTDB): domain Bacteria; phylum Actinomycetota; class Actinomycetes; order Actinomycetales; family Cellulomonadaceae; genus Cellulomonas. The sequence goes on along the minus strand of NZ_JAKRMS010000224.1, from coordinate 635 downwards.
CTTGGGAGTGTCGGCGGTGCAGGGGGGAGCGGCGCGGGGCGCGCCCGGCCGCGGGTCGAGGGCGAGCGCTGGCCCGGGGCGGGCCCGGGTCGGGCCGGGAGCCGGCGTGCGGCGGTGCGGCCAGCGCTCTACAGACAGCGACAGCGGGTCGCCGCGGGCACGGCGTGCGCGCGCACGGGGGCGGGGCGCGACGGGAGGAGCGCGGTGCTCGGCGCGAGGCGCATGCCCGGTCCCCTCTCCCTGGTGGTCGGCACCCGACACGGCCGACAGTAGCGCCAACGCACGCGGCCCCACAAAGATGCCCGGGCGCCCCGATCGGGTGGTCCCCGGACCCCGGCGCGGGCCCGGTCGACGGCCGGCTTCCACCCCTCCACCGTGCGGCACCGGCCAGGTCGCCGCCACCGGGAGCAGCGGCGACGCGGCCGGGGGCGCACGGGGGGGGGGCCGCGGGGGGGGCCGGCGCCCCCCCCCCCCCCCCCCCCCCCCGGGGGGGGGCCCCCGGGGGGGCCCCCCCCGCGACCCTAGCGGGCGGGCCGGGTCCGGCGGGGACGTTCGCGCAGATCAGCGACGCCGGTTCCGGTGGGCCTCAGATCAGCACCGCCCCCGTCGACGCAGACTGCACGAGCTTCGCGTAC
>NZ_JAKRMS010000223.1 GCF_022346185.1 Cellulomonas sp. ACRRI | reverse complement strand
CCCGTCAGCCCTGCTCGCCCCCGTCAGCCCCGCGCCCGTCAGCCCTGCCCGCGCCCGTCAGCCCTGCGCGCCGTCGGCCCCGCCCTCCGTGCTGGTGGCCGCCATGACCCAGAACCGCTCGCCGAACGGCCCGGTGATGCCCGCGATCCGCCCGTACGGGGTGTCCTCCGGCGCGAGGTGGACGGAGCCGCCGAGCCGCGGCGCCGCCGCCGTGATCGCGTCCGCGTCGTCCACCCGCAGGTAGACCGCCCACTCCGGCCGGTCGCCCCCGCCGCCGATCCCGCCGACCGGCCGGCCGTCGAGCAGCAGCGTGGTGTAGTCGAACCCGGGCCCGCTGATGTCGTCCAGGGCGTACCCGAAGACCCCGGTGTAGAACGCCCGGGCCGCCGCCGGGTCGGCGGACATCTGCTCGGTCCAGGCGAGCGCCCCGTGCTCGTCGACGACCTCCGCGCCGATGGACGTGCCCGCCTGCCAGAGCGCGAACGGGGCCCCGGCCGGGTCCGCCAGGACGGCCATCGCGCCGAAGTCCATGACGTCCATCGGGGCGGCGAGCGACCGGGCGCCCGCGGCGAGCGCGGCCTCGGTCCGCGCGCGGACGTCCTGCGTGGCGAGGAACGTCAGCCAGCGCGGCTCGGCGCCGTCGGGCTGGTACCCGCTGAGCGCGGCGGCGCGCCGGCCGCCGACGAGCGCCTCGGAGTAGAACCCCGTCTCCTCGGTGCCGATCTCCCAGTCCCAGCCGAGCAGGTGGCCGTAGAACTGCCGGCCGAGCTCCAGGTCCGGGACGGCGAGCTCCACCCAGCAGGGCGTGCCGTCGGGCCAGGGGGTGTCGCGCGTGGTCATCGTGGTCCCCGTCCGTCGACTCCGGCGCGACCCGGTCGGCCCGCCACTAGGCCCATCAGACCACCGACCCCCGACACCCACCAGGCCCCGGGGCCCTACGGCGACGGCGACGGGCTCGGGGCGGGCGACGGGGCGACCTCGGCCGGCGCCGGGCCGCTGCCGGCCGGCGAGGGCGCCGGTGCGGGCGTCACCGCCGGGTCGGCCGTCGCCCCCGTCCCCGGCGGAGACGCCGCCGGCGGCGCGGGCGCCGGTGCCGCGCTCGGCGGGCCGGTGCCGGACGCCGCGGCGCCGGCGGCGGCCGTGCCCGTGCCGGAGGCCGCTCCGGTGGTCGACGTCGCGGTCGGCCCGGTGGCGGGAGCCGCGGCCGAGGCCGACCCCGCCGCCGCGGGCGCGCCGGGAAGGACCGCCCCGCCGAACCGCCGCGCGGGGTCGGCGATGCCCTCCCGGAAGGCGGCGAGGCTGTTCGGCCGGGAGTCCACCCGCCAGTCGTTGGTGGCGAGCTCGCCGCCGACGTAGGTGGTGACGGCCAGGTTGAACCAGGAGAAGCCGATGACGTCGTCGTTGCGACCCGGGTCGAAGCCCCGGAAGAACGAGCGCAGCCAGGCGGGCTTGGTGCCGCCGAGCTCCGAGGCCCCGACCTCGGCCAGCAGGATCTTCTTGTCGGTGATCGCGCGGAGCTGGTCCAGGGTGCGGTCGTAGGTGAAGGAGAACGTCGAGTCGTTGCCGTCGCGGATCGGTGGCCGCTGGTAGCCGGAGACGCCGACCCAGTCCACGTACGCGTCGCCGGGGTACAGGCTCTCCAGGTAGCTGGTCCGCGCGAGCGGGCCCCCGAGATTGTTGATGATGTTCGGCGCCCAGACCCAGATGACGTACCGGTTGGCGCCGTTCGCCTCGAAGACGTCGTGCACGTGCCGCCACATGCGGGCGAAGTCGCCCCGGCCGTTGCCGTTGACCGAGCGGCCGCCGGCGTTCTGCTCGGCCCACGGGTACCAGGAGCCGTTCATCTCGTGGTCGAACCGGATCGCCACCGGCAGGCCGGTGCGGGCGACGTCCCGGGCGAACCGGGTGAGGTAGGCGTCCCAGTCGCCGTCGATGATCCGCGGGAGCGCGTAGGCGGGCTCGTCGACGACCCCGTTCTTCGCCTCGATCGGCCGCGACTCCCAGGTGAGCAGGGGCAGCATGCCGCGCTGCCAGGCGCGGGTGACGGCGTTCGCGCGGTACTCCTGGTCCCAGCCGCTGAAGTACCCGACCATGTTCGGGGTCCGCCCGACCTTGACCGCCGCGGCGTCGAACGTGGACCAGCTGAACGGCGCCTGCTCGGTGTACATGCCGTAGTACCGCTGCGCGGGGTCGAGCAGGGCGGCCCGCGACGGCGCGGTGGGCGCGGGGTCGGGCGCGGCGGCAGGACCACCCGAGGACGGCCGGCCCGCCGCCGGGCGGCCCGTCGCCGGCGTCCCGGTGGCGCCCGCGCCTCCCGCGACCACGGCGCCCGCGCCGACCGCTCCGGCCGGGCCGCCCGGACGCCCGGAGCCGGACGCGCCCGAGCGCCCGGAGCCGGAGCCCGACCCGGAGCCGGACCCCGAGCCCGACCCGGATCCCGACCCCGACCCGGACCCCGACCCCGACGCCGCCTCGTGCGCGGCCCGCTCCTGCTCCGCCCGCCGCTCGGCCTCGCGCTCGGCCCGCGCCTGGGCGGCGGCCGCCTGGCCGTTCCGTCGGGCGGTCTGCTCCCGGCCGACGACCCCGCGCAGCGCGTCGCCCTCGGCCTCGGCCGCCGCGAGCCGGCCCTCCAGCGCGTCGTTCTCCGCGCGGAGGCGCAGCTCCGCGGCGGAGGGCCCGTCCCGGTCGCCGCTGTCGGGCAGTCCGGTGGGCGACGTCCACACCAGGACGGTCAGGGTCACGAGCGCGACGACCACCGCGGCGGTGGCGGCGCGGGCGCGGACGGTCATGCCGCGGGTTCCCGGCAGCCACCACGGGGCTCCGGTCAGGGCGGGGGTGGGCGGCTCAGACATAGAGGAGGGCCTCCGAGGCGAGCAGGACCGCGGCCACCAGGTACGGCACGGCCGCGAGCGGGTTCGGGCGGCGCCGCGTGGCCCGCGGCGTCGCGGTGCGCGCCCGGCTCCGGACCGGGGCGGGGGCCGGCGCGCGGGCCGGTGCGGTGGCGGGTGCGGTGGCGGTCGCGACGGCGCCTTCCGGCCCCGCGTGCACCGCGGCGGACGCGAGCGCGGGCCACCGCACCGCGGCGCCGCCGTCCACCCGCAC
>NZ_JAKRMS010000222.1 GCF_022346185.1 Cellulomonas sp. ACRRI | reverse complement strand
ACATGCGGGTCCTTCCGGGGTTCCGGGTGCCGGGCGGCGCGTGCGGGGTCAGGGCGTGAGGGCGGGCTCCTCGGGCTCGGACAGCGACAGCACCGCGCCCACGACGCCCGGAACGGCGGCCACCTGGCGCTCGACGGCGGCCAGCACGTGCGACGCCTCGTCCTCGGCGGGGTTGCCGGCCAGGTCGACCGCGCCGACCAGGAACAGCTGGCGCGCGCCGACCACCTCCAGCCGCAGCTGGGTGACCCGCGCGACCTCGGGCATGGCGAGCAGCGCCCGCACCGCGGCACCCTGCAGCGCGGGGTCGGCCGTCTCCCCCACCAGGAACCGGCGGTTCCGGTCGATGAGCAGCACCGCAACCACGGCGAGCAGCACGCCCACGAGGATCGAGCCGACCGCGTCCGGGACCGGCGAGCCCGTGACCTGGTGCAGCGCGATCCCGGTGCCCGCGATCACGATGCCGACCAGCGCCGCCGCGTCCTCGAAGAACACCGCGCGCACCGTCGGGTCGGACGTGGCGAGCACGTGGTCCCACAGGTCCATGTCGCGCCGCGCGGCGGCCCGGCGCGCCTGCCGCCAGGCCTGCAGGAAGGACGTGCCCTCCAGCAGGAACGCCACGCCCAGCACCACGTAGGCCACGACGTACGACGACGCGGGCTCCGGGTGCACGAGCTCCTGGACGCCGTGCGTGATGGACACGCCCGCGCCGACGGCGAACAGCCCGATCGCGGCGAACAGCGACCAGACGTAGACCTCGCGGCCGTACCCCAGGGGGTGCGACCGGTCCGGCGCCCGGGCCGAGCGGCGCTGGGCGAGCAGCAGGAACACCTCGTTCCCGGTGTCCGCCCAGGAGTGCGCCGCCTCCGCGAGCATCGACGCCGCCCCGGTGAGGACCGCGGCGACGGTCTTCGCGACCGCGATGAGCGCGTTGGCGGCGAACGCGACGACCACGGTGAGCGTGCTCTCGTCCCGCCCGCCCGCCGTCGCGCGCGGGCCGTCCGGGGTCGTGACGGGGCTGGTCATGGTCCCGGAGTAGCACAGCGCCGGGCGTCCCGCACGGGCGGGCCGGGGGCGCCGCGGGCGGGGAGACGGACCGTCGCCGTCCCGTCTAGGCTCGTCGGGATGCCTGCACCCGACGCCGACCCCCGGACCGCCGCGAGCCCGGCACCGGACCGTCCCGGCCGACGCCGCCGGTGGCTCGGCCGCGCCCTGCTCGCCGTCGTCGCGCTGCTCGCCTCGCTGGTCTTCGGGGTCACGACGGCCACCGCGGAGTCGAGCCTCGGCCCGCACGAGGCGCGGTACGACGTCACCACCGACGCCACCGTGACGATCGACCTCGGGCCGTTCGGCACGCTGCAGATCGACTCGCCGCTCCCGCTCGGGCTCGGCGCGCGGGTCACGGTCGAGGAGATCCCCGCGGACGTCGACGCGCTGCACGGCATCGACACGCTCCAGGCCCTCACCGGCGACCTGAACTCCTACCTGCAGTTCTTCACCGGCCCGCAGGCGACGATCGAGGACGCGGCCCGGGCCCTGGTCGTGGACGCGCTGTGGCGGACCCTCGCCGCCCTCGTGGTGCTCGTCGCGGCGTGGACCGCCGGGTGGTGGCTCCTCGGGCCGGCGCGGCGCGAGGAGCTGGCCGGGTGGCTCGCCCCGCGCACCGCCCAGCTCACCGCCGGCGGCCTCGCGGTCGTGCTGGTCGGGACCCTGGTGACCGCGAGCGAGCGCGGCGAGGCCGCGGAGCGCACCGCCTCGCAGACCGCCTCGGCCGTGTTCGACGGCACACCGCTGGAGGGCGCGCGGATCACCGGCCGCCTCGGCGGGATCGTCGACACCTACGGCGGGCTGGTGGTGAAGGCGTTCCAGGACAACGAGGAGTTCTACGACCGGGCCGACGGCGCGCTCGTCGCGGCCTGGGCCGGCTGGGAGGAGCGGCGCGACGCCGTGGAGGCCGACGCCGCGGGTGAGGAGGACGCCGACGCCGACGCCGCCCCGGCGGCCGCCGGCGGGTCGCCGACGCCGACGCCGACGCCCGAGGAGTCCACCGAGGAGGAGGAGCCGCTCACCCTGCTCGTCATCTCCGACCTGCACTGCAACGTCGGCATGGCCCCGCTGATCACCTCGCTCGCCGAGATGTCGGGCGCCGAGGTGGTGCTCGACGCGGGCGACACCACGATGAACGGCACCTCGGTCGAGCAGTACTGCGTGACCACGTTCGCCCGCGCGATCCCGAGCGGCGTCGACCTGGTCACCGCGCCGGGCAACCACGACTCCGCCGAGACCACCGCGCAGTACGCGCGCGCCGGCGCCACCGTCCTGGACGGCGGCGTCATCGACGTGCGCGGCATGCGGATCCTCGGCGACAAGGACCCGAAGGCCACCCGCCTGATCACGACGCAGACCCAGGACGAGTCCTACGCCGAGGTCGGCGAGCGGCTGTCGGAGGTCGCCTGCGAGGACCCGGACGGGGTCGACCTGGTGCTGTTCCACAACCCGCGCACGGCGCCGGCGCTGCTCGCCGACGGCTGCGTGCCCGCGCTCGTCTCCGGCCACATGCACACCCGGACGGACCCGGAGCAGATCGGCGAGGGCATCCGGTACACCTCCTCCTCCACCGCCGGGGCGCAGGAGAACGAGCCGCGCATCGGCCCGCTCAAGGGCACCGCGGAGATGACGCTGCTGCGCTGGGACCCGACCAGCCGGCGGATCCTCGACTGGCAGCTGGTCGAGATCGGCACCGACGCCGGGGCGGTCGTGCACGACCCGGTCCGCTGGCCGGCAGTCGTCCCGGAACCCGAGGACGAAGTGGGGGCGCCGTCGGCGACGCCCACCGAGGCGGCGACGGAGCCCGCCGCGCCCTGACGCGCCGCCCCGGGTCCGGGCGGTGCCGGGCGGCGCACGCCCGACACGTCCGTCCGGGACCTGAGACGCCGGCACCGGATCCGTGCGGTGCCGGGTGCCGCGTGCCACACTCGCCGCCATGACCTCCGCGCTCCCGACGTGCCGCTCGCTGCGGCGCGCCTGCGCGTGTCCGCTCTGTCGGGCCTGACCGCCACCCCCGCCGTCAGATCCGCGCGGGACGTCGTCGTCCCGCCCCGCCGCCCGCGAGCGG
>NZ_JAKRMS010000221.1 GCF_022346185.1 Cellulomonas sp. ACRRI | reverse complement strand
ACCCGCGCCCCACCGTGAGGAGCACTGCCATGAACGACGCGTCCCTCTCCGCCGCCGCCCTCTCCGCCGAGGGCCTCGCCTCGGCCGACCTGCCCGTCGAGGAGCCCGAGGCCGGCACGACCGCCGGCGGCGGCGCTGCCCCGCTGAAGATCAGCGTGTACGGCACCGGCTACCTCGGCGCCACCCACGCGGTCGCGATGGCCGAGCTCGGCTTCGAGGTGCTCGGCGCCGACGTCGACCAGGCCAAGGTCGACGCGCTGGCCGCCGGCAAGGTGCCGTTCTTCGAGCCCGGGCTCGACCCGCTGCTCGAGAAGCACCTCGACACCGGCCGGCTGCGGTTCACCACCGACCTGGCCTCCGCGGCCGCCTGGGGCGACGTGCACTTCATCTGCGTCGGCACGCCGCAGATGAAGACCAGCCACGCCGCGAACCTGTCCTACGTCGAGTCCGCCGCGACCACCATCGCGTCGAACCTCACCAAGGACGCGCTGATCGTCGGCAAGTCGACCGTCCCGGTCGGCACGGCGGCCCGGCTGCGCGAGCTCGTCGCCGCTCACGTCCCCGCCGGCGTCTCGCTGGAGCTCGTCTGGAACCCCGAGTTCCTCCGCGAGGGCAAGGCCGTCGAGGACACGCTGCACCCCGACCGCATCGTGCTCGGCGGCACCTCGGAGCGGGCCGAGGCCACGCTGCGCGAGGTCTACGCCGGCCCGATCGCCGAGGGCACCCCGGTCGTCGTGACCGACCTGCCGACCGCGGAGCTCGTCAAGGTCAGCGCGAACGCGTTCCTCGCCACCAAGATCTCGTTCATCAACGCGATCTCCACGGTCTGCGAGGCCGCCGGCGCCGACGTCACCGTCCTCGCCGACGCCCTGGGCCACGACGTCCGCATCGGCCGGCAGTTCCTCAACGCCGGCCTCGGCTTCGGCGGCGGCTGCCTGCCCAAGGACATCCGCGCCCTCATGCACCGCGCGAACGAGCTCGGTGCCTACCGCGCCTCCGCGCTGCTGCAGCAGGTCGACGAGATCAACATGGGCCAGCGCGAGCGCGTGCTGGACATGGCGGTCGAGGCCTGCGGCGGCTCCGTGCTGAACCGGCGGATCGGCGTGCTCGGCGCCGCGTTCAAGCCGGACACCGACGACGTCCGGGACTCGCCGGCGCTGAACGTGGCGGCCGCGCTGCACCTGCGCGGTGCCCAGGTCACCGTCTTCGACCCCGAGGCCGGCGACACCGCGCGCCGCTCGTTCCCCACGCTGTCCTACGCCACCTCGATCGAGGAGGCCGTCGAGGGCACCGACGTCGTCCTGGTGCTCACCGAGTGGGACCAGTTCGCGAACGCGGACGCCGACAAGCTGGCGCCGCTCACCGCCACGCCCCGCGTCGTCGACGCGCGCGGCAAGCTCGACCCCGCCCGCTGGCGCACCGCCGGCTGGGAGTTCGCGGGTCTGGGGCGGCCCGCCGCCTGACGGGCGGCCACGGGACGGGGCGTCCCGGCTGGTCGGCGCGCGGAGGGAGCGCCGGCCCGTCGGGGCGCCCCTTCGTCGTGCCCGGCATCCGGACAGCCCGCGTCCGCGGGGTGAGCGGATCCGGGCCCCGGGCCTTGCGCCACGCGGGTGCCTGCCCCACCCTGGGACGCGACGCCCTCCGGGGCGGGCGAACCGCGCAGGAGCCGCTGCACCGCACACGCACCGCAGGCACCAGGCACCGCAGGCACCGCATGCCGGAGGTCTCCTCCTCCGCTCGACGGGACGACCCCGTCCGCCAGCACACCGCCAGAGCACCGCGCGCCGCGGGGGTAGGCCGTGTTCATCTTCATCCTCCAGGTCCGGCACACCGTCACCGACCAGCACGAGATCTACCTGTTCGCCGTCTTCTCCGCCCTGGTCTGGGCGCTGTGGCTGATCAAGGTCGTGCTGTCCCGGCGGTACCGGCCGTGGACCGCCCCGCACCACGAGACGACCAGCGTGGTGGTGCCCGTCGTCGACGAGCCGCTCGACCTGTTCCGGGACGTGCTGCGGCGCGTCGTCGAGCAGCGCCCGGACGAGGTGGTCGTCGTCGTCAACGGCGCGCGCAACCCCGGGCTGGAGCGGGTGTGTGACGAGTTCGCCCCGCTGCTGCGCTGGGTGCACACCCCGGTGCCCGGCAAGCGGAACGCGGTCCGGATCGGCGTGGAGTCCTCCCGGCACGACGTGGTCGTCCTGCTCGACTCCGACACGGTCTGGACGCCCGGCACGCTCACCGAGCTGGTCAAGCCGTTCGCCGACGCGCGAGTGGGGGGCGTCACCACCCGGCAGCGCGTCCTCGACCCGGCCCGGTCCTGGATCACGCGCTGGGCCGACTGGCTGGAGAACAGCCGCTCGCTCTACGCGATGCCCGCGCAGTCGGTGCTCGGCACGGTCGGCTGCCTGCCGGGCCGCACGATCGCGTTCCGACGGCACGTGCTCGTCCGGGCGATGCCCGCGTTCCTCACCCAGCGGTTCCTCGGGGTGTTCCTCGAGGTCAGCGACGACCGCACGCTGACCAACCTCACCCTGAAGCAGGGCTACCGGACGGCGTACCAGCACACCAGCCTGGTCTACACCGACGCCCCGCTCCGGGTCGGCAAGCTGTTCCGGCAGCAGCTCAGGTGGGCGCGGGGCTCGCAGTACAACACCCTGCGGATGCTGCCGTGGATGGTCCGGCACGCGCCGCTGCTCGCCGTGTTCTTCACCGCCGACATCCTGCTGCCGTTCCTGCTGCTCGGCACCATCGCGGGCTGGGTCTACCGGGCCAGCACCGGGACCGGGGTCAACCTGTACGAGGCGATGCTCGAGACGTACGGCGCCCAGCGCGGCTGGTACGCGGTGATCGCGCTGATGCTCGCGTCCTCGGTGCTGTCCATGACCATCCGGCAGATCCGGCACCTGCAGGAGGTGCCGGGCGACGTGCTGCGGCTGCCGGTGTACATCGTCGTCTCGACGCTGTTCCTCATGCCGGTGCGGCTGCTCGGGTTCCTGCGGATGGCGCACGTGTCCGGCTGGGGGACGCGCGCCGGGGCGTACGCGGGGGACGACGCGGACCGGGCGACGGCGGCCGGGGACGACGGGGTGGAGGCGGGCGCGGCGGCCCCGGGCGGGGCGGCGGTGCCGGGAGGCGGCGCGGCCGCGGTGCGGGTGGACGGCGGCGCCGCCTCCCGGCAC
>NZ_JAKRMS010000220.1 GCF_022346185.1 Cellulomonas sp. ACRRI | reverse complement strand
CCCGCCTCACCGCGCGGGGCCTCGCCGTCGGCTGGCCCGGCCGCCCGCCCGTGGTGACCGGCCTCGACCTGGACCTGTGCCCGGGCCGCAGCGTCGCCGTCGTCGGCCCGTCGGGCGTCGGCAAGACCACCCTGCTGCTGACGCTGGCGGGCTTCCTGCCCCCGCGGGGCGGCGAGCTGCTGCTGGACGGCATCCCGCTGACCGACGTCGACCCGACGGTCCGGCTCGCGCGGCTCGCGCTCACCACCGAGGACGCGCACGTCTTCGAGACCACCCTGCTGGAGAACCTGCGGGTCGCCCGCGGCGACGCGACGCCCGAGGACGCCCGCGCGGCGCTCGTCCGCGCCGGGCTGGGCGACTGGCTGGCGGGCCTGCCCGACGGCGTCGACACCGCGCTCGGCCCCGACGCCCGGAGCGTGTCCGGCGGCGAGCGGCGGCGCCTGCTGCTGGCCCGCTCGCTGCTGGCGACGGCGCCGCTGCTGCTGGTGGACGAGCCGGCCGAGCACCTCGACCCGGGGACGGCCGACCGCCTCGTCGGCGACCTGCTGGCGGCCCCGCGCGCCGCGGGGACCGCACCCGCCGCCGCGGGCGCCCCGGGCGACGGCACCCCGGCCCGCGGCGTCCTCGTCGTCACCCACCGCCTGGCCCCGCTGGCCGCGGCGGACGAGGTGCTGGTCCTCCGGGACGGCCGGGTCGCGGCGCGCGGGACGCACGCGCACCTGCTGGTCGCCGACGCCCAGTACGGTGAGGCGCACGCCAGCGAGCAGGACGAGGGTGGGACGACGAGCACATGGCCGACGAGCTGACCGGACGCCACCCGGCGCCGCACGACGCCGCACCGCAGGAGCCCGCGCGCCGGCAGCCCGGCCCTCGCCCGCAGGACGCCGCCGCGGCCGAGCAGCGCGCCGCCGCGCTCGGCGTCGCCGCCCCGACCTACGGCCCGGGCCCCACCACGACGATCCACGTCCGCGAACCCGGCGGCCGCTCGCACCTGGAGCTCGGCACCGCGTCCGAGACCGGAGACGAGCTCGCCGACCTGCTGGACGCCGTGCTGTCCGTCGCCTCCGGCCTCGACCTCCCCGGCGTGCTCGAGCGGTTCGTCCGGGTGTCCGTCGAGCTGACCGGCGCGCGGTACGGCGCGATCAACGTGCTCGACTCCCGGGGCGAGTCGACCACCTTCGTCCAGACCGGCGTGCCCGCGGCCGCGGCCGCGATGATGGGGCACCCGCCGCACGCCCGGGGCGTCCTCGGGCACATCCCCGCGCACGGCGTCCTGAAGCTCGAGGACCTCACCGAGCACCCGGCGTTCCAGGGCTGGCCGGCCGCCCACCCCGCGATGGGGTCGTTCCTCGGCGCGGCCGTGCGCGTGCGGGAGCAGGTCTTCGGCTACCTCTACCTGTCCGAGAAGGACGGCGGGTTCACCGACAAGGACGCCACCGCGGTCATCGCCCTCGCGGCGACGGCCGGCGTCGCGGTCGCGAACGCCCAGCTGTTCGCCGAGGGCGCCCGCCGCGAGCACTGGCTGCGCGCGGGCCAGGACATCACCACGATGCTGCTGTCCGGCGCCGACGAGGAGGACGCGCTCGCCCACATCGCCGCGACCGCCCGGGACGTCGCCGACGCCGACACCGCCGCGCTCGCCCTGCCGGGCGTGGGCGGCGAGCTGCTCATCGAGCTGGCCGACGGGCACAACGCCGACGCCCTGGTCGGCGCGCAGCTCACGCCCGGCGGCCCGACGTGGTCGGTCATGGAGGACGGCCAGGGCCTCATCATCGACTCGCTCGCGCGGTCCAGCCGGATCACCGTGCCGGCGATGCGGGCGTTCGGCTCCGCGCTGTTCGCCCCGCTCCAGACCTCGGGCCGCGGCGTCGGCGTGCTCATCCTGCTGCGCAAGGTCGGCACCCTGGCGTTCGACCAGGGCGACCTCGACACCGCGGAGTCGTTCGCGTCCCAGGCCGCGCTGGCGTTCGTGCTGGCCGAGGCGCGGCATGCCCAGGACCAGGCGGCCCTGCTGGACGAGCGGGAGCGGATCGCGCGCGACCTGCACGACCTGGCGATCCAGCAGCTGTTCGCGACCGGCATGCAGCTCGAGACCGTCCGCCGCCGGTCCTCGCGCGGCGTCGACCCGTCCGAGCTGACGAGCATCGTCGAGGAGGCGCTGGACAACGTCGACGCCTCGGTCCGGCAGATCCGCCAGATCGTCTACGCGCTGCGCGACCCGGACGCCGCGACCGGCATCGTCGAGCGGCTGCGCCGGGAGGCGTCGCTGGCGCGCACCGGCCTCGGGTTCGCGCCCTCGCTCATCGTCACGCTGGACGGCGAGTCGGTGCCCGACGGCGACTACATCGTCGCCGACCTGATCGACGAGCGGATCGGCCCGGACCGCACCGACGACGTCGTCGCGGTCGTGCGCGAGGGCCTGGCGAACGCCGCGCGGCACGCGCACGCGTCCTCGGTGGCGGTGCGGGTGACCGTCCGGGGCGCGGGTCCGCTGGGGACCGTGCACGTGGAGGTCGAGGACGACGGGGTCGGCCTGCCCGCGACGCGCGACCGCCGGTCCGGCACGGGCAACCTGGCCGCGCGCGCCCGGCAGCACGGCGGGACGTTCTCGCTCGGGGTCGCCCCCGGCGGGCGCGGCACGCTGCTGTCCTGGGAGGTCCCGCTGGGCTGAGCCCGCGGGGGCCCGCCGAGCCGTCCACAGGCGTCGTCGTCGTGCTCCGTCCCCAGGTCGAGGGCTCGGCTGCGGGATCGTGTGGGTGGTCGTCGGTAGTGTCGTTCCATGGCACCTGACCTGCAGGAACACTTCGACGGCGACGTGGTCGCCGCCGTGGTGCTGCCGGTCTACGGGGCGGACGGGACGTGCCTGACGGACCTCGGCCCGGACCCGGTCGTGGCCGCCGGCGGGGCGCCGCGCACGGGTGAGCAGCGGCAGGTCGAGGCGATCCGGGCATGTCCGCCCGGGCCCGAGCTGGACGCGTGGCTGCGGGGCCTGGACCTGACGGTGCTGAGCCCGGCGATCCTGGTCGAGACGATCGCCGCGCAGGACCGGGTCGAGTCCTACCAGCACGCACGCAAGCTGGCCATGGTCGCCGAGCTGGCCGGCCGGCAGGAGATGCGCCCGGACTGGTCCCCGCTGGCCGGGGCGCCGCCCACGCAATCCAGCGTGGCCGGCGACGAGCTCGCGATGCGGCTGGGGTGGCCCCGGGTCACCGCGACCAGGACCGTGAACCGGGCCGTGGTGCTCGACAGCCTGCTGTGCGCCACCCGGCAGGCGCTGG
>NZ_JAKRMS010000021.1 GCF_022346185.1 Cellulomonas sp. ACRRI | reverse complement strand
CCCCGACCCCGCGCGACCGGCCGACCGGCAGAGCCGCCGACCCCGCTCCCCCGCACTCCCCGCCTCCGGCGGCCCCGCGCCGCCGCTCCCCCGCAGTGGAGGACCCATGAGAACGACCCGGATCCGGCTCGCGGCCGGTGCCGTCGTGCTGGCGCTCGCCCTGGCCGCCTGCTCCGGCGGCGGCGACGGCGACGAGTCCGCCGACGGCAGCGCGACCGGCTCGGGCGGCGGCGCGATCCGCGTCGCCGTGACCGACCCGGTCCAGCTGATCCCCGGCCGGCAGTCGATCGCCTTCGACTTCAACATGGCCGTCTGGGCGCCGCTGACCTGGATCGACGACGCGGGCGAGCTCAGCTACGTCGCGGCCGACTCCGTCGAGTCCGAGGACGGCACCACCTGGACGATCACCCTGAAGGACGGCTGGACCTTCCACGACGGCACGCCGGTCACGGCGCAGTCGTACGTGGACGCGTGGAACGCGGTGGCCTACGGCCCGAACGCGTGGGAGAACTCCGGGCAGCTCGCGAACATCGTGGGCTACGACGACCTGAACCCCGCCGAGGGCGAGCCGACGACCACGGAGATGTCCGGCCTCGCGGTCGTCGACGACACCACGTTCACCGTGACGCTGACCGGCCCGGACGGCCAGTTCCCGATGCAGCTCAGCCAGGCGCAGACGGCGTTCTACCCGATGCCGGAGTCCGCGTTCGACGACTTCGACGCGTACAACGTGCACCCGGTCGGCAACGGCCCGTTCGAGGTCGAGACCGACTACGCCGAGAACGAGGAGATGACCGTCACGGCGTACGCCGACTACCAGGGGCCCGCCCCGACGGTCGACGCGATCACGTTCGTGCCGTACACCGACACGACCACCGCCTACACCGACGTGCAGGCCGGCAACATCGACGTCGCGGGCGTCCCGGTGGCGCGCCAGACGCAGGCCTCCGCCGACTTCGGCGACCGGCTCTACACCTTCGAGGCCGCCGGCATCTCCTACCTCGGCCTGCCGCTGTGGGACGCGCGCTACTCGGACGTCCGGGTGCGCCAGGCGATCTCGATGGCCATCGACCGGGACACCATCAACGACGTCATCTACGGCGGCCTGTTCACCCCGGCCACCGCGCTCACCCCGGCCGTCGAGGCGGGCACGCCCGAGGGCATCTGCGCGGAGTACTGCGAGTACGACCCCGAGGGCGCGAAGGCGCTGCTCGAGGAGGCCGGCGGCTTCGACGGCACGATCGACATCTACTTCCCGGGCGGCTCCGGCCTCGACGAGCTCTACACGGCCATCGCCAACCAGCTCCGGCAGAACCTGGGCGTGGACGCGGTCGCGACCCCGAGCACCGACTGGGCCGAGTTCGCCGACAAGCGCACCGCGGGCGACATCGCCGGGCCGTTCTTCTCCCGGTGGGGCGCGCTGTACCCGAGCCAGCAGAACACCCTGCGGGCGTTCTACGTCGAGGGCGGCGGCTGCCCGAACTGCATCCCGTACTACGAGCCCGAGGTGACCGACCTGATCGCGGCCGCCGACGCGGAGGTGGACGCGGACGCCGCGGCCGAGGCCTACGCGGCCGTGCAGGAGCGGATCCTCGAGGACTTCCCGGCCCCGCCGCTGTTCTTCGAGACCTACTCCTACGTGGTGTCCGACCGGGTGGCCGAGCTGCCCACGTCGGCGGTCGGCAACCCGACGTACACCCAGGTCGTCCTCGCCGAGGGCGCATGAGCCACGGAACTCTCCCGGCGGGCTCGCTCGAGGACGTCCTCGAGCGGGCCCGCCGGGTCCCCCCGATGTCCGGCTTCCCCCCGGTCGACGAGCTGCTCGCCTGGTTCGGCACGCTCGCGGCCGACCACCCGCGGCTGGTCACCGAGCGGCGGGTCGGCACCTCCCGCCTCGGCGAGCCGATCCCGATGTTCTCGGTCGGCTCCGGCCCGCGGCCGCACCTGCTGTTCGCCGGGGTGCACCCCAACGAGCCGATCGGCTTCCGGACGCTGCAGCACCTCGCCTCGGAGCTGGTGGCCGACCCGGACCTGCTCGCCCGCTCGGGCGCCACCTGGCACCTGGTCCCGTGCATCGACCCGGACGGCACCCGGCTCAACGAGTCGTGGTTCGCGGACCCCTCGGACCGCACCGCGTACGCGCGGCGGTTCTACCGCCCGGCGCCGGCCGAGCAGGTCGAGTGGACGTTCCCGTTCGCGTACAAGGACGCGTACTTCGACGACGTCATCCCCGAGACCCAGGCCCTCATGCGCGTCATCGACGACGTGCGGCCGGAGCTCATGGTGAGCCTGCACAACGCGGAGCTCGGCGGCGTCTACTACTACCTGTCCGAGGAGGTGCCCGGGGCCGTCGACGCGCTGCACGCCGTCCCCCGCACCCTCGGCCTGCCGCTCGACGTCGGCGAGCCGGAGTCCCCGTCGATCCGGTCGATCGCGCCCGCGGTGTTCCACATGTCCAGCACCCGCGAGGAGTACGACTACCTCGAGTCGCTGGGCATGGCGGCGGCCACGATGGTCGGCGGCGAGTCGTCCAGCGCCTACGCGCGCCGGCACGGCACGGTCTCGCTGGTCGCGGAGCTGCCGTACTGGTCGCACCCGCTGGCCGACGACGCCACGCCGACGTCGGCCGACTACGCCGACGTCGTGCGCGCCAAGGGCGCGGAGCTGGTCGACCTCGGCGCGACCCTCACGCGGCTGCTCGAGGACGCCCGGCCCGACCTCACGCTGCGCTCGCCGTTCCTGCGGGCCAGCGAGGCGTTCGTGCCGATGATGGGCGAGGGCGGCCGTGCCGAGCTGCTGCGGGCCGAGCGCCCGGAGCTGCGCCGCGCCGCCACGGCGGCCGAGGTGTTCAGCAACGAGGACGTCGTCCGCTGCTTCCGGCTGCGGTTCGGCGGGATGCTGCTGCGCGCGCTCGACGCCGAGGTGCAGGCCGGTGTCGCCACGGCGCGCGTCCGGCGGGTCGCCGACCGCGCGCGGGAGGTCTACGCCGGCTGGGTCGCCGAGGCGGACTCGCTCACCGGCCTGACCGTGCTGCCCGTCGAGCGGCTGGTCGGCGTGCAGTACGGCGCCACGCTGGCGATGTCGCAGGTGCTGGCGGCCCGGTCCGCGGGGTCGGCGTCGTGAGCCGGTACGCGGTGCGCCGCGCCGTCGAGCTCCTGGTCGTCTTCCTCGGCGTCACGCTGGTCATCTACCTCATGGTGTTCGCGCTGCCCGGCGACCCGATCCGCTCGCTGGGCGGGGACCGGCCGCTGCCGGACAACGTGGTCGCCGAGCTGCGCTCCCGGTACCACCTCGACGAGCCCGTGCTCCAGCAGTACGCCCGGTACCTCGGCGGGCTGTTCACGGGCGACCTCGGCACCAACTTCAGCGGGCAGTCCGTCGCCGGCCGCATGGAGTCGCGGTGGCCCGTCACGATCACCCTCGCGCTGACCGCGTGGGGCATCGAGGTCGTCCTCGGCGTGCTGCTCGGCCTGTTCGCGGGCCTGCGCCGCGGCCGCGCCGGCGACCGGTTCGTCCTGGCCGGCACCATCCTGGCGACGAGCATCCCGGTGTTCGTGGTCGCGGTGACCGCGCAGCTGGTGCTCGGTGTCCGGCTGGGCTGGTTCCCCGTCGCGGGCACCACCGACGGCTGGCCGACCTCCTACCTGCTGCCCGCGGCCGTCATCGCCGTGTTCGGCCTCGCCTCGGTCACCCGGCTGATGCGCGGGTCGGTGGTCGACACGCTGCAGTCCGACTTCGTGCGGACGCTGCGGGCCAAGGGGCTGCGGGAGCGGCAGGTCGTCGGCGTGCACGTGATGCGGAACTCGGCGATCCCGGTGCTGACCTTCCTGGCCATCGACCTCGGCTACCTGCTCGGCGGCACGGTCGTCGTGGAGGGCGTGTTCAACCTGCCCGGCGTCGGCCAGCTGCTGTTCCAGGCGATCCGCGCGCACGAGGGGCCGACCGTCGTCGGCGTCTCCACCGCGCTGATCATCATCTTCCTGCTGACGAACCTGGTCGTGGACCTGCTGTCGTCGGTGCTCGACCCGAGGATCCGCCATGAGTGACACCCTCACCGCGACAGCGGTCACCGAGGTCGACGCGGACGCACCCGCCGCGCCGCGCGGCGTCTGGCGCACGCTGCGGCGCCGCCCGCTGTTCTGGCTCTGCGCCGGGGTGCTCGGCGTGCTGCTGCTGATCGCGGTCGCCCCGTCCTGGTTCGCCGGCTGGTTCGGCCAGCCCGACCCGCGGGCGTGCGACCTGGCCGACAGCGCGCTGCGTCCCGGCGGCGAGCACGTGTTCGGCACCGACGTCCAGGGCTGCGACGTGTACGCCAACGTCATCTACGGCACCCAGGCCTCGCTCACCGTCGGCGTGCTCGCCACCGCGGTGGCGCTGCTGGTCGCCCTGGTCGTCGGCACCGCGGCCGGGTTCTACGGCGGGCTCGCCGACCGGCTGATCGCCCGGCTGACCGACGTGTTCCTCGGCTTCCCGTTCCTGCTCGGCGCGGTCGTCGTGCTCACCTCGATCGGCAGCCGGTCCGCCGTCACCGTCGCCCTGGTGCTCGCGCTGTTCTCCTGGCCGACCATGGCCCGGCTGGTCCGCGGTTCGGTCCGCGCCGTCCGGGACGCGCCGTACGTCGAGGCCGCCAAGGCCATGGGCCTGCGGGACCGGCGGATCATCGCCCGGTACGTGCTGCCCAACTCGATCGGCCCGGTGCTGGCCGTGGCCACGACCATGGTCGGCGGCGTCATCGTCTCGGAGTCGACGCTGACGTTCCTCGGCCTGGGCCTGCGCGCCCCGTCGATCTCCTGGGGACTGCAGCTGTCCAGCGCGCAGACCTACTTCCAGACGTCCCCGCACATGCTGCTGTTCCCGAGCATCTTCCTCACCGTGACCGTCCTCGCGATGATCACGCTCGGCGACGTCCTGCGCGACGTCCTCGACCCGAAGGGCCGCGGCTGACCGCCGCGGCCCGCCGCACCGCCCCGCGCCACCACGGCACCGCCCGCACCACCCGCACCGTCCCGAGAGGCCCACCGCATGTCCGACACGACCGCCACCCTCCGCGCCGCCGCCCCCTACCTCGCGTCGTGGGTGGACCTCCAGGGCGCGTTCCGCCGCGCCGTCGGCGTCCAGGTGGCGATCCGGTCCGGCGACGACCTGGTGCTCGACCACGCCTGGGGCACCGCCGACGTCGCCACGGGCGAGCCGCTGCGCACCGACCACCTGTTCCGGATCGCCTCGCACTCCAAGTCGTTCACGGCGACCGCGGTCATGCGGCTGGTCGAGGCGGGCCGGCTGCGGCTGGACGACACGGTCGCCACCCACGTCCCGGCGCTGGCCGCGTCGCCGCTCGGGTCCCGCACCGTCCGCGAGCTGCTGGGCCACCAGGCCGGGGTGATCCGGGACGGCGAGCGCGGCGACTTCTGGCAGCTGGACGGCCCGTTCCCCGACGAGGGCACCCTGGTCGCCGAGCTGCTGGAGGCCGGCGAGGTCTACGGGTCGAACGAGCACTTCAAGTACTCGAACTACGGGTACGGCATCCTCGGCCTGGTCGTCGAGTCCGTGACCGGCGAGCCGTTCCGCGACCACCTGCGCACCGCGGTCCTCGACCCGCTGGGCATGGCCGACACCGGCGCGGAGTACGACGAGGGGCTCGCCGACCGGTACGCCGCCGGGCACACCGCCCTGCTCGACGCCGACGACCGCCGCGAGACGATCGAGCACGTCGACACCCGGGCGCTCGCCGCCGCCACCGGCTTCTACTCGACGGCCCGGGACATGACCGCCTTCGGCGCCGCGCACTTCTACGGCGACGAGTCGCTGCTGTCGGACGCGGGCAAGCGCCTGCTGCACCGCCAGGAGTCGGTGGTGACGGTGCACGGCAAGGAGGTCGGCCGGTACGGCATCGGCCTGGACCTGCACACGATCGGCGACCGCGAGGTCGTCGGCCACTCCGGGGGCTACCCGGGGCACATCACGCGCACGTACATCGACCCGCAGCAGCGGCTCGTGGTCAGCGTCCTCACGAACGCGATCGACGGCCCCGCGGACCCGATCGCGGTCGGCCTGATCAAGCTGATCGACCTCGCCCTCAACCCGCCCGCCGACGCGCCCGCGCCCGCCGCGGACGCCCGGCCGCTCGCCGAGTACACGGGTCGGTTCGGCGCCCTGTGGGGGATCACCGACATCGCCGAGCTCGGCGGCCGGCTCCTGCTGCTGCACCCCGCCGCGCCGGACCCCGTCGCCGCCTACGACGAGCTGCACGTGCGCGGCCGCGACCGGCTGGGCACGACCCGGCAGCCCGGGTTCGGCTCGGCGGGCGAGGACGTCGTCGTCGAGCGGTCGGCGGACGGCGCGATCGCCGCCGTGCGCAACGGCATGACCTCGTGGCCGCTCGACGAGTTCCGCCGCCGGCGCACCGGCATGACCCGCCGCCGGGACGCCGGTGCGGCCGTCCCCGCGTCTCTAGGCTGACCCGCATGACCAGCGACGACGCAGCACCGGCCGCCGACCTCACGATGACGCCGGACCAGCTGGCGTGGATCGAGCAGTTCGCGCTCACCTGGGAGGGCACGAACAGCGCCCGCATGGAGGGCCGCGTGGTGGGGCTGCTGATGATCGCCGACCGCCCGTACCTGTCCTCGCAGCAGATCGCGCACCTGCTCACCGCGAGCGCCGGGGCCGTGTCCACCGCGACCCGGCGGCTCGTGGAGGTCGGGTTCATCCAGCGGCACGCGATCGGCGGCGACCGGAACCACTACTTCCGCGTCGAGGACGACATCTGGGGGCGCTGGCTGGCGAGCGAGCGGAACTACCTGCCGCGGCTGCAGCGGGTCCTCGACGCGGCCCTCACCGGCGGCCCGGCGGAGGGGCCGGCGCGCCGCCTGCGCAACGCCCGCAACTACATGGAGTGGCTCGCGGGGTACCACCGCAAGATGCTCGCCGACTGGGAGGCCTACCGCGACGCGCAGGCCGGGACTGGAGAACCGTGACGACCGACCCCACCCCCGCCGCCGGCCGCGCGCCCGTGCTGTCGGTCCGCGACCTGACCGTCACGTTCCGGGTCGACCGCGGGCGGTCGCCCGACGTGCACGCCGTCCGCGGCGTCTCCTTCGACCTGCACGCGGGCGAGGTGCTGGCCGTCGTCGGCGAGTCCGGGTCCGGCAAGTCCGTGTCCTCGCTCGCCGTGCTGGGCCTGCTCCCCGGCACCGCCCGGGTCACCGGCAGCGCCCGGCTCGGGGACCTGGAGCTGGTCGGCCTGGACGACCGGGCGCTGTCCGACGTCCGCGGCCGCCGGGTCGCGATGATCTTCCAGGACCCGTCGAACGCCCTGGACCCCGTGTTCACCATCGGGTTCCAGCTGCGCGAGACCCTGCGCCGGCACCTGCCCGGCCTGTCCCGCGCCGAGGCCCGCGCCCGGGCCGTCGAGCTGCTGCGCATGGTCGAGCTGCCCGACCCCGAGGACCGGCTGCGGTTCTACCCGCACCAGCTGTCCGGCGGGCAGGCGCAGCGGGTCATGATCGCGATGGCCCTGGCCTGCGACCCGGAGGTGCTGATCGCCGACGAGCCGACCACCGCACTCGACGTCACCGTGCAGCAGGAGGTGCTGGACGTCCTGCGCCGGCTGCGGGCGCGCACCTCCGCGGCCGTCGTGCTGATCACCCACGACATGGGCGTCGTGGCGGACCTGGCGGACCGGGTCGTGGTGATGCGGCACGGCGAGGTCGTCGAGACCGCCGACGTCGCCGACCTGTTCGACGCCCCCGCCGCGGCCTACACCCGCACCCTGCTCGACGCCGTGCCGCGGATCGGCGCCGACGAGCGCCCCGCCGGCACCGACTCCGCCGAGCGGCCCGCGCTCAACGTCGAGGACCTGGTGGTCGAGTACCGGAACCGCCGGGGCCGCGTGGTCCGCGCCGTCGACGGCGTGACGCTGCGGGTGCAGCCCGGCGAGATGCTGGCGCTGGTCGGCGAGTCGGGCTCCGGCAAGTCGACCCTCGGCCGGTGCGCGCTCGGCCTGGCGCCGCTCACCTCCGGCACGGTCGAGGTCGTCGGCACCCGCCTGGGCCGGGACACCCCGCGCGCCGTGCGGGCCGCCCGCACCCGGATCGGGGTCGTGTTCCAGAACCCGGCCGCGTCGCTGAACCCGCGGTACACGGTCGGCGAGTCGATCGCGGAGCCGCTGCGGGTGCACGCCGGACTGCGCGGTGCCGCGCTGACCGCGCGGGTGGGCGAGCTGCTCGACGGCGTCGAGCTGCCCGCGGCCTGGGCCTCCCGGTACCCCCACGAGCTGTCCGGCGGCCAGCGGCAACGCGTGTCGATCGCCCGCGCGGTGTCCCTGGACCCGGAGCTGCTGATCGCCGACGAGCCCACGTCCGCGCTGGACGTCTCCGTGCAGGCCACGGTGCTCGAGCTGTTCCGGTCAATCCAGCAGCGGCTGCGGTTCGCCTGCCTGTTCATCAGCCACGACCTGGCGGTGGTGGACGAGCTGGCCGACCGGGTCGCGGTGATGCACCGCGGGCGGGTGGTGGAGGCGGGCGAGCGCAGCCGCGTGCTCGGTGCGCCCGAGCACGACTACACCCGCCGGCTGCTGGCCGCGGCCCCGGTGCCGGACCCGGCGGCGCAGGCGGCGCGGCGGGCGGCACGGCTGGCGGGCTGACGCCGCCCGGCTCCGCCCGGTCCCGCGCGCGCATCCCACGCCGTGCGCCGTCGCGCGACCCGAGACCGCCCGATTCGTCCGTGATGTCGACCACATGTGCGGTTTTTCACCCCTCCGATACCACCGAGATGCACCTGACGCCACAGGAACCCGTGCGACCGTCCGATGGACAGCAGCACACGGGCCGAGGTGGCCCGCGGGGCGACGTCGGCCCGGCCGGCGCCGCAGGGGCCTCCCCGGAGGCCCGGAGCACGGAGGTGGGACCGCATGACCCTCGACGACCTCGGCCGCCCGGCCACCATCGGCCGGCTGCCCGCCGCCTGGACCCCGTTCGACGAGCTGCGGGCCGCCGTCGGCCCCACCCCCTGCGTCGCCCGCCCGCACGCCGGCCTGGTGCACCGCGACGGCCCGTGCCAGTGCTTCGTCGGCGGTCCCGCCCCCGAGCACGCCGAACGGCCGGAGGACGCCGTGCTCGCGCTGGCCTGGTACGGGGCCGCGTAGCGCGTTCACCCGGTCCGCCGGGCCCCGCCACCCATCCGCGGGACGCCGCGCTCCGAACCCCTCGTGACTCACACCCGAGGGACGCAAGGAGCGATGATGCGACGCACCCGCAGCACCTACGCCGTGGCCGCGATGGCCGCCGGGCTCACCCTGAGCCTCACGCTGGCCGCCTGCAGCAGCAGCGACGACACGACCGGGGGCGCCCAGCCGTCGGCCGCCACCTCGATGGACGGCTCGGACCACTCCGCGATGAGCGGCACGGGCGCCGTCGAGCCCGTCAGCACCGGCGACCCGTTCGCCGACGCGCGCACCGCCGCCGCGCACATGCCCGAGACGGCCCTGACCCTGGCGACCGGTCTGGCCGCCGCCACGGGCACCGCCGGAGAGGTCGACTCCGACGCCGCCACGCTGCGCGCCGGCCTCACCGCGCTCCTCCAGGAGCACGTCTACCTGACCGGCATCGGCGTGGCGACCGCCTACACGGCCGGCGCCGACTCCGAGGAGTTCGCCGCCGCGAAGGCCGCGCTGGACGGCAACACCGCCGACCTCGCCGACGCCGTCGGCTCGCTCGCCGGCGAGGAGCAGGCCGCCGCGTTCCAGCAGCTCTGGGACGCGCACGTCGGGTACTTCGTCGACTACGCCGTCGCGGTGAAGTCGGGCGACCAGGCCGCCGCCGACGCCGCGCAGGCGTCGCTCGCCGGGTACACGACCGACGCGGGCGCGTTCTTCGAGCAGATCAGCGCCGGCAACCTGCCCGCGGCCGCGGTGGCGGAGGCGCTCGCGATGCACGTGAGCACCATGTCCGCCGCCATCGACGCCCTGGCCGCCGGCGAGCCGACCGCGTCCGACACGCTCAAGGCCGCCGCCGACCACGTCGGCATGGACGCCGCCACGATCGCGACCGGCCTGGCCGCCGGCGCCGGCCTGTCCGGGGACGCGACGGACGACGCCTCGACGCTCCGCTCGACGCTGACCGCGCTGCTCCAGGAGCACGTCTACCTGGCGTCGTACGCCGTGTTCACGGCCTACACCGCCGAGGGCGGGGTCGAGTCCCCGGCGTTCACCGCCGCGGCCGCCACGCTGGACGCCAACTCGGTCGCGCTGTCCGACGCCGTGGCCTCGCTGGCCGGCGAGGAGAAGGGGACCGCGTTCCTCGACCTGTGGCGCGAGCACATCGGCTACTTCGTCGACTACGCGGTCGCCGACGCCACCGGCGACACGGACGGGCAGCAGGAGGCCCTGATGAACCTCGACGGCTACCGCGGCCCCGCGGGCCAGTTCTTCGAGGACGTCAGCGGCGGCGAGCTGCCCGCGGACGACGTCGCCGCCGGGCTGGGCATGCACGTGTCCACCCTCGCCGGCGCCATCGACTCGCTCGCGGCGGCGCTCGTCCCCTGACGGGCCCCGAGACCGTGACGCCGGCCCCGATCCCCGCCGGGGCCGGCGTCACGCTCGCGCCGCGGGCGGGTCGGGGCGAGCCCGCGGGCGCCGTGCGGCAGACTGCTGCGGTGTCCTCCCCCGGTTCCCGCCCCGCCGCCCGCGCGACGGCCGACGAGGCGCTCGCCCGCGTCGCCGACGGCGACCGCGACGCGTTCCCGGCGCTGTACGACATGCTGTCCCCCGCCGTGCACGGCACGGCGCTCGCCGTCCTCCGCGACCCGGACCACGCCGCGGAGGTCACCCAGGAGGTCATGGTGGAGATCTGGCGCACGGCGTCCCGGTGGGACGCCCGGCGCGGCTCGGCGCGCGCGTGGGCGACCACGATGGCGCACCGCCGGGCCGTCGACCGCGTGCGCTCGGTGCAGGCCCAGCGCACCCGCGACCAGGCGGTGCTCGACGGCGACCGGCCGCGCGCCTTCGACGTCGTCGCCGAGCAGGCCGAGTCGAACCTCGAGGCCGAGCGCGTCCGGCACTGCCTGGGCGGGCTGACCGACACCCAGCGCGAGGCCGTGGTCCTCGCGTACTACGACGGCCGGACCTACCGCGAGGTGGCCGAGTCGCTCGAGGCCCCGCTGCCCACGGTCAAGAGCCGCATCCGCGACGGCCTCACCCGGCTGCGCGACTGCCTGGGGGTGGCCGCGTGAACGCGCCCGCGACCCCGCGCCCGGGCGACCGCCGGCCCGACGACGCCGCCACCCGCGAGCTGCTCGGCGCCTGGGCGCTGGACGCCCTCGACGACGCCGAGCGGGCCCGCGTCGACGACCTGATCGCCCGCGACCCGGAGGCCGCCCGCGAGGCCCGGTCGCTGCGCGAGACCGCGGCCGTGCTGGGCGAGGCCGTGGCGGTCGCCGCGCCCGACGCCGTGCGGCTCGCCGTGCTGGCCGAGGTCGACCGCGTGCCGCAGACCGATGCGGGGACGGACCCGGAGGCGGACGGGTCCGCGCCGGTCCGCGCCGCGGCCGACCGCCCGGCCGCGTCCACGACCCCCGGCGGCGCCGTCCCGACGCCGCCCGACCCGACGCCGACCACCCCGGGCGCGCCGCCCCGGACCGGGCGCACCGGCGGCTCCACCCGGCCCGCCGGCCGCCGGACCGCGCGCCGCCGCTGGTCCGCCGCCGTCGCCGCCCTCGCCCTGCTCGCGGCGATCGCCGTGCCCAGCACCGTCGCCTGGCGGCAGGGCCAGCGGGCCGCCGAGGCCGAGGCGCGCGCGGACCGGATCACCGCCCTGCTCGCCGAGCCCGGCGCCCAGGTCGTCTCCGCCCCGGTCACCTCGGGCGGCACCGCGGTCGCGGTCGTCACCGCCGACGCCGCGCTGGTCACCGCGACCGGCGTCGACGCGCCGGGCGCCGGGGAGGTCTACCAGCTGTGGGTCATGCGGGACGGCTCGCCGGTCCCGGACGCCACCACCGGGGTCACCGACGGCACGCTGCAGATCCGCACCGACGCCTACCGGACCGGCGACGCACTCGCCCTCACCGTCGAGCCCGAGGGCGGCTCGGAGCAGCCGACCAGCGAGCCCGTGGTGGTCCTGGCCCCCGCCTGACCCGGCCGACGGCGCGCGCGGCTCAGTCCGCGGCGGTGTGCGCCGAGCCGCGCGGGATGACCAGCGGCGTGCCCGCCAGCGGGTCCGGGATCACCAGGCACGGCAGGCCGAAGACCTCCTCGACCAGCTCGGCCGTCACCACCTCCGTCGGCCTGCCCTGGGCGACCACGGCGCCGTCCTTCATCACCACCAGGTGCGTCGCGTACCGGGCCGCGTGGTTGAGGTCGTGCAGCACGGCGACCAGCGTCGCCCCCTCGGCGTGCAGCCGGGCGAACAGGTCCATGAGCTCGATCTGGTGCGCGATGTCGAGGAACGTCGTCGGCTCGTCGAGCAGCAGGATGCCGGTCTCCTGGGCCAGGGCCATCGCCACCCATACCCGCTGCCGCTGCCCGCCGGACAGCTCGTCGACCGGCACCGCGGCCAGGTCGGTCACGCGCGTCGCGTCCATCGCGTCCGCCACCGCCCGGCGGTCCGCGTCGGACTGCTGCCGGAACAGGTTCTGGTGCGGGTACCGGCCGCGCGCGACCAGCTCGCCGACCGTGATGCCCTCCGGCGCCAGCGCCGTCTGCGGCAGCAGCCCCACCCGGCGCGCGACCTCCTTGGTCGGCATCCGGTGGATCGACGTGCCGTCGAGCACCACCTCGCCGGCCGCCGGCCGCAGCAGCCGGGCCAGCGAGCGCAGCAGCGTCGACTTCCCGCACGCGTTCGGGCCGACGACCACCGTGAACGAGCCGTCCGGGACCGCCAGGCTCAGGTCGGTCGACACGGTCTTCCGCTCGTAGCCCAGGGTCACCCGGTCGGCCCGCAGCCGCTCCTGACTCACCATCGCCGCCGCGCCTCCCGCACGATCAGGGCCAGCAGGTACACCCCGCCGAGCACCACCGTCACCACACCCACCGGCAGCGCCGTGGGCAGCACGTGCTGCGCGAGCACGTCCGCCGCGAGCAGCACCACCGCGCCGGTCAGTGCCGACGCCACCAGCGGCAGCCCCGCCGAGCCGGTCAGCCGGCGGGCGATCTGCGGCGCGGCCAGCGCCACGAACGCGATCGGCCCCGCGGTCGCGGTCACCGTCGCGATCAGCGCGACGCCCAGCACGACCACCGCGAGCCGGGACGCCTCGACGCGCACGCCGTGCGCGCTCGCCGCGTCGTCGCCGAGCTCGAGCTGCCGCAGCGAGGGGCGGACGGCCCACACCAGGGGCGCCAGCACCGCGAGCACCGCGACGGCCGGCAGCGCCTGCGACCAGCCGACCAGCGAGAGGGACCCGGCGCCCCAGATCGACGCCGCGAGCGCCACCTCGGTCTTCGCCCGCAGCAGCAGCCACACGTTGACGCCGTGCAGCATCCCGGTGACGCCGATGCCGACCACGATCAGCCGGAAGCCCTGCACCCCGTCCCGGTACGCCAGCAGGTACACCACCAGGGCCGTGAGCAGCCCGGCCACCAGCGCCCCCGCGGACACGCCGAGCGTGCCCGTGCCGAGGACGGTCGTCACGACCAGAACCCCGGTGTACGAGCCGGTGGAGAAGCCGATGACGTCCGGCGACCCCAGCGGGTTGCGGGTCACGGACTGGAACAGGGCGCCCGACACCGCGAGCGCCGCGCCGAACACCAGCGCCACCAGCACCCGCGGCAGCCGCCACTCGGTCACGATGGTCGTGGCGAACCCCTGGTCCGTCACGAGCGCGCGGACCACGTCCACGACGCCCAGCGGGTAGTCGCCGACGCCGAGCGCCACCAGCGCGAGCAGCAGCGCGGCCACCGCGAGGCCCGCCACGGCGAGCCGGGGACGGCGCCGGGGGCCCGCGGGACGGCGGGGCGCCGCGCCGGGCGTGGGCGTCGCCGCCACCCGCAGGCCGCTCACAGCCCCGTGGCCTTCCGCCGCCGCACCAGCGCGATCAGCACCGGCGCGCCCACGAACGCGGTGACGACGCCCACCGGCAGCTCCCCCGGCCACAGCAGCACCCGCGCCGCCACGTCCGCGAGCAGCACCAGCACCGGCCCGGCCAGCGCGGACAGCCCGAGGATCCACCGCTGGTCCGGGCCGACGAGCCAGCGCACGATGTGCGGCACCATCAGACCCACGAGCGTGATCGGCCCGGCCATCGCGGTCGCGCCGCCGGCCAGCAGCGTGATCGCCACCACCGACAGCACCCGTGTCCGGCCGACCGAGGCGCCCAGCGCCGTCGCCAGGTCCTCCCCCAGCCCGAGCGTGTTCAGCGCCCCGGCCACGACCCCCGCGACCGCCAGGCCGAGCAGCACGAACGGCAGCACCGGCAGGATCACGTCCCAGCCCCGGGCCTGGAACGACCCCGACTCCCAGGTCAGCAGGACCGCGAACCGCTCCTGGTCCGTGAGCCGCAGCGCGCCGACCAGCCCCGTCAGCACCGCGCTCAGCGCGACCCCGGCCAGGGTCAGCTGGACCGGTCCCGCGTTCGACCGCCCCGCCGAGCCGACCAGGTAGACCGCCACCGTCGCCAGCAGCGCCCCGCCGAACGCGAACCACACGTACCCCGACGGCCGGGTCACGCCGAGCAGGACCACGCCCATCGCGACCGCGAAGGCCGCGCCGCTCGTCACCCCGAGGATGCCGGGGTCCGCGAGGGGGTTCCGGGTCAGCGCCTGCATGAGCCCGCCGGCGACCGCGAGCCCCGCGCCGACCAGCACCGCCAGCACGGTGCGCGGCAGCCGCAGGCCGACGACCGCGGCGTGGTCGGGCGCGGGCACGTCCCCGCCGGTCAGCGCGCCCCAGACCGTGGACAGGCCCACGGGGCGCGACCCGACGGCGAGGCTGAGGGCCAGCGCGGCGACGAGCAGGCCCGCGAGCAGCACCAGCGCGGCGCCGCGCCGGGCGGTCGAGTACCTCCTCGGGCGGGCCGCCGCGGGGTGCGGGGCGCCGACCGCGCTCACCCGGGGTTCCCGCACGTCATGAGGCTAGGCTAACCTTCCGGGGCATTCGCCCGATCGTGACTCCGTTCCCGAGGTCGCCACGGGCCCCCTCCACGAAAGGCCTTCGATGAAGTCCATGCGTGTCGCCGCCGTCGCGGCGGTCGCGGTCCTGGCCCTGAGCGCGTGCTCCGGCACCGACGACGCCGCCGGCTCGGGCGAGACTACCGCCGCGGGCGGCACCGGCTCCGCGTCCGAGGGCACGTTCCCCGCGACCGTGGACACCAAGTTCGGCGAGATCACCGTCGAGTCCCGCCCGGAGCGCATCGTCGCCCTCGGCTGGGGCGACGCCGAGACCGCGCTGTCCCTGGGCTACCAGCCGGTCGGCGCGTCCGACTGGCTGGCGTTCGGCGGCGACGGCGTCGGCCCGTGGGCGGAGGGGCAGTACGACGAGTCCCCCGAGATCATCGACACCCTCGAGCCGTCCTACGAGGCGATCGCCGCGCTCGAGCCCGACCTGATCCTCGACGTGAAGTCGTCCGGCGACCAGGACCGGTACGACCGGCTCTCCGAGATCGCCCCCACCGTCGGCGTGCCCGAGGGCGGCGACTCCTACCTCACCACCGGCCAGCAGCAGCTGGAGATCATCTCGACCGCGCTCGGCGTCCCGGAGAAGGGCGAGGAGCTGCAGACCCAGCTCGAGGACGCCTTCGCCGCCGCGCGCGAGGCGCACCCGGACTGGGACGGCAGGACCATCGCCGCCGCCACCCGCACCTCCGAGGGCTGGGGCGCCTACATCGAGGGCGGCGACCGCGTCGACTTCCTGGAGAACCTCGGCTTCGTGCAGTCGCCGACCATCGCCGACCTGCCCGTGTCCGCCTCGGGCTTCAGCGTCGACATCTCGTCCGAGCAGCTCGACCTGCTGGACGCCGACCTGATCGTCGCGTTCCCGATCTACATCGACACCGCCGAGATCACCGACGACCCGCAGTGGCAGGCCATCCCGGCCGTCGCCGACGGGCGCGCGGTGGTGATCGACGGCGACCTGTCCTCCGCCTACTCGCTCGGCACCATCGGCGCCCAGCAGTACGCGCTCGACAACCTGGTGCCGCTCATCGAGGACGCGCTCGGCTCCTGAGCCCCGTCGCGCCGCCCGGCGCGGCCCCGGCGGGGGCGTCGCTCACACCGTGAGCGGCGCCCCCGTCAGCCGTTCGTAGGCCTCGAGGTACCGCGCGCGGGTCCGCTCGACGACCTCCGCGGGCAGCGCCGGCGGCTCGGCGTCCGCCGCGCGGTCCCAGCCCGACGCGTCCGAGGCCAGCCAGTCGCGGACGACCTGCTTGTCGAAGCTCGGCTGCGCCCGGCCCGGCTCCCAGGCGTCGGCCGGCCAGAACCGCGACGAGTCCGGCGTCAGCACCTCGTCGCCCAGGGTCACGGCCCCGGTCGTCGGGTCGACGCCGAACTCCAGCTTGGTGTCCGCCAGGATCACGCCGCGCTCCCGCGCGACGCCCTCGGCCCGCGAGTACACCGCCAGCGTGAGGTCGCGCAGCTCCTCCGCGCGCTCCCGGCCCAGCCGCGCGGCGACGACGTCCAGGCTGACGTTCTCGTCGTGCTCGCCGAGCTCCGCCTTGGTCGCGGGCGTGAAGATCGGCTCCGGCAGCCGCGACCCGTCCACCAGGCCGGCCGGCAGCGGGATGCCGGTGACCTCGCCGGTCGCCCGGTACTCCGCCAGGCCCGACCCGGTCAGGTAGCCGCGGGCCACGCACTCGACCGGGAACATCTGCAGCCGCCGGCACACCATCGCCCGGCCGAGCACCGCCTCCGGCACCGCGGGCGCCTCGGCCGACACGACGTGGTGGGGCACCAGGTCGGCCAGCTGGTCGAACCACCACAGGCTCAGCCGGGTCAGCACGACGCCCTTGCCGGGGATGCCCGGGCTGAGCACGTGGTCGAACGCGCTGACCCGGTCGCTGGCGACGACGAGGACGACGTCGCCGTGCGCCTCGACCACCGCGGCACCGGCCTCCTGGGTGGTGTCGGGGACGTACAGGTCGCGGACCTTGCCGGAGTAGGTGTGCGTCCAGCCGGGCAGCGTGGGTGCGGTCATGGGGCCATCCTGCCGCAGCCGCGGGGGCGGCCGGGGCGGCCGTCCGGGGGCGCGCGGACCGGCGCGGCGTCAGAGCAGCGTGAGGACGCCGAGCAGCGCGACGGCCGCCCCCAGCAGCATCGACACCGTGATGAGCACCAGGTGCACGGTGAGGAACCGCGTCGGCCGCCCCTGGGCGTCGCGGGCCCGGGGGTCCGCCGCGATGCGCGCGCCGAACCGGGGCCAGACGAGCAGGCTCCACGCCCCGGCGACGAGCAGGACGAGGGACCAGGCGAGGGGCAGCTCCATGCGGGCGAGTATGCCTGCCGCCGGCCCCCTCAGCCCTCCGCGGCCGCCCGGGCGATGTCGGTGCGGTGGTGGGAGCCCGGCAGGGCGATCCGGTCGACGCCCGCGTAGGCCGCCGCGCGGGCCGCCGCCAGGTCCGGGCCGGTGCCGACGACCGACAGCACCCGGCCGCCGGCGGAGAGGACCGCGCCGTCCGCGCCGGCCGCCGTGCCGGCGTGCAGCACGTGGACGCCGGGGACCGCCCCGGCCTCGTCGAGCCCGGTGATGACGTCGCCGGTGCGCGGCGCCTCCGGGTACCCGGCCGACGCGACGACCACGGTGACGGCCGCCTCGTCGGTCCAGTCGAGCGGCGGCAGGTCGTCGAGCCCGCCGGTGGCCGCGGCGAGCAGCACGCCCGCGAGGGGCGTCGCGAGCCGGGCCAGCACCACCTGCGTCTCGGGGTCGCCGAACCGGGCGTTGAACTCGACCACCCGGGTCCCGTGGCTGGTCAGCGCGAGCCCGCAGTACAGGACGCCGACGAACGGGGTGCCGCGCCGCGCCATCTCGTCCACGGTGGGCTGGGCGACCTGGGCGACGACCTCCGCCACGAGCCCCGCCGGGGCCCAGGGCAGCGGGGTGTACGCGCCCATCCCGCCGGTGTTCGGGCCGGTGTCGGCGTCGCCGACGCGCTTGAAGTCCTGGGCCGGCACGAGCGGCACCACGTGGGTGCCGTCCGAGAGCACGAACAGGGACACCTCGGGGCCGTCCAGGTAGTCCTCGACGACGACCCGGCCGCCCGGCTTGGCCAGGCAGGCGAGGGCGTGCTCCAGGGCCACGGCGCGGTCCTCGGTGACGACGACGCCCTTGCCGGCGGCGAGGCCGTCGTCCTTGACCACGTACGGGGCGCCGAAGGTGTCGAGCGCGGCCTCGGCCGCGGACGCCTCGGTGACGACCACCGGGTCGGCCGTGGGGACGCCGGCGGCGGCCATGACCTCCTTGGCGAACGCCTTCGACCCCTCGAGCCGCGCGGCCTCGGCGCTCGGCCCGAACACCGGCACCCCGGCCGCGCGCACCGCGTCGGACACGCCCGCCACGAGCGGGGCCTCCGGGCCGACGACGACCAGGTCGGCCCCGACGGAGATCGCCAGCGCCGCGACCGCCGCGCCGTCGAGCGGGTCCACCGCGTGCAGCGTCGCCAGCGCGCCGATGCCCGGGTTGCCGGGGGCGGCGTGCAGCTCGGTGACCTGCGGGTCGCGGGACAGGGCCAGGGTGAGGGCGTGCTCGCGGGCGCCGGTCCCGACGACGAGGATCTTCACGGGGCCGACCCTACCGAGGTCGCGCTCAGCCCCGCCCGGCCGTCCACGCCGACCGGGAGCCCTCGTCCGCGCGGACCTCCTCCAGCACCTCGAGCACCTGGTCGACGACCACGTCCGGCCGGTCGCGCGGCACGAGGTGCCCGCTGGCCTCCGCGACGACGAGCGCGGCGCGCGAGGAGAGCCCGAGCATGCGGCGCTGCCCGTCCTGCCAGATCCGCTCCAGCTCGGCGCCGCCGCGCGCGGAGATCCCGGCCGCGGCGTAGTCCTGGGGCTCGCCCCGGGCGATGATCCGCACCGGGAGGTCGCCGAGGTCCTGGCCGCGGACGGCGTCCTCGGTCGACCCGATCCGGTCGGCCTCCTGCTGCCGCGCGGCGAAGAACGCGGGGGTGGCGACGACGTCGAGGAACCGCTCCCGCTCCGCCGGGTCGACCATGCCGGCGAGGAGCTGGTCGGCGAACAGCCGGAGCGCCCCGGTGCGCTGGAGCGCACCCAGGGCCCACGCGGGCGGGTCGGCGGGCCGGCCCTCCGCCGCGAGCACCTCCGCGGTGGCCCGGGCGTCGTCCTCGGGCCGGGCGTCGACGAGCACCAGCCCGGCGACCTCCTCCGGGGCCCGCTCGGCGAGGAGCCGGGCGAACAGCCCGCCCATCGAGTGGCCGACCACGACGGACGGGCCGGCGAGCCCGGCGGCGTCGAGCGCGGCGCGCAGGTCGGCGACGACCGCCTCGCCGGTGCGCGGCTCCGCGGACGGCTCGCTCCAGGCGTACCCGGCGCGGTCGTACGCCACGACGGTGGTGTGCCCGGCCAGGGCGTCGGCGACGGCCTCCCAGCCGAGGGAGGTCTCGCCGCTGCCGGCCTCGAGCACGACGACCGGCGACCCTGCGCCCCGGACGTCGAGGTGCAGGGCGTGGTCGCCGACGTCGACCAGGCGGCCGGGCGGCGGGTAGCGGTCCGCGGCGCCGCGCGCCGACCACGCCTCGTACCCGGCGCCGGCGAGCGGCAGGGCGAGGAGGGTCAGCGCGACGGCGAGCGCGGTCCGGCGGAGCAGGGTCCTGGGGCGGAGACGGGTGGTGCGCACCCCGGCACCGTCCCCCGGCGCGGGGACCCGCCGCGTCGTCGGGACGACGGATCCGCGCGGACCGCGTCCTCCGTCCGGCGGAGTCCCCCGGCGGGTCAGCCCAGCAGGTCGTGGATCGCGACGGTCGCCTCGCGGCCCGGGCCGACGCCGACGGCCGAGATCCGCGTGCCGCTGATCTCCTCCAGGCGCGCCAGGTACCGCTGGGCGTTCACCGGCAGGTCCGCGAGCTCGCGGGCGCCGGAGATGTCCTCGGTCCAGCCGTCCAGGTACTCGTAGACCGGCTTCGCGTGGTGGTAGTCGCTCTGGTCGTCCGGCATCTCGTCGAACCGCCGGCCGTCGACGTCGTACGCCACCGCCACCGGGATCTTGTCGCGGCCGGTGAGCACGTCGAGCTTGGTGACGACCAGGTCGGTGAGGCCGTTGATCCGCGACGAGTAGCGCGCGACCACGGCGTCGTACCAGCCGGTGCGCCGCGGGCGGCCGGTGGTGGTGCCGAACTCGCCGCCGGTCTGCCGGAGCCACTCGCCGTCCTCGTCGAACAGCTCGGTCGGGTACGGGCCCTCGCCGACGCGGGTGGTGTACGCCTTGGCGACGCCGACGACCCGGTCGATGCGGGTCGGGCCGATGCCGGAACCGGTGCACGCGCCGCCCGCGGTCGCCGACGACGAGGTGACGAACGGGTACGTGCCGTGGTCGATGTCGAGCATCGTGGCCTGGCCGGCCTCGAACACCAGCGTCTTGCCGGCGTCGAGCGCCTGGTTCAGCACGAGCGGGGTGTCCGCGACGTACGGGCGCAGCCGCTCGGCGTAGCCCAGCAGGTCCTCGACCGTCTCGTCGACGGTGATCGCGCGGCGGTTGTAGACCTTCACCAGCAGGTGGTTCTTCTGGTCGAGGGCGCCCTCGACCTTCTGCCGCAGGATGTTCTCGTCGAACAGGTCCTGGATGCGGATGCCGACCCGGTTGATCTTGTCCGCGTACGCGGGGCCGATGCCGCGACCGGTCGTGCCGATCTTCCGCTTGCCCAGGAACCGCTCGGTGACCTTGTCGACCGTGCGGTGGTACGGGGCGATCACGTGCGCCGCGGAGGACACGAGCAGCCGCTCGGCGGACACCCCGCGGGCCTCCAGCGCGTCGATCTCCTCGAACAGGACCTCGATGTCGATCACGACGCCGTTGCCGATGACCGGCACGACGCCCGGCGACAGGATGCCGGACGGCAGCAGGTGCAGGGCGTACTTCTCGCCGTTCACGACCACCGTGTGCCCGGCGTTGTTGCCGCCGTTGAACTTCACGACGTAGTCGATCCGCGACCCGAGCTGGTCGGTCGCCTTGCCCTTGCCCTCGTCACCCCACTGGGTCCCGAGCACCACGACGGCCGGCATGTGATCACCACTCCCACCCTGCCTCGCGGCGGCACCCGCAGCGGTGCCGAGCGGCGTGGCTCGGGCGCGGGAGGTCCGGGCACGGGGCGGCAGGCGACCCCAGTACCTCCGAAATGCTAGCGGAGCCGCGTGATCACCGTCCGGGCGACGCCCGCACCGCCGGGTGCCGGCGCCGCCCGGGGGCGGTCAGCGCAGGCCGGCGACCTCGGCGGCGGAGGTGCCCGAGTCGACGAGGAACTGCTCGCAGCGCGCGGCCTCCTCGTCCTCCTCGATCGCCTCGGCGGCCTCGGCGAGGGCGAGCAGCGCCCGCAGGAAGCCCTGGTTGGGCTCGTGGTCCGCGGGGATCGGCCCCTGGCCGCGCCACCCGGCGCGCCGCAGCGCGTCCAGGCCGCGGTGGTAGCCGGTGCGGGCGTAGGCGTACGCCGCGACCGGGTCGCCCTCGTCCCGGAGCGCCCGCTCGGCGAGCAGCGCCCACGCGAGCGACGAGGCGGGGGCGCGGCGTGCGGCGTCGCGGGGGTCGCCGCCGGCGGTCAGGACGGCGCGCGCGTCGGCGTCGGCACCGTCCGGGAGGCGGGTGGGCTCGGGTCCGAGGAGGTTGGCTCCGGTCATGCCGACCAGTGTCGCAGGCGACCCGTCGGGGACCTCGGCATGCGTCCGCGCCCGCGACGTGGTTACAGTCGTCCAGCACGCGCCCCTCGTCGACAGGTCCCCTCATGATCGAGATCGCCACCTCGGCCGCGACGACGACCCTCGTCATCGCCGGGGACCTCGACCTGGCCGAGCGCGACCAGTTCCCCGAGATCGCCGCCCGCGTCGTCGGCCTGCGCCGCCAGCTGCTCGTCATCGACATGTGCGACGTGACGTTCATGGACTCGACCGGCGCGGCGTTCCTCATCTCGCTGGCGGACGCCAGCCGCAAGCGCGGTGGCGCGACGGTGCTGCGCGGTGCGGACCCGCGGGACCTGTTCGTGCTGGAGATCTGCGGGGCGCTCGAGCTGTTCCGCATCGACGCGGACCACCGGTGCGCCGCGCCCGGGGCCGACGGCACCGAGCAGGTCGCGCAGGACGCGTCCTCGCCGGCCTGACCTCGCGGACCTACGCCCCGCCGCGGGGCCCGTGCAGCACCGACGGCTCCGACGGCCGCACGCGCGCCCACACGACCTTGCCGCCGCGCGACGGCCGCCAGCCCCAGTCCGCCAGCCGCTCGACGATCCGCATGCCGAACCCGCCGATCCGGCCCGGGTGCCCCTCGGTCGCGACGGGCGGCGTGGGGTTGGAGTCCTCGACCTCGATCCGCAGGCCGTCGCCGGTGTCGTGCAGCCGCAGGGTGACCCGTCCCCAGCCGTGCAGCACGGCGTTGGCGACCAGCTCGGAGACGACGAGCTCGGCGTTCGCCGCGTCGCCCAGCTCCCACGCGTGCGAGGTCCGCAGCACCGCGTGCCGCGCCCGGGCGATGGAGGCCGGCTCGCTCGGCAGCTGCCAGCGCCGGCTGCGCACGTTGCCGCCGTGCCCGGAGGTGTCGGTGAGGTCGGGGATCCGCACGACGACCACGGCGACGTCGTCCTCCGGGCTGTCCGCGAGCCGCGCCAGCAGCTCCTCGCCGATGCCGGCCGCGTCGACGGCGGACGCGCCCGCGGCCACCTCGCGCAGCGCGGCCAGGCCGTCCGGCAGCGCGCGGTCCCGGCGCTCGATGAGGCCGTCCGTGTAGAACACCAGCACGTCGCCGGGGAGCAGGTCGTGCCGGGCGGTCCGCCGGCGCCCGTCGCCGAACCCGATGAGCGCACCCCCCGCGCCGTCGAGCAGCACGACCTGCCCGTCGCGCACCAGCAGGGCGGGCAGGTGGCCGGCGCGCGAGTACTCCAGGCGCCAGCTCGGGCAGCCGCCGTCCTCGGGGTCCCGGCGCGTGAGCGTGGTGAGCACCAGGCCCGCGGAGCGCGGGATGCGCATGCCGCCGACGAGCTGGTCCACGCGCTCGAGCACCGGCCCGGGCTCCGTGACCTCGAAGGCGTACGCGCGCACGACCGACCGGAGCTGGCCCATGGCCGCCGCGGCCTCGACGTCGTGGCCCACCACGTCGCCGATCACCACCCCGACGACGTCGGGGGCGATCTGCACGACGTCGTACCAGTCGCCGCCGACCTGCGCGTAGACGACGTTCGGCGCGTAGTACGACCAGACGTCCAGGCCCTCGATCTCGGCCTGCTCCGGCAGCATCGCGCGCTGCAGGGTCTCCGCCACCCGGTGCTCCCGGGCGTACAGCCGGACGTTCTCCATCGCCAGGCCGACCCGGCGCGCGGTGAGCGACAGGATCGTGCGGGTGCGCTCGTCCAGGCCGCCGCGGGCGGGGGCGTCGTGGACCAGGTCGGGGCCGGTGGCCGCGCGCGGGACGACCGCCAGCAGGCCGAGCTCCCGGTGCCGGCCGGGCAGCGGCAGGACCGCGACGTGCCCGACGGCCGCGCCGTCGGGCACGCGGGCGCGCAGGTCCTCCGCCAGCCAGGCCGAGGCGGTGCCCGGCTCGCCCGGCGCGTCGGTGTCGAGGTCCAGGACCAGGTGCGTCTCGCCCTCGCCGTCGAGCAGCCGCTGCACCGGGTCGTCGCCGGGGGGCCGCGCGCCCCGCCGGGCGACGAAGGGCACCCCCGTGCCGCCGGGACCGTGCCGCCGCCCCGAGGCACGGGGCGCGCGGTGGACGTCGACCCCGTCCGCCGCCTGCAGGCCGTCGTCGTCCACGTAGAACCCGGCCCAGGCGACCACCCGGTGCGCCAGCAGCTCGGCGATGGCCCGCAGCCCGTACGGGTCGTCCAGGTCCATCACCAGGTCGGACACGGCGCCGATCAGCGCGAGGTCCTCGCTCTCCCGGCGGACGACCTCCACCTCGGCGGCCACCGCGGCGTCGCGGTCGACCTGCTCGGTGACGTCGACGAGGGCCGCCACCCAGTGCGTCGGCTCGGTCGCGCCCTCGGCGGTCACCGGGGTGACGACCGTGCGGGCCCAGAACCAGTCGCCCCGGGCGCGGCGCAGCCGGAGCAGGGCGGAGGTCGCACGCCGGTCCAGGACCGCGTCCCGGAGCTGGTGCAGGCCGGAGGCGTCCTCGGCGGACAGGGCGATCAGGTCCACGGCGGGCCCGGCGACGTCGTCGAGCGTGAGCCCGGTCGCGTCGGTGAACGCACGGTTGACCCAGACGACGGGCCAGCGCGGCGGCTCCGCGGCCACCACGAGGACCGGCATGCCCACGATCTGGCCGACGGCACGCCCGATCGAGTCGACGGTGTCCGCGGCACCGTCGCCGGGCGTGGAGTTGACCACCACCGCCTCCGATCGTCTAGCGTTCCCGACAGATCCCGGTGCAGCAGCCCGCCGGGACGGGCCGATCACCGGCGGCGGCCGACGTGCCAGCCGCCCGGACGGGAGGGAGCATCGTGCGCGACGGTAACAGCACACCCGCGGGCGGGCTCGCCGGGGACCAGGGCGCGGATGCCTCGGCCGCGCCGACCGTACCCGCTCCGGGCGACGCCGCCGGGGAGCCGGGCTCGGTGCACGTCATCCTGTCCCCCGACCGGACCACGATCGTGCTCTCCGGCGAGGTCGACGCGGACCTCGGGCCGGACCTGGCGGAGGCGTCCACCGACGCCGAGCAGGCGGGACTGCCCATCGAGGTGGACGCGCACCACGTGACGTTCATGGACTCGTCCGGCGTGGCGTTCCTCGCCAGGCTCGCCATGCGGACCCCGCACCGCGTCCGGCTGCTCCACGTGCCGCCGACGGTGCAGTTCCTGCTCGAGGTCACCCGGATCGGCGAGCTGCTCGACGTGGTCGAGGACGACCTGCGGGCCTGAGCGGCGCACGACCGGCGGACGCACGAGGGCCCGGTCACCGTGACGGTGACCGGGCCCTCGCCGCGTCGCTCCCCGTGCGGGGACCGGGCGGATCAGCGCATGCGCTGGCCCGCCGAGCGCAGCTGCTGCGCGGCCTCGACGATGCGGGCGGCCATGCCGGCCTCGGCCAGCTTGCCCCAGGCGCGCGGGTCGTAGGCCTTCTTGTTGCCCACCTCGCCGTCGACCTTCAGGACGCCGTCGTAGTTGCTGAACATGTGGCCGACCACGGGGCGCGTGAACGCGTACTGGGTGTCGGTGTCGATGTTCATCTTGATGACGCCGTTGTCGACCGCCTCGGCGATCTCCGCGGCCGTGGAGCCCGAGCCGCCGTGGAACACGAGGTCGAACGGGTTCTCCCTGCCGACCTCGGCGCCGACGGCCTTCTGGATGTCCGCGAGGATCGACGGGCGCAGCTTGACGGCACCCGGCTTGTAGACGCCGTGCACGTTGCCGAAGGTCAGGGCCGTCAGGTAGCGGCCCTTCTCGCCGGCGCCGAGCGCGCGGACCGTCGCCAGGCCGTCCTCGGCCGTGGTGTAGAGCTTCTCGTTGATCTCGGCCTCGTGGCCGTCCTCCTCGCCGCCCACGACGCCGACCTCGATCTCGAGGATCGTGCGCGCGGCCTGCGACAGCTCGAGCAGCTCGGCCGCGATGACGAGGTTCTCGTCCAGCGGGATGTCGGAGCCGTCGAACATGTGCGACTGGAAGGTCGGGTTCTTGCCGGCCTTGACCTCCTCGGCCTCCAGGGCCAGGAGCGGGCGGACCCAGGAGTCCAGGTTCTTCTTGACGCAGTGGTCCGTGTGCAGGGCGACGGTGATGCCGTAGCCCTTCGCGACCTCGGTCGCGTACGCGGCGAGCGCGCGGGTGCCGGAGACGCGGTCCTTGACCGTGGAGCCGGACGCGTACTCGGCGCCGCCGACGGACACCTGGAGGATGCCGTCCGACTCGGCCTCGGCGAAGCCCTGCAGCGCGGCGGTGACGGTCTGGGAGGAGGTGACGTTCACGGCCGGGTAGGCGAACTTGCCCGCCTTCGCCCGGTCGATCATCTCGGCGTACACCTCAGGGGTGGCGATGGCCATCGCAGCAGCTCCAAAGAGAAGTGGGGTTTCGCTTTCTCCCCAAGTCTGGCACGTCCCGGGGACCGGCCGGACGGGACGTCCTGCCCACGGGACGCCCGGGGAGGTCAGGCCGGTGGCGGTCCCGCGTGCCGGACCGCCCACGCGTGCATCGCGATCGCGGCCGCCGCGCCCGCGTTGATGGACCGCGTCGAGCCGTACTGGTCGATGTGCAGCACCGCGTCGGCACCGGCCCGCGCGGCGTCGGACAGCCCGGCGGACTCCTGGCCGAACAGCAGGACGCACGCCCGCGGCACGGGGTACCCGTCGAGCGGCACGGAGCCCGGGACGTTGTCGATCCCGAGCACCGGCAGCGCGCCGCCCCCGGGGCCGGCCGTGGCGGCCCAGGCGAGCAGGTCGTCGACGTCGGGGTGGTGGTGCACGTGCAGGTAGCGGTCGGTGACCATGGCGCCGCGGCGGTTCCAGCGGCGGCGGCCGACCACGTGCACCCCGGCGGCGTTGAAGGCGTTGGCGGTGCGCACCACCGAGCCGATGTTGAGGTCGTGGGCCCAGTTCTCGATGGCGACGTGGAACGGGTGCCGCCGGGTGTCGAGGTCCGCGACGACGGCCTCGACGGACCAGTAGCGATAGCGGTCGACGACGTTGCGGCGGTCGCCGTGCGCGAGCAGCTCGGGGTCGAGGCGCGGGTCGTCCGGCCACGCGCCGGGCCCGCCCGGCCAGGGGCCGACGCCGACCTCCTCGGGGCCGGCGGGGTCCACGGGGCCGGCGGGGTCGGTGGGGTCCACGGTCACACCAGGTCGACCGTCAGCGCCGCGGCCGACGCGCGGGCCCGCTCCCGCGCCTGCTCGACGTCGGCGCCCCGGGCGACGGTGACCGCGACCCGGCGACGCCCCGCGACGGAGGGCTTGCCGAACAGCCGCACCTGCGCGGTCGGCACCGCGAGCGCCGCGTCGACGCCGGAGAACCGCGGCACGCCCGTGCCCTCCGCGAGCACGGCGCACGACGCGGCCGGGCCGAGCGGCAGCACGTCCCCGACGGGCAGGCCGAGGACGGCGCGGGCGTGCAGGGCGAACTCGGACAGGTCCTGGGACGCCAGCGTGACGAGGCCGGTGTCGTGCGGGCGCGGCGACACCTCGGAGAACAGCACCCGGTCCCCCACGACGAACAGCTCGACCCCGAACAGGCCCCAGCCGCCGAGCGCGTCGGTCACCGCGGCGGCGACGCGCCGCGCCTCCGCGAGCGTGCCCGGCGGCAGCGGCGCGGGCTGCCAGGACTCCCGGTAGTCGCCGTCGACCTGGACGTGCCCGACGGGGTCGCAGAACGTGG
The DNA here is from genome assembly GCF_022346185.1 of Cellulomonas sp. ACRRI. Taxonomy (GTDB): domain Bacteria; phylum Actinomycetota; class Actinomycetes; order Actinomycetales; family Cellulomonadaceae; genus Cellulomonas. The sequence goes on along the minus strand of NZ_JAKRMS010000021.1, from coordinate 13,717 downwards.
TGCCCCCGGCGTGCCGCACGGTCAGCAGCGTGATCTCGGAGTCGAACCGCACGAACCCCTCGACGATCACCCGCACCGCGGCGCCGCCCTCGGCGACCGCCCGACCGCCCTGCTGGGCGTACGCCCACGCCGCCTCGACGTCGTCCGCCGTCCGGACCACCGACTGCCCCTTGCCCGAGGACGACATGACGGGCTTCACGACGCACGGCAGCCCGACGGCGTCGACCGCGTCCCGCAGCGCGTCGAGGTCGTCGACGAACCGGTACGGCGAGGTGGGCAGGCCCAGCTCCTCCGCCGCCAGCCGCCGGATGCCCTCGCGGTCCATCGTGAGGACGGTGGCGCGGGCGGTCGGCACGACCCGGACGCCGGCGGCCTCGACGTCGGCGAGCACGTGCGTGGCGATCGCCTCGATCTCCGGGACCACCACGTGCGGGGCCTCGGCGTCGAGCACCCTCCGCAGCGCCGCGGGGTCGAGCATGTCGACGACGTGCGACCGGTGGGCGACCTGCATGGCCGGGGCGTCCGGGTACCGGTCGACGGCCACCACCTCGACGCCGAGCCGCTGCAGCTCGATCGCGACCTCCTTGCCGAGCTCGCCGGAGCCGAGCAGCAGGACCCGGGTCGCGCCGGGCGTGAGCGGGGTGCCGAGGACGCCGGGCCGGCCGGCGGGCGGGGAGGTCGTCACGGCGGCCATCCTCCCGCACCCGGTCCGCCGCCCTCGCGCACCACCTCGCCCTCCGGGGCACCCACACAGGATGTGCACCTCCGGCAGCCGGCGGGCGGAGCCCCGCCCCGTACGCTGAGGCCCATGCCTGCGTCAGCCGCGCTCGTGTCGCTCGTCCCTGCCCTCGGCGCCCAGCCCGCGCTGCTGCCGGACTGGCTCGACGCGGAGCACCTCATCTCCTCGTTCGGCTCGTACGCGCTGATCGGGATCGTCGTCGTCGTCTTCATCGAGACGGGGCTGCTGTTCCCGCTGCTGCCCGGGGACTCGCTGCTGTTCACCGCGGGGGCGCTCGTCGCCCAGGAGGCGCTGGACTTCCCGCTCTGGCTGCTGTGCGCCCTGCTGTTCGCGGCGGCGTTCCTCGGCGACCAGGTGGCCTACCTCATCGGGCACAAGGTCGGCCCGCGGCTGTTCCGCCGGCCGGACTCGAAGATCTTCAAGCAGCAGTACATCGACCAGACCTACGCCTACTTCGACAAGTACGGCGGCCGGACGGTGATCCTGGCCCGGTTCGTGCCGATCGTGCGCACCTACGCCCCGGTCGCCGCGGGCGTCGGCGGCATGCGGTACCGCACGTTCGTCTCGTACAACGTCATCGGCGCGCTGCTCTGGGGCGTGGGCGTCACGGTGCTCGGGTACCTGCTCGGCACGATCTCGTTCGTCCGGGAGAACATCGAGGCGCTCGCCGTGCTCATCGTGCTCGTCTCGGTGATCCCGGTGGCGATCGAGCTGTGGCGCGGCCGCCGGGCGGCGAGGCGCGGCGAGGTCACCGCCGAGGGCCGCGACGAGCGGTACGACGAGCCCGCCGAGCGCGCCGCCGTCGAGCGGAAGGCGTTCGAGCAGTGACCGCCCGGCCGATCACCTCCTGGCTGTCCGACATGGACGGCGTCCTCGTGCACGAGGGCGTGGCCCTGCCGGGGGCGCCGGAGTTCGTGCGGGCGCTGCGCGACGGCGACCACCCGTTCCTGGTGCTGACCAACAACTCGATCTTCACCCCCCGCGACCTGCGCGCCCGGCTGGCCGCCTCCGGCATCGACCTGGCCGAGGAGTCGCTGTGGACGTCGGCCCTGGCGACCGCGCAGTTCCTCACCGACCAGGAGCCCGGCGGCTCGGCGTACGTCATCGGCGAGGCCGGGCTCACCACGGCGCTGTACGAGGCGGGGTACACGCTGACCTCGGCCGACCCGGACTTCGTGGTGCTGGGTGAGACGCGCACGTACTCCTTCGAGGCGATCACCCGCGCGATCCGGCTGATCCAGGGCGGCGCGCGGTTCATCGCGACCAACCCCGACGTCACCGGCCCGAGCCAGGAGGGCGACCTCCCCGCCACCGGTGCGGTCGCGGCGATGATCACCGCCGCGACCGGGCGGCAGCCGTACTTCGTCGGCAAGCCGAACCCCATGATGATCCGGTCCGCGCTGAACCGGATCGACGCGCACTCCGAGACGACCGCGATGATCGGCGACCGGATGGACACCGACGTGGTCTCCGGGATCGAGGCCGGCCTGCGGACGTTCCTGGTGCTCACCGGGTCGACCCGCTCCGAGGACCTCGTGCGGTACCCGTTCCGCCCGACCCAGGTCCTCGACTCGGTGGCGGACCTGGTCCAGCGCGTCCCGCAGTGGGCGCAGTCGTACCCGGGCGCCACCGCAGCCCCGGAGGCCTGAGCCCGGCGCGCACGCCGCCTACGCCTTCCGGCCAGGCCACCCCCGGCGGCAGCGGGTCGGGCGGGAAGGCGTAGGCGGCGCGGCGCCGGCCCCCGCGGGGCGGGTCAGGCCAGGCCGAGGTCGGTCAGGTCGAAGAGGTAGTGGTACGGCACCCCGAGGGCCTCGATCTTCTCCCGCGCCCCCGTGGCCCGGTCGACGATCACGGCCACGCCGCGGACGTCCGCGCCCGCCTCGCGCGCGGCCTCGACCGCGGCGATCGGCGAGGCGCCGGTGGTCGAGGTGTCCTCGAGCACGACGACGGGGCGGCCGGCGATGTCCGGGCCCTCGATGCGGCGCTGCATGCCGTGCGCCTTCGCCTCCTTGCGCACCACGAACGCGTCGAGGTCCTGCCCCCGGGACGCGGCGGCGTGCAGCAGCGCCGTGGCGACCGGGTCGGCGCCGAGCGTCAGACCGCCCACGGCCTCGACGTCCGCCGTGCCCAGGCCGACCTCCTCCAGCCGGTCGAGCAGCACGTGGCCGATGAGCGGCGCCGCCCGGTGGTGCAGGGTCACCCGGCGCAGGTCGACGTAGTAGTCGGCCTCGCGGCCGGAGGACAGGGTGACCCGGCCGCGCACGACGGCCAGCTCGACGATGAGGTCGCGGAGCTGCTCGCGCGGGGTCGGGGAGAGGGAGGAGGTCGTCACGGCCGCCAGCGTAGCGAGGCCGAGCCGCGCGTCAGTCCCCCGGGGCGCGGTCCGGGCGGCGGGTGGCGAGCGCCCGCAGGGCGGAGCGGGGCAGCACCCGCAGCACGCCGGAGGCGGCCCGGTAGCGCAGGCTGGGCGTCGACAGCACGGCCCCCCGGCGCACGTCCGCGAGGGCGGTCGCCACGACCCGGTCGGCGGACAGCCAGGCCAGCTCCGGGTAGGCCTCGCCGGCACGCAGCCCGGCGCGCTCGTGGAACTCGGTGTGCGTCAGGCCCGGGGACACGACCGTGGCCGTGACGCCGGTGCCGGCGAGCTCCGCGGCGAGCCCCTCGGTGAAGGTCCGCACCCACGCCTTGTGCGCCGAGTAGGTCCCGGAGGTCATGAGGGCGGCGACGGAGCCGACGTTGAGGATCGCGCCGCGCCCGCGCTCGACCATCGCGCCGGCCGCGGCGTGCGACAGCACGAGCACCGCGCGGACCATGAGGTCGAGCGCCGCCTCCTGCTGCGCGAGGTCGCTGCCGACGAACCGCTGGCCCAGGCCGATGCCGGCGTTGTTCACGAGCAGGCCGACGGGCCGCTCGGTTGCGCGCAGCCGCTCCGCGACGCGCTCCACGTCGGCGCGGTCGGTGAGGTCGGCGCGGAGGACCTCCGCGCGGACGCCCGCGGCGGCGCGCAGCTGGGCGGCGAGGCGCTCCAGGCGCTCGGCGTCGCGGGCGACGAGGACGACGTCGTGGCGGGCGGTGGCGAGCTGCCACGCGAACTCGAGCCCCAGGCCGGAGCTGGCGCCCGTGATCAGTGCGGTTCCCATGCGGCCACCCTACGGTCGCGACCCCCCGGTCGCCCGGGTGCCGGCCACCCGGTTCCGCGGGTGTCGGGACCGGCCGGTACCGTGCCGGTCATGCGCCTCGCCACCTGGAACGTGAACTCCGTCCGCACCCGCGTCGACCGCGTGATCGCCTTCCTCGAGCGGACCGGCACGGACGTGCTGGCGATGCAGGAGACCAAGTGCAAGGACGAGCAGTTCCCGCGCGAGGCCTTCGAGGCCGCCGGCTACGAGGTGGTCACGAGCGGCTTCAGCCAGTGGAACGGCGTCGCGATCGCCTCCCGGGTCGGGATCCACGACGTCGAGCACGCGTTCGCCGGCCAGCCCGGCTGGGGCGAGGACCCGGTGACCGAGGCCCGCGCCCTCGGGGCGAGCTGCGGCGGCGTGCGGGTGTGGAGCCTGTACGTCCCGAACGGCCGCGAGGTCGGCGACCCGCACTTCGACTACAAGCTCCGCTGGCTGGAGGCGCTCCAGCAGGAGTCGCGCCGCTGGATCGAGGAGGACCCGGCGCTGCCGGTGGCCCTCGTCGGCGACTGGAACGTGGCCCCGCTCGACACCGACGTGTGGGACATCGGCGTGTTCGCCGGGCGGACGCACGTGACCCCCGCGGAGCGGGACGCGTTCCAGGCGTTCGGCGCCGGCGGGTACACCGAGGTGTCCCGCGTGCACGTCCCCGCCGAGCACACCTACACCTACTGGGACTACCAGCAGCTGCGGTTCCCGCGGAACGAGGGCATGCGGATCGACTTCACCTGGGCGTCGCCCGCCCTCGCGCCGCGGGTGACCGGGGTGTCGATCGAGCGGGTCGAGCGCAAGGGGAAGGCGCCCTCGGACCACGTGCCGGTGGTGCTGGACATCGCCGACGCGGCGTGACGTGACCGACCCGTACGGCTACCCCGAGCCGTTCTACGCGCCCGGCTGGGCTCCGCCCCGTCCCCGCACGGACGGCGTGTCCGTCGCGGCGCTCGTCACGGGCGTCCTCGGCACCGGGCCGGTCGCGCTGGTGCTCGGCCTGGTCGGGCTGCGCCGCACGCGGCCCGGCGCCCCTGACCGGCGCTCCGGGCGGGGGCTCGCCGTGGCGGGCGTGGCGCTCGGCGCGCTGGGCACCCTGGCCTGGGCCGGCCTGGCCGCGCTGGTCGTCGGCTCGGCCGTCGCCGCGCGCCCGCTGCCGGCGGACGTCGCCGAGCCAGTCGACGCGCACGCGGTGCAGCTCGTGCCCGGCGCGTGCCTCGCGGACGTCCCCGCGGACGGCCCCGTCGACCGGGTGCGCGTCGTGCCGTGCGCCGAGCCGCACGCGGCGCAGGTGGTGTCGTCCTACGCGTTCGAGCCCGGCTCGCCGTGGCCCGGCGCCGCGGAGGCGTCCGCGCGCGTCGAGGCGTCCTGCGACCTGACCGACGACGAGCGCGACCAGGGCACGCGCATGCTCGCGTGGGCGCCGACGCAGGGGTCGTGGGCGCGGGGCGACCGGACCGGCCTGTGCGTGGCGGTGCCCCCCGCCCCGGTCACGGGGTCGCTGCTGGACGGCTCGGGCGCGCCGGCCCCGTCCTAGCGGTCGACGCCGGCGTCCAGCTCGGCGGCGTCCGCCGGCGGGGCGTCCGCCCCGGCGTCCAGCGGCACGACGAGCTGGTCCTGGACCTGCCGGCGCACGACGCCGGCCATGTCGGTCGCGCCGTCGTCGAGCAGCCACTGGACCTGCATGCCGTCCATGAGCGCGATGAGCTGGCGGCCCGCCGCGTCCGGGTCGACGCCCTCGCGGAGCGCACCCTGCTCGGCGGCCCGGGCGTACGCCGTCGTCGCGGCGTCGAGCGCCCGGCGGTACCGGTCCTGGAAGTACGCGTGCGCCGGGTGGTCCGCGGAGGTGGCCTCGGCGGAGAGCACGGCGTACAGCTCGACGATCCCGCGCCGGGTGGCGTTGAGCGCCACGAGCTCGACCAGGTGCCGCAGGGTGGTCACCCCGTCGGCGCTGTCCGCGTCCAGCCACTCGATGTCGACCTCGTCGCGGTGCTCGAGCACCGCGAGCAGCAGGGACTCCTTGGTCGGGAAGTGGTGCAGGAGGCCGGGGTGCGAGATGCCGCACCGTGCCGCGATCTCGCGGAGCGAGGCCCCGCGGTACCCGACCTCGCCGAACATGGCCGTGGCCTGGTCGATGATCTCCCGGCGCTTCGCGCGCCCCTTCGCGTACCCGCGCTGCTGCGTCTCGACGGACATCGTCCCTGGCCCCCGTCACCGTGCTCCGTGCGCGCCGGGCGGCGCGTGGTGGACAGGTTCTCACAGGCGGTCGGCGGACCGGCGACAAAAACCCGACCGAACGGTAGGCATCGGCTAGAGTGGTGGCACCAGTCCCACCGCACGAGGAGGTGCCCCCGCATGACCGCCGCATTCGACGTCGAGCGCGTCCTGGCCGAGCTCACCCTGGAGGAGAAGGCCGCCCTGACCTCCGGCTCCGACTTCTGGCACACCGAGGGCGTCGAGCGCCTCGGCGTCCCGCCGGTGATGGTGACCGACGGCCCGCACGGCCTCCGCAAGCAGGCCGAGAGCGCCGACCACCTGGGCATCGGCAACTCCGTGCCCGCCACCTGCTTCCCGCCCGCCGCCGCGCTGGCCTCGACCTGGGACGTCGACCTGCTCGACCGCGTCGGGCGCGCGCTGGGCCGCGAGACCCGCGGCAACGAGGTCGCCGTGCTGCTCGGCCCCGGCGTGAACATGAAGCGCTCGCCGCTGTGCGGCCGGAACTTCGAGTACTTCTCCGAGGACCCGGCGCTGGCCGGCGACCTCGGCGCGGCCCTCGTGTCCGGCATCCAGTCCGAGGGCGTCGGCACCTCGCTCAAGCACTACGCCGCCAACAACCAGGAGACCGACCGCATGCGGGTCTCCTCCGACGTCGACGAGCGCACGCTCCGCGAGATCTACTTCCCCGCCTTCGAGCGCGTGGTGAAGCAGGCCCAGCCGTGGACGGTCATGTGCTCGTACAACAAGATCAACGGCACCTACGCCTCCCAGGACCACTGGCTGCTGACCGAGGTGCTGCGCGACGAGTGGGGCTTCGAGGGCCTGGTCGTCTCCGACTGGGGCGCCGTGGTCGACCGCGTCGCCGCCGTCGCCGCGGGGCTCGACCTGGAGATGCCCGCCACCGGCGGCCGGACGGACGCGCTGGTCGTCGACGCGGTCAAGAACGGGCGGCTGGACGAGGCCGTGCTCGACACCGCGGTGCGCCGGGTGCTCACGCTGATCGCCCGCGCGCAGCCCGCGCTCGCGGAGCCCGGCTCGATCGACGTCGAGGCGCACCACGCGCTGGCCCGCGAGGCCGCGGCGGACGGCTCGGTGCTGCTGAAGAACGCGCCGGTGGACGGCACTCCGGTCCTGCCGCTGTCGGCGGACGACGCCGCGCGCGCCGTGGTGATCGGCGAGTTCGCCCGGACCCCGCGGTACCAGGGCGCCGGCTCCTCCCAGGTGAACCCGACCCGGCTGGACGACGCCCTCACCGCGCTGCGGTCGGCCACCGGCACGGACCTCGCGTTCGCCGCCGGGTTCTCCGTCGCCGGCGTGGACGGCTCGCAGGACGCCGACGACGCCGCGCTCCTCGCGGAGGCCGTCGAGGTCGCCCGCGGCGCGGGCACCGTGCTGCTGTTCCTCGGCCTGCCGGCCCCGGACGAGTCCGAGGGCTACGACCGCACGCACCTCGACCTGCCCGCCAACCAGCTCGCCGTGCTGCGCGCGGTCGCCGAGGTGAACGACCGCGTGGTCGTCGTCCTGGCCAACGGCTCGGCGGTCGCGGTGGAGTGGCAGGACGCCGCCGCGGCGGTGCTGGAGACGTGGCTCGGCGGCCAGGCGGGCGGCTCGGCCGTCGCGGACCTGCTGCTCGGCGTGCGGAACCCGTCCGGCAAGCTCGCCGAGACGATCCCGCACCGCGTCGAGGACACCCCGGCGTTCGGCAACTTCCCCGGCGCAGGCGGCCACGTCCGGTACGGCGAGGGCGTGCTCATCGGCTACCGCTGGTACGACACCCGGCTGCTCGACGTGGCCTACCCGTTCGGCCACGGCCTGTCGTACACGACCTTCGGCTACTCGGACGTCGCGGCGGCCGTGTCCGGCGAGGGCGCCTCGTCGTCGGTCGACGTGTCGGTGACCGTGACCAACACCGGCGACCGCGCCGGCGCCGAGACGGTCCAGGTCTACGTCGGTGACCCGGAGGCCGCCGTCCTGCGCCCGACGCGCGAGCTCAAGGCGTTCGCCAAGGTGACGCTGGAGCCCGGCGAGTCCCGCACGCTGCGGTTCACGCTCGACGCCCGCGACCTGTCGTACTGGCACCCGGCGCTGCGCCGCTGGGCCGTCGGCGGCGGCCGCACGGTGATCGAGGTCGGCGCGTCGTCCCGGGACATCCGCGGCACGGCGGAGGTCCCCGTCACCGGCGAGGCCCTCTACGGGACGCTCACCGCGGACTCGACCGTCAACGAGTGGCTCGCCCACCCGCGGGGCGCCGAGCTGCTCGGCGACGCCTTCGGCGAGGCCACCGCGGCGCTCGACCCGACGATGCTGGCGATGATGGGCGACATGCCGATGCGCGTCGTGGCGGGCTTCGGCATGGGCGGCTTCGACCTGGCCGGCCTGGACGACCTGGTGGCGCTGGCCGCGGCCTGACGCCCCCGCGGCGGCGCTGCGCGCGGCGGTGGACCCCGCCTGGGAGGACCGGGTCTTCTTCGGCTACGAGCGGCTGCTGGACCGGGGGCTCGTGCTGCGGCAGCGGGTCGAGCGCGCCACCTCGTCGCAGGTGCGGCTCGCGGACGGCACCACGCTCGACGCCGACTACCTGGTGCTCGCGACGGGGACCGCGTACCCGTTCCCGGCCAAGTTCATCGAGTCCGAGACCGCGGTCGCGCAGGCGCGGCTCGCCCGGATGCGCGAGGGGCTGGCGCGCGCGGAGCGCGTCCTGGTCGTCGGCGCCGGCGCCGTCGGCCTGGAGCTGGTCGGCGAGCTGCTGGACGCCTACCCGCACCTGTGGATCACCCTGGTCGACCAGGCCGACGACGTGCTCACCACGGACGACTACCTGCCGGAGCTGCGGGAGACGGTGCGCGGCCAGCTCGCCGACCGGGTGGAGCTGGTGCTGGGTTCCCGCCTGGGCTACCTGCCGCCGTCGGACGTCGGCGTGCACGAGCCGTTCGTCGTGGAGACCGAGGCGGGCGTGCGCGTCGAGGCGCAGATGTGGTTCCGCTGCTACGGCAACCTGCCGGCGAGCGACTACCTGGCGGGCGACCTGATGGGCGCGCGCAACGGCCTCGGCGAGGTCCGGGTGGACGGCACCCTGGCGCTGGCCGGGCACCCGACGGTGTTCGCGGTGGGCGACATCACGGACGTGCCGGAGTCGAAGCGCGCCTCGGCGGCGCGGGCGCACGCCGAGGTGGTGGCCGCGAACATCACGGCGCTGATCGAGGGGCGGGAGCCGACCGCGACCTACGCCCCGGCGCCGGAGCGCATCCTGCTGCCGCTGGGGCGCGCGGGCGGGGCGTCGCAGCTCGTCGGCGAGGACGGGGTGCGCCGCGTGGTCGGTGCCGCGGCGACGAGCCGGCTGAAGGGCGAGGACCTGTACGCGTCGAAGGTGGGCGCGCTGTTCGCCTGATCCGCGGGGCGGTCAGCCGCGGGCGGCGAGCCGCCGGCGGCGCAGCCGGGTCCAGACGAACCGCACGACCAGCACCACGATCACCGCGTACACGGCGTAGTTGATGTAGTCCGAGTAGTGCCCGATGTCCTGCCACTGGGAGCCGAGCACGTACCCGCCGACGATCAGCAGGCTGTTCCAGACGGCGCTGCCGATCGCGGTGTAGAGCAGGAACCGGACCTGCGGCATCCGCTCCAACCCGGCCGGGATCGACACGAGCGACCGGACGATCGGGACGCACCGGCCGATCAGCACCGCCGCGCCGCCGTGCCGCTCGAACCACGCCTCGGCGCGGTCCAGGTCCTCGACCTCCATCAGCGGGATCTTCTCCAGCCAGCGACGCAGCCGCGCCCGGCCGAACCAGGCGCCCAGCCCGTACAGCAGCCAGGCCCCGGCCACCGCACCGAGGGTGGCCGCGACGATCGCCCACACCAGGCTCATCTCGCCCTGGCTCGCGACGTACCCGGCGACCGGCAGCACGACCTCGGACGGGATCGGCGGGAACAGGTTCTCCAGCGCCACGACGAGGCCGACCCCGGCGGGGCCCAGCGTCTCGATGACGCCGACCACCCAGCCGGCCAGGCCGGTGAGCTCGGGCGCGGCGTCGGAGGCGGCGGGGACGCCGGCGGCCAGGGCGTGGGTCGCGTTCATCGCGGTCGATCGTCGCACGCGCCCCCGCGGGCGGCCCCCGGTGCCGAGGGTCCGGCGTGCGAGGCGCACAGGTCCTGCACACCTCGCACACCGGACATCACGGGCACGCCACCGCGTCGGGTGGAAGAAATGGCCGGACACGCCGACGGCGTGTCCGGCCAGACCTTCCACTCCCCGACCCGGTCCGCTCCCGGACCCGGTCCGCTCCCCGACCCGGTCCGCTCCCGGACCCAACGGGTCAGCCCCGGGTCAGCTCCAGGCCGTGCCCGTCGGCCGCGCGCGTCACGCGCACCGTGTCGCCGTCGTGGACCTCGCCCGCGAGCAGCAGCCGGGCCAGCCGGTCGCCGATCTCGCGCTGCACGAGCCGGCGCAGCGGCCGCGCGCCGTACGCCGGGTCGAAGCCCTCGATCGCCAGCCACTCGCGCGCCGCCGGGTCGACGGTGAGCGTGAGCCGCCGGTCCCGCAGCCGCGCCGCGAGGGACGCCACCTGCAGGTCGACGATCCTGCCGATCTCCTCGAGCGACAGCGGGTCGAACAGCACGATGTCGTCCAGCCGGTTGAGGAACTCCGGCTTGAACGCCGCGCGCACCGCGTCCATGACCCCGGCGCGCCGCTGCTCGGGGTCGAGCAGCGGGTCGACCAGGTGCTGGGAGCCGAGGTTCGACGTCAGCACGAGGATGACGTTCCGGAAGTCGACCGTGCGCCCCTGGCCGTCCGTGAGCCGGCCGTCGTCGAGCACCTGCAGCAGGATGTCGAACACCTCGGGGTGCGCCTTCTCGACCTCGTCCAGCAGCAGCACCGAGTACGGCCGCCGCCGGACGGCCTCGGTGAGCTGGCCGCCCTCCTCGTAGCCGACGTAGCCCGGGGGCGCCCCGATGAGGCGCGCGACGGAGTGGCGCTCGGCGTACTCGGACATGTCGATCCGGACCATGGCGCGCTCGTCGTCGAACAGGAAGTCCGCGAGCGCCTTGGCGAGCTCGGTCTTGCCGACGCCGGTCGGGCCGAGGAACAGGAACGACCCGGTCGGCCGGTCGGGGTCGGAGATGCCCGCGCGCGAGCGCCGCACGGCGTCCGACACGGCGGCGACCGCCGCGGACTGCCCGATGAGCCGCTCGCCGATGACCTCCTCCATCCGGAGCAGCTTGGCGGTCTCGCCCTCCAGCAGCCGCCCGGCGGGGATGCCGGTCCACATGGCGACGACCTCGGCGATCTCGTCCGGGCCGACCTTGTCGGCGATCATCGGGGTGTCCGCCGCGACCGAGGCGTCGGCCTCGCGCTCGCTGCGCTCCGCCTCGGCGATCTCCTTCTCGACCGCGGGGATCTCGCCGTACTGCAGCCGCGCGGCCGCGGCGAGGTCACCCTCGCGCAGCAGCCGGTCCGCGGTCGAGCGCAGGTCGTCCAGGCGGGCCTTGAGGTCGCCGACCAGGTTGTGCCCGGCCTTCTCCTTCTCCCAGCGCGCGGTGAGCCCGGCGAGCTCCTCGCGGCGGTCGGCCAGGTCGGCGCGGAGCTTCTCCAGCCGCTCGCGGGAGGCGGGGTCGTCCGCCTCGGACAGCACGACCTCCTCCATCTCGAGCCGGGTCACGGCGCGCTGCAGCTCGTCGATCTCGACCGGGGAGGAGTCGAGCTCCATCCGCAGCCGGGACGCGGCCTCGTCGACCAGGTCGATCGCCTTGTCGGGGAGCTGGCGGCCGGTGATGTACCGGTCGGACAGGGTCGCGGCGGCGACCAGCGCGGCGTCGGCGATCGTCACCTTGTGGTGCGCCTCGTACCGCTCCTTGAGGCCGCGCAGGATGGCGACGGTGTCCTCCACGGACGGCTCGCCGACGAAGACCTGCTGGAACCGGCGCTCCAGGGCGGGGTCCTTCTCGATCCGCTCCCGGTACTCGTCGAGGGTGGTGGCGCCGACCAGGCGCAGCTCGCCGCGGGCCAGCATCGGCTTGAGCATGTTGCCCGCGTCCATCGCGCCCTCGCCGCCGGCGCCCGCACCGACGACGGTGTGCAGCTCGTCGATGAAGGTGACGACCTCGCCCTCGGAGGAGGTGATCTCCTCCAGGACCGCCTTGAGGCGCTCCTCGAACTCGCCGCGGTACTTCGCGCCGGCGACCATCGCCGCGAGGTCGAGCGAGACCAGGCGCTTGCCGCGCAGGGACTCGGGCACGTCACCGGCGACGATGCGCTGGGCCAGGCCCTCGACGACGGCGGTCTTGCCGACGCCGGGCTCGCCGATCAGCACCGGGTTGTTCTTGGTCCGGCGGGACAGCACCTGGATGACGCGGCGGATCTCGGCGTCCCGGCCGATGACCGGGTCGAGCTTCCCGTCGCGGGCGCGCTGCGTGAGGTCGACGCCGTACTGCTCCAGGGCCTTGTAGGTGCCCTCGGGGTTCGGGCTGGTGACCCGCGAGGAGCCGCGGACGGACGGCAGCGCCGCGGCGAGCGCGTCGCGGGACGCGCCCTGGCCGCGCAGGGCGTCGGCGACGCCCGTCTGGCCGGCGGCGAGGCCGAGCAGGAGGTGCTCGGTGGACACGTAGTCGTCGCCCAGGGTGCGCGCCTCGGCCGACGCGGCCTCGATCGCGGACGCGGTGGCCCGGGAGGCGGTCGGCTGCGCCACGGACGAGCCGCTCGCCGCGGGCAGGTTGACCAGGATCGCGCGCACCGCGCGGCCGAGCGCCTGGCGGTCGGCGCCCACGGCGTCGAGCAGGCCGTTCGCCACACCGCCCTCCTGGGCGAGCAGCGCGTTCAGCAGGTGGGCCGGCTCCAGCTGCGGGTTGCCCGCGGCCGACGCCTGCTGGATGGCGTCGCCGATCGCCTCCTGCGACTTGGTGGTGAGCTTCGCGTCCAACGTCCCCTCCGTGCGTCCGGGTCGCGGCGGCCGGGCGGCCGCGCGTACGTGCGTGCTGGTGCGCCCCGCGGGTCCAGCGCGGGACGTCCGGTGCAACGCCGACCAAGTTGAGCCTATTCCGCTCAACTCTCGCCGTCGACCCGGCCGACGCGCGCCGCTTCGGCGAGGCGGCGGACCGTCGCCCGCCGGCTCGACCTACCAGGTGACGCCGGGTCATAGCACCGCATGACTCTGACCGTCGTCACCGCGCGTTGTGACCGGCTTCACGCCGTCGACTCGCATACGACACATCCCGGCAACGCGCGACACGCGCGCTGACCAGCGCACCCGTTGAAGCGCTTCCCCGTTTCGGACATGTCCGACTTGCACGACTGTGATCTGCGCATTTATGGGCAATCCGGACACCTTGTCTGTGATCCATCTCACAAACAGTGCCCGATATGCCCGCAGCGAGTTGCGCGGCGGCTGCCCCGTCCAACACGCTGGGCCCACTCGAGGCCGGGAGCACAACCGGCGCACAGATTCCACCGATCGTCTCGTCGCCACCCGTCCGATCGGGTGACACCACTCCCCCCGAAGCCCCGCGCACTTGTCACAGAGGCGCCCGCCTCCGACCGGGACGATCACGCTGGTCGTCTCGTGGTGCTCCTCGGTCCACGGGCGGTACCGGCGGGACA
>NZ_JAKRMS010000219.1 GCF_022346185.1 Cellulomonas sp. ACRRI | reverse complement strand
CGCCGGCACCGCGGGCTCCGGGGCCGCGGCAGCCGGGGCGCCCGCGGTGCCGGCGGGCGCGGCGTCGACCACGCCGTTCCCCCCGGTGCTCCCCGCGCCGCCGCCGTCCGCGACCGCGCCGGACGTCGTCGAGGCGGGCGCCGAGGGCTTGTAGCCCTCGAAGAAGTCCCACCACGCCGGGTCGACCGCGGTCTTGTCCTGGAGGTACTGCTCGTACAGCTCGTCCACCAGCCACGTGTTCGCGCCGAAATCGGCACGGTTCACGTCTGGCTCCGCATGCTGGGACACGCGAGGATCGCCCACTTCCTCCGCGGTCACGGACCGCGTCATCGCCGGATTCGTTCGTGGACCACCCTACGTCCTGACCGGGCGTCATCTCCCCTCGGGGGGCGCGGCGCGCGGACGGTTCACACGCTTGTCACACGACGGGTCCGGCGGGGGTGTCAGGCTCCCCATCTGCGGGTCTGCGCGGGGTCGAGGACGTGTCAACTCGGTCATGCATCGGCTGCGACCACCCCGGCGACCCCGGCGGCGGGCCGCGCCGGGGCGGTCGCCGCGTACCGGGCCGCGAGCACGGCGCCGACCGCCAGCACCAGCATCGTCACCGCCATCGGCAGCGCGGTGCGCTCGCCCGCGAGGCCGACGAGCGGCGAGACGGCGGCCCCCACGCCGAACTGCAGCGCGCCCATGACCGCGGACCCGGTCCCGGCGGCGTGCGTGACCTCGTCCGTCGCGAGCGTCGTCGCGTTGCCGAACACCAGCCCGAGCGAGCTCACGGTCCCGAAGAGCAGCACCAGGGTCGGCCACCGGGGCAGGTCGAGCAGCACGACGTCCAGCAGCAGCAGGACCGTCAGCACCGCGACCGCCGTCACCCCGACGGCGAGCAGCCGCTCCGGGGCGAACCGGTCGACGAGCTTCGTGCCGAGCCCGGCGACGACGCCGAGCCCCAGCGCGTTGGCGGCGAACGCCACCGAGTAGGCGCCGACCGACAGGCCCAGCACGTTCTGGAGCACGAACGGCGACGCCGAGATGTAGGCGAACATCGCGGCGAAGCCGAGCACGAGCGCGCCGGTCCAGCCGAGGTAGCGGCGGTTGCCGAGCACGGTGCGGGCGTCCCGGAGGGTGGCGGTGAGCCCGCCCCGGGTGCGCGCCGCGCGGGGCCGGGTCTCCGGCACCAGGGCGAGGACCCCGACGAGCATGAGCGCGCTGACGCCGGCGAGGATGCCGAACACCCCGCGCCAGCCGACGGCGGTCACCAGCGTGCCGCCGAGCAGCGGGGCGAGCACCGGGGCGACGCCCTGGATCAGCATCATGATCCCGAACAGCTTGGCCGCGGCGGTGCCCCGCGCCCGGTCGGCGACGACGGCGCGGCTGAGCACCACGCCCGCCGCGCCGGCGAAGCCCTGGACGAACCGCGCGACGACGAGGAACGCGATCGACGGCGCGAGGGCGCAGGCCAGGCCGGCGACGGCGCACAGCGCACTGCCCGCGACCAGCAGCCCGCGCCGGCCGCGCTGGTCGGACAGCGGGCCGATCACGAGCTGCCCGAGGGCCAGGCCGACCATGAAGGTCGTGAGCGAGAGCTGCACCGCGGTCGCGCTGGTGCCGAGGTCGACGGCCATCCGCGGGAAGGCCGGCAGGTACATGTCGGTAGCGAGCGGCGCGATCGCGGTGAGGAGCGCGAGCACGACGGTGGTGGCGAGCGGCAGCGCGCGGCCCGGCGGGCCGGCGGGGCCGGCGGCGGGCGCGGCGGTGGGCGTGTGCGGCGTGGCGGCGGGCACGGCGGTGCCCGGGGCGGCGGTCATGAGGGGAGTGCTCCAGCACGGAGGAGGGCGGCGGGGCCGCGGACCGGAGCATCTTATCTATGAAGTCATATATGTCGACCCATACCCGCGCTGCTACCCTCCCGGCGTGACCGGAACCACGCCCGCCGACGACGCCGGGCCCGACGACGCCGGGCCCGACGACCTGCGGCTGCTGGCCGTCGCGCTGCACGACCTGTCGCGCGCGGTGCGCCAGGCGCAGGGCGCGCAGCCCGGGGGACCGGCGCGGCTGCCGCCGACCGAGTTCGAGGTGATGCGCTACGTCGACGCGCACCCCGGGACCAGCGTCGGCGGCGCGGCCGCGGCGCTCGAGCTGCGGCAGAGCAACGTCAGCGCTGCGGTGCGCGGGCTGGTCGCGCGCGGGCTGGTCGAGCGGGCGACCGACGCCGGGGACAGGCGGGTGACCCGGTTGCACCCGACCCCGCTGGCGCGCGAGCGGCGGGAGCCCGTCGAGGCGGGGTGGGCCCGCACGCTGGGTGCCGCGCTCGCCGGGCTGCCCGCGCAGGACGCGGCGGCGGTGCGGCGGGCGGCGGGCCCCCTGGCGCGGCTCGCGGCCCAGACCAGGGCGCGCGGGGCGTAGGCGCACCCCGGCAGTGGACGATCTGGCCGGACACGCCGTGGGCGTGTCCGGCCAGATCGTCCACTCGAGGGGGTGGCGTCAGGTGATGTCGCGCTTCAGGGTCGTGAACCGCCCCAGCGCCGCCAGCGCCACCGCGTACGCCACGAGCACCGCGGCCCCCGCGGCCGGCCCGAGCAGGGCGCCCGCACCGGTCGCCGAGTAGAACGAGCCGCCGCTGATCGCCTCACCGGCCGCGCCGGGCAGGAACCGCCCGATCCCCGCGGTGGCGTCGTTCAGGCCGAGCACCAGCCGCGCGATCGGCTCGACGAACTGCGTGAACGCCAGCACCACGACGATGGCGACCACCTGGTTCGGCATCGCGAACCCGAGCCCGACGCCGACGACGCACCAGACGGTGAGCGCCAGCGCGGTCCGCGCGATGATGCCCCACACGGCGCCGTCGCCCAGCAGGTTCGGCGCGTCGGTGAACGCGAACGCGAGCGCGCCCGCCCCGACGGTCGCGAGCGTCCCCAGGACGCCGTACAGCACGCCCATCGGGACGCTCGCGGCGAGCTTCGCGACGACGAACCGGTTGCGGTCCGGCTGCGCGAGCAGCGTCGGGGTCAGCGTGCGGTGCCGGAACTCGGCGGTCACCGACAGCAGGCCGACGAGCAGCGGCAGCGCGTACCCGAACGACGCGGGCAGCGTGTACACCGCGGTGACGACGGCCTTCGGGTCCAGGACGACGGGGGCGCCGTCCGCACCGGACACGTCGGCCCCGTCGAAGGTGAAGGCGAACGCCATCGCGGCGCCCATGAACGCCATGTACCCGATCATGACGATCAAAAGCACCCACCAGGTGCGCGTGGTGACGATCTTCCGGTACTCGGAGACCAGGGAGTCCTTCATCGGGCACGCGGCGTTCGCCGCGGGGCTCGAGCTGCACG
>NZ_JAKRMS010000218.1 GCF_022346185.1 Cellulomonas sp. ACRRI | reverse complement strand
CCCGCCGCCCGCCCGGCCGACGCCGCGGTCGCCGCACCCGCCGCGACCGCGCCCGCTGCGACCGCGCCCGCCGCCGCCGAGACCGCCGAGCCCGCCGCCGCGGCGGCGGCCCCGGCCGACGACACCGCCCCGGCGCCCGCGCCGGCCGCCCCCGCGGCCGCCCCGGCGGCGCTGCAGGTCGGCACCGTCCAGCACCGGGTCGCCGCGGCCACCGCCGCGCCGGCACCGCTGTCCGACCAGCTGGCGGCCAAGATCGGCGAGCAGCTGCCCGCGCTCCGCTCGGCCGGCAACGGCCAGCACGTGCTCACGCTGCACGTCGACCCGGAGCACTTCGGCCCGGTCAAGGTCGTCGCGCACATCACGGCCGAGGCCGTGCGCGTCGAGCTCGTCGGCGCGACGGACGCCGCCCGGGACGCGCTCAAGCAGTCGCTGCCCGACCTGCGCCGCGACCTCGCAGCCACCGGGCTGTCCTCGGACGTCCGGCTCGGCGCCGACGGCTCCGGCCCGGGCGACCGCGCCGGCGCGGACGCGGCGGGCCGCCGCGAGGGCGGCCGCCCGGACGGCAGCCGCCCCGGCACCGGCACCGGCGCCGCCCCGGCAGCCGCCGCACCCGCACCCACCCGCCCGTCGGCCCACGCCGGCGGCCTCGACCTGCTCGTCTGACCGGAGGGACCCCCCGTGACCGCCATCCCCGTCTCGTACATCGGTGGCTCGACCGCCGACGCGACCGCGGCGACCACCAGCACCCCGAGCAAGACGCTCGACAAGGACACGTTCCTCAAGCTCCTGGTGGCGCAGCTGTCCAACCAGGACCCCAGCAGCCCGATGGACACCAGCGACATGATGGCGCAGACCACGCAGCTGTCGATGATGGAGTCCCTCTCGGAGATCCAGGCGTCGTCCCGCGAGCAGTTCGGGCTCCAGATGCGGATGGCCGCCGCCGACCTCGTCGGCCAGCAGGTCACCTGGAAGGACGCCGACGGGAAGACCCAGACCGGTGTCGTCTCCGGCGTCGACTACTCCGCCAGCGTCCCGACCCTGACCGTCGGGAAGACCCAGCTCCCGCTCGACGCCGTCGCGACCGTCACCCCGGCCGGCAGCACCCCGCCCGCCGAGGACGACGACACGGCCACCGCCCCCACCGACTCCACGACCACCGCCTGACCGCGGTCCGGCCCACCTCACCCGAAGGGAACCACCATGCTCCGCTCCCTCTTCTCCGGCATCAGCGGTCTGCGCAGCCACCAGACGATGCTCGACGTCACCGGCAACAACATCGCGAACGTCAACACCACCGGCTTCAAGGCCTCCCAGATCCAGTTCCAGGACACCCTGAGCCAGATGCTCAACGCGGCCTCGGGCGCCCAGGACGGCGTCGGCGGCCAGAACCCGGCGCAGGTCGGCCTCGGCGTGCAGGTCGCCGGCATCACCACCAACTTCACGCAGGGCGCCGCGCAGCTCACCGGCCGCAGCACCGACATGATGATCTCCGGCGACGGCTTCTTCGTCGTCCGCCAGGGCACGCAGCAGTACTACACGCGCGCCGGTTCGTTCGACTTCGACTCGACCGGCCAGATGGTGCTGCCGGGCGACGGCGCGATCGTCCAGGGCTGGGCGGCCGACGCCACCGGCGCGATCGACACGTCCGGCCAGGTCGGTGACATCAAGGTCGGCGTCGGCACCGTCATGCCGGCGAAGGCGACGACCACCACGCCGTTCTCCGGCAACCTGCAGGCCGACGCCGAGGTGGGCAAGACGAAGACCGTGTCGGTCAAGGCGTACGACGCGCTCGGCAACGCCCGCGAGGTCGAGCTCGAGTTCGTCAAGGGCGCCACCGGCTGGACCATGACCGCGACCGACGGCACCGCCACCTACCCGGCGACCGGCTCCGTGGCGCTCACCTTCGACGCGGCCGGCAAGCCGACGTTCGCCGACACCACGTTCGCGCTCGGCGGCGTGACCGTCGACCTCACCGGGGTCACCGGCATGGCCGGCGTCGACACCGTCGCCGCCGACAAGCAGGACGGCTACGCCGCCGGCATCCTCGAGTCGTTCACGCTGGGCTCGGACGGCACCATCACCGGCTCGTTCAGCAACGGCCTGAAGCAGGCGCTCGGCAAGATCGCGATGGCGTCGTTCACCAACCCCTCCGGCCTGTCGAAGGCGGGCGGCTCGCTGTTCACCACCACGGTGAACTCGGGCGACCCGCAGATCGGCTCCGCCGGCACCGGCGGCCGCGGCACCATGTCGTCCGGCTCGCTGGAGATGAGCAACGTGGACCTGTCCACGGAGTTCACGCAGCTGATCATCGCCCAGCGCGGCTTCCAGGCGAACTCCCGCGTGATCACCACCTCGGACGAGGTGCTGCAGGAGCTCGTGAACCTGAAGCGCTGACGCACCGCCCCGCTCGCGCCCCGTCGGTCCTCGCGACCCGCGGGGCGCGCGTGCGTCGGGGGCGGCCCGACGACGTCGCACGCTCAGCGAGGCGGCGCCGACTCCTCCACAGGGCAGACGGCGCGCTGCGTCCCCAGACGGGGCCGCGCGGCCCGGGGTCGTGTGGGTGGTCGCCGGTAGCGTTCTTGCATGGCTGACCTGCAGGAACACCCCGGAGGCGACGTGGTCGCCGACCCGGTGCTGCCGGTCTACGGGCCCGACGGGACGTGCCTGACCGACTACGGCCCGGACCCCGTGGTGGCGTTCGGCGGGGCGCCCAGGACGGGCGAGCAACGGCAGGTCGAGGCGATCGCCGCCTGCCCTCCCGGGCCGGTGCTCGACGCTTGGTTGCGCGGGCTGGACCTGACGGTGCTGGCCCCGGCGATCCTCGTGGAGGTGGTCGCCGCGCGGGCGCGGATGGAGGCCCATCAGCACGCCGCGATGCTCGACGCCGTCGCCGAACTGGCGAACCGCCCGGAGATGAGCCCCCAGTGGTCACCCCTCGCTGGTGCCCCACCCACCCAGGGGTGCGTGGCCGGGGATGAGTTGGCGATGCGGTTGGGCTGGTCGCTGATGACCGCGAACAAGGCGGTGCACCGGGCACTGACCCTGGACGGGATGCTCGCCGCCACCCGCCAGGCGTTGGAGACGGGGCACATCGACGCGGGCAAGGCCGAGGTGTTGGCCGCCGGGTTGATCGACCTGCCCTACGAGGCCGCGCACGCGGTGGAGGACGCGGTCCTGCCCGACGCCGCCCAGTGCTCCCGCCGGCAGCTGGAGCAGCGCGTGGCCCGGGAGGTCCGGATCGCCGACCCTAAGGGGGAGGCCGGGCGCAACACCCGCGCCCGGTGCACCCGGCGTGTCACCCGGCCCCGCGGGCGGCCGCACGGGATGGCCGCGATGTGGGTGGTCCTGGCCGCCGAGGACGCGACCCGGGTCGACGGGGTCCTGCACCACACCGCCCGCACCGCCAAGGCCCTGGGCGACCCCCGCACCCTGGACCAGCTCCGCGCCGACGGACTGCGCGACCTCGTCGTCGGTGACGTCCCCGAGTCGGATGGGCCGGCGTTCGAGGTCCACCTCGACCCACCCCCACCGGTCCC
>NZ_JAKRMS010000217.1 GCF_022346185.1 Cellulomonas sp. ACRRI | reverse complement strand
CCCCCGCCCCACCCCCCGGACGGACCTGCCTGCATGCACGAGCTCGCGCTCTGCTCGGTCGAGCACGACGGCCACGCCGTCCTCAGCGGCTACGTCCGCACGTTCGAGGACGGCGTGCTCTGGGCGGGGTTCGAGGGCATCGTGCGCGGGGTGTCGGAGGGCGACGTCTACCTGCTCCGGGTCCTCGACGACGCGCGCGGCGAGTGCGTCTACCAGGGCGAGGTCGCCCGGATCACCGCGGACACCGTGGCGTTCGTCGGGGTCGAGCTGCTGTCGACGCTGCAGAAGCGGGCGGTCGCCCGGGTGGCGGTGCACGTGGAGGTGCAGGGGTTCGCGCGGCTGGCCGCGGTGCCGGACGAGCACGGGCACGGCCCGGACGCGGAGAGCGCGGCGGAGGTCGCCGGGGACGACGCCGAGGCCGCCGGCGAGGGCGACGAGATCCCGTTCGTGTTCACCGTCCTCGACGTCTCGGCGCACGGGATGCGTATGATGAGTCAGACCGAGCTGCCTGTCGGCAGCGAGGTGAGGTTCGTCTTCCCCGAGCTGTCCGCCGCGTTCTGGCTGCAGGCGGTCGTCGTCCGTGCCCAGCCCTCGCGCTCCGGGACGCACTACGGCTGCCGGTTCGTGGAGACCTCCACCCGGGAGACGGACGAGCTGTTCTCCTACGTCCTGCGCACGCAGGGCGCCCTGCGCCGCCAGCAGAAGCTCGCCTGACCGAGCCGCCGGCGCCGGTCGCCGCCCCGCGCGCAGCGGCCGCGGACCCCGACCACCGCCGGAAAGGCGCCCCCTTCATGCCTCGATTCACCGACCTCGGTGTGCCCGCCGCCCTCGCGCAGTCCCTCGCGCAGCGCGGGATCACCGACCCGTTCCCCATCCAGACGGCCACGCTGCCCGACACGCTCGCCGGGCGCGACGTGCTCGGCCGCGGCCGCACCGGCTCCGGCAAGACGATCGCGTTCGCCCTGCCGGTCGTCGCGCGCCTCGCGGACTCGAAGGCCCAGCGCGCCAAGGCCCGGCCCCGCGCGCTGATCCTCGCCCCGACCCGCGAGCTCGCCACCCAGATCCACGCGACCGTCGAGCCGCTCGCGACCACCGCGGGCCTGACGTCGACCACCGTGTTCGGCGGGGTCGCGCAGAGCCGGCAGGTCAGCGCGCTGAACGCCGGCATCGACGTGCTCGTCGCGTGCCCCGGCCGGCTCGAGGACCTCATCAAGCAGGGCCTGTGCTCCCTGGACGCGGTGGAGATCACCGTGCTGGACGAGGCGGACCACATGGCCGACCTCGGCTTCCTGCCCGTCGTGAAGCGGCTGCTCGACCGGACCCCGCGCGGCGGCCAGCGGCTGCTGTTCTCGGCGACGCTCGACAACGGCGTGGACACGCTCGTGAAGCGGTACCTCGACCGCCCGACGACGCACTCGGTCGACCCCGAGGTCGCGCCGGTGTCGACCATGACGCACCACGTGCTGGCCGTCGCCGACGCGGACGCCAAGAAGGAGGTCGTCCGCGAGCTCGCCTCCGGCACCGGCCGCCGCGTGCTGTTCACCCGCACCAAGCACCAGGCCAAGAAGCTCGCCAAGCAGCTCACGCAGGACGGCGTCCCCGCGGTCGACCTGCAGGGCAACCTCGGCCAGGGCGCGCGCGAGCGGAACCTCGCGGCGTTCACCTCCGGCGAGGTGAAGGTGCTCGTGGCGACCGACATCGCCGCGCGCGGCATCCACGTCGACGACGTCGAGCTGGTCGTGCACGTCGACCCGCCCGCCGAGCACAAGGCGTACCTGCACCGCTCCGGCCGCACGGCGCGGGCGGGCTCCGGCGGCGACGTGGTCACCGTGATGCTCCCGGAGCAGGCCGGCGACGTCCGCGACCTGACCCGCAAGGCCAAGATCACCGCGACCCCGCAGCGCGTCGCGCCGGGCTCGCCGGTCGTCGCCGCGCTGGTCGGCGAGGTCGCGGCCCACGTGGCCCCGGCCCCGGCCGCGGCGCCCGCGCAGCCGTCCCGGTCGCGGGGCGCGGGGTCCGGCGGCTCCGGCGCGTCCGGCGGTCGCGGCCGCCGCGGCGGCGGCGCGGGGTCGCGCCCGGCGGCCGCGGGGTCGCGCCCGGCCGAGGGGGGCCAGCGCGCGGGCCGTGCGCCGGGGGCGCCGTCCGCCCGCGGCGCCGGCGCCCCGGCCGCCCGCGGCGCGGGTACGGCGTCCGGCGGCGGTCGCCCGGCGCGCCAGGGCGGCGGCTCGTCCGCGCCCGCCGCCGGTGGCGGCCGCGGCCGGTCGGACCGCGGGCGCGGCGTGCCGGTGCTCGGCGGCTCGATGGTCGCGTGGACCTCGGGCGGCGACGCCCCGTCCACCGGCTCGTACGGCGGCCGGACCGGCGCGGGCGCGCAGTCCGGTGGCGCGGGCCGGTCCCGCGGCGCCGGCCAGGGCGGCGAGGGCCAGGGCGGCGGCCGGCGCCGGCGCAGCGGCCGCGGCCGCTCCGGCGGCGGCGCGCAGCAGTAGCGCGCGGCGCGGCCTCCGCCTTCCGGCGCGGCCTCCGCCTTTCGGCGCGGCCTACGCCTTCCGGCCGCGCCGACGCCGATCGGCGTAGGCCGGGCCGGAGAGCGGAGGCGCTCGTGCGCGGCGCGGCGCGGCCCGGCCGACGTCGGGCGCGGAACACCGCGGGCCGCGTCCGTGTTCTGCTGCCGGTGGACCAGCCCCGGCCGCAGCGGGCGGGGCGTCCGCCGGGCGAGAGGAGACCGCGATGGCGGAGAAGACCTACGAGGTCACCAAGGACGAGTCGCAGTGGCGGGTCGAGCTGGACCCTGCCGAGTTCCAGGTGCTGCGCCTGGCCGGGACGGAGCGCCCGTGGACCGGTGAGCTGCTCGACGAGCACCGCGAGGGCGTGTACCGCTGTCGCGCGTGCGGCAACGAGCTGTTCCGGTCGGAGACCAAGTTCGACTCCCACTGCGGGTGGCCGAGCTTCTTCTCCCCGCTGGCGGGCGACAAGGTCGAGCTGATCGAGGACCGCAGCCTGGGCATGGTGCGCACCGAGGTCCGCTGCGCGAGGTGCGGGTCGCACCTCGGGCACGTCTTCGACGACGCGCCGCAGACCCCGACCGGTGACCGGTACTGCATGAACTCCGTGAGCCTGACCTTCGACCCGAAGTAGGCTGCCCCCCGTGTGGGGGAGGGGAGCGCCGATGCTTCAGGGCAAGCGGTCCGATGCCGATATCCCGGACGTGGAGCAGGCCCTGATCGTCCGCCGGTGGCGCCGTTACGGCGCCGACCGGCTGTACGTCACGGCCGAGACCGGTGCGCCCCTCGGCAGCGTCGACCTCGCCACCGGCCAGGTGGCCGTCGAGGCCGACGCCGCCGCCCTGGAGGGCGACGGGCTCGAGCAGGCCGTGCGCGGCGCCGCGCAGGCCTACCTGCGGGCCGACGTGCCGGAGCTCGTCGTCCCCGCGGCGGAGGTGGTCACCGGGGAGCCGCAGCCCGAGCCCGAGCCGCGGCCGCGGGGCCGGCGCGCCCGCCGGGACGCCGCCCCCGAGCGGCCCCCGGCCCCGGACGACGC
>NZ_JAKRMS010000216.1 GCF_022346185.1 Cellulomonas sp. ACRRI | reverse complement strand
GTCGGGTTCTGGTCGAGCGGGGCGGGGGGAGGCGTCATCGCGGGCCCTTCCTCTCAGAAACGGGTTTCTCGCGATCACCCTACCCACGCGGCACCGCCACCGGCAGCGGGACCCTCGGAACTGGGACCAAAGACCCGGATCAGACCCGGTTCTGGCGCGGCGATCGACATCCGGCCGCGGATCGGGCGACTCGGGCTGGACAGCGCGTTCACCCGTTCGGGTAACGTCCGGAACCGGTTCCCGAGAACCGATGCAGCCAGACCACGAGGAAGTGTGTCCATGACAGCACTCAACGAGCTCCGCACGATGCGCAGCAAGCGCGGCGGCCCGAAGATCGCGGCCGTCTCGAACCTCCGCAAGTCCGATCAGCGTGCGGCGCTGGCGTTCCTGGCCCCCTGGTTCCTGGGGCTGTTCGGGATCACGCTGATCCCCCTGGTGGCGTCGCTGGTCCTGGCGACGACCGACTACGACCTGCTGACGTCGCCGACGTTCATCGGGCTCGACAACTTCACGGCGATGCTGACCGACACCCGCCTGCACGAGTCGCTCCGGGTGACGTTCCTGTACGTCGTCACGGGCGTCCCGCTGCAGCTGGTCGTGGCACTGGGGCTGGCCGTGCTCCTCAACCGCGGCCTGCGCGGGATGACGTTCTACCGCTCGGTCTTCTACCTGCCGTCGCTGCTCGGCAGCTCGGTGGCCATCGCGATCCTGTGGCGCCAGGTGTTCGGCGAGGACGGCTTGTTCAACGCCTTCCTCGGCCTGTTCGGCATCCAGGGCATGGGCTGGGTGTCGCACCCCGACACCGCGCTGTGGACCCTCGTCCTGCTGCACGTCTGGACGTTCGGCTCCCCGATGATCATCTTCCTCGCCGGCCTGCGGCAGATCCCGGAGATGTACTACGAGGCCGCCTCGCTCGACGGTGCCTCCCGCTGGCGGCAGTTCCGCTCGGTGACGCTCCCGCTGCTCAGCCCGATCATCTTCTTCAACCTGGTGATGCAGGTGATCATCGCGTTCCAGTCGTTCACGCAGGCCTTCGTGGTGTCCAACGGGACGGGCGGGCCGTCGGACTCGACGCTCTTCTACACCCTCTACCTGTACCAGGAGGGGTTCACGAACCTGCGCATGGGGTATGCGGCCGCCATGGCCTGGGTCCTGGTCCTCATCGTGCTCGTGCTGACCGCCATCAACTTCTGGGCCTCGAAGTTCTGGGTCTTCTACGAGGACTGAGAGGAGTCCAGCGCCATGACCACCACCACCTCCCCCGACCTGCCCACGCGCATCCGCAACCTCGCCGACGACAGCCCCGTCCGGCCGGGTCGCGAGCGGTGGCGCTCGGTCCTGCGCACCACGCTGCGCCACGCCACCATGATCGTCGCCGCGGTGATCATGATCTACCCGCTGATCTGGCTGGTCGGGAGCTCCTTCAAGCCGACCGAGCTCATCTTCCGCGACCTGTCGGTGCTGCCGACGCAGTGGGACTTCTCGAACTACGCCAGCGGCTGGGAGGCGCTGTCCCAGCCGTTCGGCCGGTACATGCTCAACTCCGCCGTCATCGTCGCGGGCTGCCTCCTGGGCAACCTGGTGACCTGCTCGATGGCCGGCTACGCCTTCGCCCGGCTGCGGTTCCGGGGCCGGAACATGTGGTTCGCGATGATGCTCATCAGCATCATGCTGCCGATCCACGTGATCATCGTGCCGCGCTACATCATGTTCCAGCAGATGGACTGGATCAACACGTTCTGGCCGTTGATCGTCCCGAAGCTGCTGGCCACCGACGCGTTCTTCATCTTCCTGATGGTGCAGTTCTTCCGCGGCATCCCGAACGAGCTCGAGGAGGCCGCGCGGATCGACGGCTGCGGCCACCCGCGCATCTTCTTCTCGGTGATGCTGCCGAATGCCGTCCCCGCCCTGGCGACCACGGCGATCTTCACCTTCATCTGGACGTGGAACGACTTCTTCAGCCAGCTCATCTTCCTGACCCGGGACGAGATGCGGACGGCGCCGCTCGCGCTGCGCCTGTTCCTCGACCCGGCGACGGGCAGCAACTGGGGACCGATGTTCGCGATGTCCATCGTGACGCTCATCCCCATCTTCCTGGTCTTCCTCTTCGGCCAGCGGTACCTGGTCCAGGGCATCGCGACGACGGGGATGAAGTGATCGGCCGCACCGCAGAGCACGACTCGACGACGAGAGGGACGCTGATGCAGGGACGACGAGGGACGACGCGCGCACGTCGGCTGGGCGCGGCCGTCGCCGCCACGGCGACGGCCGTGACGCTCGCCGCGTGCGGGAGCTCGGGCAGCCCGGGCGACGGAGGCAGCACGAGCGGGTCCGACGACCCGGACCAGGTGACGATCACGTTCGCCTGGTGGGGCTCGGACACGCGCCAGCAGATCACCGAGAAGGTCATCGCGGCCTTCGAGGCCGAGTACCCGCACATCACGGTGCAGCCCGACTTCACCAGCTGGGACAACTACTTCGAGCGGCTCAACGTGGCGGCGGCCGGCGGCAGCCTGCCGGACGTCATCACGCAGCAGGAGCGGTTCCTGGCCGAGTACGCCAGCCGCGGCCTGCTCGCGGACCTCCGGGACCTGGGGATCGCGACGGACGACATCGACC
The DNA here is from genome assembly GCF_022346185.1 of Cellulomonas sp. ACRRI. Taxonomy (GTDB): domain Bacteria; phylum Actinomycetota; class Actinomycetes; order Actinomycetales; family Cellulomonadaceae; genus Cellulomonas. The sequence goes on along the minus strand of NZ_JAKRMS010000216.1, from coordinate 982 downwards.
CGTCGGTCGTCGAGTCCGGGGAGGTCGACGGCACGTTCGTCGGCATCGCGACGGGCGTGAGCAGCCACGCGCTGGTCACGGACCCGGCGATCTTCGCCGAGGCGGGCGTCGAGCTCCCCGACGACACCACCTGGACCTGGGACGACTACCAGGCGGTCGCGAACGCGATCACCGAGGGCTCCGGGGGCGAGCACGTGGGCGTGCAGAACTACAGCTTCCTCGAGCCCGTGCTCAAGATCCAGGCGCGGCAGAACGGCGAGGAGGTGTTCACCGAGGACGGCGAGCTGGGCGTGTCGGTCGAGACCGTGGAGGCGTGGTTCCAGCGCTCGGTCGACCTGATGGAGGCGGGCGGCGAGCCGTCCGCCTCGGTCTCCACCGAGATCAACGCCGCCGGCGTCGAGGGCTCGCTGCCCGCCACCGGCCAGGGCGCGATGGCGTGGTTCTGGTCCAACCAGCTCGACGCGATCCAGAACGCCGCCGGCCGCGACCTGCAGCTGCTCCGCCCGCCGGGCGAGGCGGACGGCGTCCGCACGGGCGCCTACCTCTACCCGACGATGTACTACTCCGTCGCCGAGTCCTCCCCGCACCCGGAGGAGGCCGCCCTGCTCGTGGACTTCCTGATCAACTCCACGACCGCGGGGGAGCTGATCCTCATGGACCGCGGGCTGCCCTCGAACACCTCGGTGCGCGAGGCGATCCTGCCGCTGCTGTCGGACGCCGACCGGGTCGGCGCGGACTTCGTGGCCGACCTCGCGCCGACCATCGTCGACGGGACGCCGGTCCCGCCGGTGGGCGCCGGCGAGACCTCGCAGATCACGGCCAGGGTCAACTCCGACGTGCTGTTCGGCCGGATCACGCCGCGCGAGGCCGCGGAGCGCTGGCTGGACGAGGTCGGCACGGCGATCTCCTGACGCCCGGGCCGGGGCTCGCGCCGCGAGCCCCGGCCCCGACCCGACCGGCCCCGACCCGACCGGCCCCGACC
>NZ_JAKRMS010000215.1 GCF_022346185.1 Cellulomonas sp. ACRRI | reverse complement strand
ATAAGAGACAGGTACGGGGCGGCGGCGTACGGGTCGCCGTACGGGGCGGCGGCGTACGGGTCGGCGTACGGCTGCCCCGGGTACGGGTCGGTGTACGGCTGCCCCGGGTACGGGTCGGCGGGGTGAGCGGCCGGGTAGGCGGCCGGCTGCCCGGCGTCCGGCCCGTACGGGGACGGCCCGGGCGACGTCCCCCCGGGCTGCGGGTCGCCGGGGGCAGCGGTCGGGTGCTCGTCGCTCATGGCCGGACCCTAGCGCGACGGCGCCGGCACCCCGGTCCAGCAACCCTCGGGACGCGAGCGGGGCTCGGCGTCAGGACGCGGTCGAGTCGAAGCCGGTCGGGCGCACCACGCGCGCCGGGACCCCGGCGACGACGACGTCCGGCGGCACGTCCCTCGTGACGACGGCACCCGCCCCGACCACCGCCCCGTCGCCGATCGTGACGCCGGGGACGACGGTCACCGAGGCACCGATCCAGACCCGGCGGCCGATGACCACCGGTGCGGGTGTCATGTCGGCGCGCCGGGCCGGGTCGAGGGCGTGGTTCAGGGTGGTCAGCGTCGTGCCGTGGCCGATCAGGGAGTCGTCCCCGATCCGGATGCCGCCGGTGTCCTGGAACCGGCATCCCTGGTTGACGAAGACCCGGGCGCCCAGCATGAGGTTCTTGCCGAACTCGGTGGAGAACGGCGGGAACAGCGTGACGGACGGGTCGACCGGCCGGCCGGTGAGCCGGGACAGCAGGTCGCGGACCTCGTCCGGCGTCCGGTACCCGCCGTTGAGCTCGGCGACGGTCCGCAGGGCCTCCTGGGCGGCCTCGTGCATGAAGGCGTGCTCCGCGGAGCCGCCGACGACGGTCCGTCCGGCGTCGACGTGGGCGAGGAAGTCGGCGAGGTTCACGGGCGGAGCATGACCTTGAGCGCCTCGCGCGCGTCCATCGCGCGGTACGCGTCGGCGGCGTCGTCCAGCGGCAGGGTGCGGTCGAACACCCGGCCCGGGTCGATCGTGCCGTCCAGGACCTGCGCGATCGCGTCCTCGAGGTAGGCGCGCACCGGGGCCGGGCCGCCGTTCAGGGTGATGTTGCGGCCGAACAGCGACCCGAACCCGACGGGGGCCTCCTCGTACTGCGGGACGCCGACGCGGGAGATCACGCCGCCGGCGCGCACGACGCCGTAGGCCTGCTCGTAGGCCGGCATGTGGCCGACCGCCTCGAGCACGACGTGCGTCCCCTGCCCGTCCGTCAGGTCCAGGACGCGCGCGACGCCCTCCTCGCCGCGCTCGGCGACGACGTCGGTCGCGCCGAACTCGCGTCCCAGGTCGGTGCGGGCCGTGTGCCGGCCCATGAGGACGATCCGCTCGGCGCCGAGCTGCCGCGCCGCGAGCACCGCCGACAGGCCGACCGCGCCGTCGCCGATGACCGTGACGGACTTCCCGGCCTCGACGCGGCCCATGTGCGCGGCGTGGTACCCGGTCAGGTAGACGTCCGACAGGGTCAGCAGCGAGGCGAGGAGCGACTCGTCCGCCGTCGCGGGGTCGACGTCCGGGACGACGACCAGGCTGCCGTCGGCGAGCGGGATCCGGGACAGCTCGGCCTGCAGGCCGTTCGTCTGCGGGGTCGCGTAGAACCCGCCGTGCGGGCACGCGGTCTGGAAGCCGTCGCGGCAGATCGGGCAGGTGTTGTCGCTGAACGCGAACGGGGCGATCACGAAGTCGCCCTTCCGCACCGAGGTGACGGCCGAGCCGGTCTCCTCGACGACGCCGATGAGCTCGTGGCCCATCGACTGGCCGTGCTCGGCGGCGGGCATCGAGTGGTACGGGTGCAGGTCGGAGCCGCAGACGCACGCGCGGACCGTGCGGACGATCGCGTCGGTCGGCTGCTGGAGGACGGGCTCGGCGGTCTGCTCGACGCGGACGTCGCCCGCGCCGTACAGGAAGGTGGCACGCATCGGGAGGGGGTCTCCTTCGGGGGCGGATCGGGATGCCCCTCCACCCTGCCCCCTCCGGGCCGCGCTCTCACGCCCGGAGCGGGGCCCTGTCAGTACCCCTCTCGACGGGTCAGGCCGAGGCGACGACCTTCCACCCGGGCCCGGTGATCAGCAGCGCCTCGTCGTCGCACAGCGGCACCAGCTCGTGGTCCGAGCCGTACCGGTCGAGCGTCCGGCCGATCAGCTCCAGCGGGTACGGCGGCAGCTTCCCGTCGGCGTGGGGGACGACGACGGCGTCCGTCAGCCCGAGACCGCGCCGGTCGGTCAGCCCCGGGGCCTCGGCCGGGTCGTCCATCAGCGACGCCGGCTCGGCGCTGGGGCCGGCGACGATCGAGCCGGCGCTGGAGCCGATGTAGGGCAGCCCGCGGCGGACCCGCTCGGCGACCACCGCGTCGGCCCCGGACGACCGCAGGGCGTCGAGCAGGGCGAACGTGTTGCCGCCGGCGACGTAGAGCGCGTCGACGCCGTCGAGGGCGTCGGCCACCTGCTGGGCGGTCGCACCGGTGAGTCGGACGTCGACCACCGCGTGCCCGAGGGCGGTGACCCGGTCCCGCTCGGCGACGGCCCACGGGGCGTCGGCTGCGGCGCGTGCCGCGTCCGGCACGTACCCGATGGTCAGCGGGCGGTCGGCGGGCGCGTGGTCGGCGAGGAAAGCGGGCACGGCGCCGTGGCCGAGCGAGAGCAGCAGCAGGGAGGGCACGGGGGCGACGGTACGCGGTGCGGAGCGGCGCGGCTGCGGGGCGCCGCAGCACGGCACCTCGCCGCCGGGCGAGCACCGCGGTCAGCCCCGGGGAGGGAGGCGCGCGTCGCCCCGCGCTCACCCGTCCGCGTCATCCTCTCGTGGGCGGGCGGATACTGGACGCGTGAACCTCCTCGACCCCGGCAGCCTCCTCACGGCGTTCGGGGTCGGCGGGATCTTCCTGATCCTGCTGCTCGAGACCGGCCTGCTCGTCGGGTTCCTGCTGCCGGGCGACACCCTGCTCCTGGCCGCGGGCGTCTTCGCCGCCGGCCCCGACCCGCGCCTCCCGCTCGCGGGCGTGCTGCTGGCCGCGACCGCCGGCGCGCTGCTCGGCGCCCAGGGCGGCTACCTGCTCGGCCGCGCGGGCGGGCGGTGGGTCACCCGGACCTCCCCCGACGGGCGCCTGCACGCGGCCCTCGACCGTGCGGGCGCGATGGTCGAGCGGTACGGGACGGCCCGCACGATCGTGCTCGCGCGGTTCATCCCGGTCGTGCGGACGGTGATCAACCCGCTCGCCGGCATGACGCAGGTCCCGGCACGCACCTTCACCGTGTGGCAGGTCGTGGGCGGCGCCGCGTGGGCGTGCGCGATCCCGCTGGCCGGGTGGGCGCTCGGCACCCGGGTCCCCGGGCTCGAGCGCTACGTCACCGGGCTGGTGGTCGTCGCGGTCGGGCTCACCGCGGTGACGAGCCTGGTGCAGTGGCTGCGGACGCGGCGCCGCGCGGGCGTCGCGACCACGGACGACGTCGCGGGCGGGCGGTAGCACAGCAGACCGGCCGGCGGTCACGACCTTCGGGACCCGATCGCGCCTCCCGGGCCGGGAGACTCGACGGACCCGCCCCCCGGACGTCAGGACGACCCGCGTGACCGCCGGCCGGTCTGCTGTGCT
>NZ_JAKRMS010000214.1 GCF_022346185.1 Cellulomonas sp. ACRRI | reverse complement strand
GGCTCATCGGCCGTGGCCGGGGTGTCGTCCGTGGTGTCGGCGGGGGCCTCGGTCGCGGGGGCGTCCTCGGCGGGGACCTCGGTCGCGGGGACCTCGGCGTCACCGGTCGCGGGGACCTGGGCCTCGCCGACCTCGGGCGTCGGGGCCGCGGCGGCCTCGTCCTGGGCGCGCTGCTGCTCGTCGGGCGTCTCGGTCACTGGGTCTCCACTCCCTCGATGGTGACGGGGGTGGCCGGGGCGCCGTCCGTGGCACCACCGCTCACGCCCGCGTCAGCGACTGCCTGCACGACGTCGAGGCCCGACGTGATGCGGCCGAACACGGTGTAGCCCCCGGCGTCGTCCGCCGGGATGGTCGAGTCCTCGTAGACGAGGAAGAACTGGCTGCCCATCGACTCGCCGTTCCCGCCCTGGCGCGCCATCGCGAGGGTGCCGGCCGGGTAGACGTCGTCCGCGGGGGCGTTCTCGATCGGGCCGAAGGCGTAGCCGGGGCTGCCGGTGCCGGTGCCGGTGGGGTCGCCGCACTGCAGGACGTAGATCCCGCTGGTGGTGAGGCGGTGGCAGGCCGTGCCGTCGAAGTAGCCCTCCTGCGCGAGGGTCACGAAGTTCGCGACGGCCTGCGGCGCGGCCGCCCCGTCGAGCTCGACGCCGATCTCGCCCTGGCTGGTGCTGATCGTCCCGGTCCAGGTGCGGCCCTCGGCGAGCGACGCCTCGGGCAGCACGCCGCCGTTGCCCAGGCGCTCCGCGCCGGTCGTCGGCGTCGCGGTGGCCGTCGGGGCGTCGGTGGCGCCGGAGCCTGCCGCGGCGTCGTCGCCGCCGGTCGCCAGGAGCGCGGCGGTGACGGCCACGCCGAGCACGAGCACGCCGACGACCCCGCCGGCGATGATCTGCTGGCGGCGGCGGCGCGCGTGCTTCTGCGCCTGGCGCTGCTGCCACTTCTCGTACCGGCGGCGCTCGTACTCGCGCTCGCGCTTGCTGGACGGCACGCACTCTCCTCGGTCTCGGCGTCGGCGGGTCACCCGTGCGCGGGCACGGGTGCGCCCGCGCCCGCCGGACAGTCTAGGCAGCCGGGGGTGTCCCGGGTGACCCGCGCCGTGCGCCTGCGTGCCGGGGGCCCCGCGGACCGCCGCTAGCGTGGCGACGTGCGCATCCTCGGCCTGACCGCTCCCGTGTTCGCCGCGGCCTGCTACGTGGTGGCCGCGGACGACGGCGACTGCGTCGTCGTCGACCCCGGCGGGGGCGTCGCGGACGCCGTCCGGCGCACCGTCGCGGAGCACGGTCTGCGGATCGCCGGCGTCGTCGCGACGCACGGCCACGCGGACCACGTGGCCGACGCCGGTGCCCTCGCCGCGGAGGCGGGCGTGCCGCTCCGGCTGCACGCCCGGGACGCATACCGGCTCGCGGACCCGCTGGGCACGCTCGGCCTCGGCGGGGCCGCCGACCCGGGCGTCGCGGCGGCGCTGCGGTCGGCGGCCGGCGCGGCCGGGCTGGACCCCGCGACGTTCGGCCGGGTCGACGCCGCGCTGGTGGCACCGTTCGGCGACGGCGACGCCGCGCGCACGCCCGACGTCGTCCTGACCTTCGGCTCGGTGACCCTGGTGGCCCGGCACGCGCCCGGCCACACCGAGGGCTCGACGCTCTAGCTGCTCGCCACGGGTGCCGAGGGCGTGGCGTTCACCGGCGACGTCCTGTTCGCGGGGTCGGTCGGCCGCACCGACCTGCCCGGCGGGGACCCGGCCGCGATGGCCGCCACCCTGCGCGACGTCGTCGGGGCGCTGCCGCCCGGCACGCACGTCCTGCCGGGCCACGGGCCCGCCACGCGGGTGGACGCGGAGCTGGCCACCAACCCGTACCTGGCAAACTGACCCGCATGGCACGTCCGACTCCTCTGTCCGGTTTCCCCGAGTGGCTCCCCGACGGCCGCGTGGTCGAGCAGCACGTCCTCGACACCCTGCGGCGCACGTTCGAGCTGCACGGCTTCGCCGGCATCGAGACCCGGGCGGTCGAGCCGCTCGACCAGCTGCTGCGCAAGGGGGAGACCTCCAAGGAGGTGTACGTCCTGCGCCGGCTCCAGGAGGAGGGCGACGAGACGGACCGGTCGGGTCAGCTCGGCCTGCACTTCGACCTCACCGTGCCGTTCGCGCGGTACGTCCTGGAGAACGCCGGGCACCTCGCGTTCCCGTTCCAGCGCTACCAGATCCAGAAGGTCTGGCGCGGGGAGCGCCCCCAGGACGGCCGGTTCCGCGAGTTCGTGCAGGCGGACATCGACGTGGTCGGCGCGGGCGACCTGCCCTACCACTACGAGGTCGACCTGCCCCTGGTCATGGCGGAGGCGCTCGGCGCCCTGCGGGACATCGGTGTGCCGCCGGTGCGGATCCTGGTGAACAACCGCCGCGTCGCCGAGGGCTTCTACCGCGGCATCGGCCTGACGGACGTCGAGGGTGTGCTGCGCAGCATCGACAAGCTGGACAAGATCGGGCCGGAGAAGGTCGCCGACCTGCTGGTGGCCGAGGCGGGCGCGACGCCCGAGCAGGCGCGGGCGTGCCTCGACCTCGCGGCGATCTCCGGTGGCGACGCGGGCGTGGTCGACCGGGTCCGTGAGCTCGGGGCGGCGCACGGCGTCGAGTCCGCGCTGATGGAGCAGGGCCTGGGCGAGCTGCGCCAGCTGATCGAGGCCGCGGCGGTGCGGGCGCCCGGCGTGGTCGTCGCGGACCTGAAGATCGCCCGCGGGCTCGACTACTACACCGGCTCGGTGTACGAGACCGTGCTGGTGGGTCACGAGCAGCTCGGCTCGATCTGCTCCGGCGGTCGCTACGACACGCTGGCCTCGGACGGCAAGCAGACCTACCCGGGCGTCGGCCTGTCGATCGGCGTCTCCCGCCTCGTGTCGCGGCTGCTGTCGGGCGGGCTGGTCCGGGCGACCCGCGGCGTCCCGGCGGCCGTGCTCGTCGCGGTGACGACGGAGGAGAGCCGGCCGGCGTCGGACGCCGTGGCGACGGCGCTGCGTGCGCGCGGTGTGCCGGTGGAGGTGGCGCCGACCGCCGCCAAGTTCGGCAAGCAGATCAAGCACGCCGACCGGCGGGGGATCCCGTACGTGTGGTTCCCCGCGGCCGAGGACGGCGCGGCGGACCAGGTCAAGGACATCCGGTCGGGCGAGCAGGGCGACGCCGACGCGGCCACGTGGGCCCCGCCGGCCGAGGACCTCTGGCCGCGGGTGGTGCCGGCCGAGGCCTGAGCGGGGCGGGCGCCGCCGGTCGGGTCAGGCCAGGGCGGCGACCCCCGCGTTGAGGGTGGTCGCGTACAGGACCCACGCCAGGTAGGGGCCGAGCAGCCACGCCACCCACGGGGTGAGGCGGTGGAACGCGACGATCGTCGCCACCAGCGCGACCTCGAGCGCCAGGATGATCGCCAGCCCGGCGCCGAGCTGCTCGGCGCCGAAGAACACGGGGGTCCACGCGGCGTTCAGCGCGAGCTGCACCCCGTACAGCACGAGGGCCGTGGTCGCGGCGCGGCCGTGCCGTCGCCAGATCAGCCAGGCCGCGACCGCCATCACGACGTACAGCACCGTCCAGACCGGGCCGAACACCCAGTTCGGGGGAGTCCACGCGGGCTTGTCGGCGTCCGCGTACCAGCCGTCGACGCCGGAGGTCGACGCCAGACCGCCGCCGAACGCCACGGCGGCGTTCACCACGAGCAGGCCGACGAGCACCGGCCAGCCGCGGGTCGCCCGTCCGGTGCTCGTGCCCGCGCCCGCGGCGTCGCGGCGGGCGGGTCGGCTCGGGGCGGGCTGGGCC
>NZ_JAKRMS010000213.1 GCF_022346185.1 Cellulomonas sp. ACRRI | reverse complement strand
ACAGCCCCCCGCGCCGCGCCTCCCGCACCCGCACCCGCACCCGCACCCGCACCCGCACCCGCCGAGATGGCAACTCTCGGCTGCGGGCACGCGCCCCACGACAGCCGAGAGTTGCCATCTCGGCGAGGGCCGGCGGCCCGCGGGTCCCGGGTCGTGGGGCCGGGGGCGGGGCTAGGGTCGAGGGGTGCTCGCCGCGATGGTCACCCGGTTCTCGCCCGACGACCCCCTGGCGGGGCTGACCGTCGGGGAGCACCCCGATCCCGAGGCCCGGGAGCACTGGACGACCGTCGACGTGCGCGCCGCGGCCCTGAACCAGCACGACCTGTGGTCGCTGCGCGGTGTGGGCCTGAAGCCCGAGCAGCTGCCGATGGTGCTCGGCACCGACGGCGCGGGCGTCACCGCCGACGGCCGGGAGGTCGTGCTGCACGCCGTGATCGGCGGCGCGTCCGGCCACGGCGTCGGGCCCGCGGAGCCGCGCTCGTTGCTGTCCGAGCGGTACCCGGGCACGATCGCCGAGCGGGTCGCCGTCCCCACGTGGAACCTCGTCGCCAAGCCCGCGGAGCTGTCGTTCGTCGAGGCCGCGTGCGTGCCGACCGCCTGGCTCACCGCGTACCGGATGCTGTTCGGCACCGGCCGCGCGCAGCCCGGGCAGCGGGTGCTGGTGCAGGGCGCGGGGGGCGGCGTGGCCACCGCCGCGATCCGGCTCGCCGCGGCGGCCGGCCTCGAGGTCTGGGTGACCAGCCGGGACGAGCGCCGCCGGGCGCGGGCGCTGGAGCTCGGCGCGGCGGGGGCTGTCGGCGCCGGCGAGCGGCTGCCGGTCCGCGTCGACCTCGTCGTCGAGACCGTCGGCGCCGCCACCTGGTCGCACTCGGTGCGCTCCGTGCGGCCCGGCGGGACGATCGTCGTCGCCGGCGCCACCACCGGGGACCCCGCCGCGATGGAGATCCAGCGGGTGTTCTTCCTGGAGATCGCGGTGCTCGGCGCGACGATGGGCAGCAAGCAGGACCTGGAGCAGCTGCTCGCGTTCCTCGCCCGCACCGGCGTCCGGCCGGTCGTCGACTCGACCGTCCCGCTGGCCCGGGTCGGCGAGGGCCTGGCACGCTTGGCCCGCGGCGAGCAGTTCGGCAAAGTCGTCGCGGAGGTCTGACGGCCTGCGGGGCCGACGAGGGGGCGCGATGGCCGGCCGGTGGCAGAGGGACGTCCTGGGCGAGGACTACCGCGTGCGGACGCTCGACCTCGCGCCCGACGACGAGGGCGAGGTCGTCGCCAGCCTCGTCAGGTACGCGCCGCCGACGCCCGAGCGGCTGCGCCCCTCCCGCGCGGTGCTGTACCTGCACGGCTGGTCCGACTACTTCTTCCAGACCGGGCTCGCCGAGTTCTGGCACGCCCAGGGTGCCGCGTTCTACGCGCTCGACCTGCGCAAGTACGGGCGCAGCCTCCGACCGCACCAGACGCCCGGGTACGTCGACGACCTGCGGACCTACGACGAGGAGATCGAGGCCGCGCTCGACCAGGTGCACCGCGACCTCGGCCGGTTCGCGCGCGTGATGCTGATGGGCCACTCGACCGGCGGGTTGATCGCGTCGCTGTGGGCGAACCGGCACCCCGGGCGGCTGCACGGGCTCGTGCTCAACTCGCCGTGGCTCGAGCTGCAGGGCGCCGCCCTGGTGCGGCACATCAGCGCCCCCGCGGTCGCCCGGCTCGCCCGGCTGCAGCCGAAGGCGCCGCTGCCCAACATCGACCCCGGCTACTACGCCCGCACGCTGCGCGTCGCCGACGGCGGCGAGTGGACCTACGACGACACCTGGCGGCCGGTGCCGTCGTTCCCGGTGCGGGCCGGCTGGCTGGCGGCGATCCTGGCCGGGCACGCCGAGGTGGCCCGCGGGCTGCACATCCGGGTGCCCGTGCTGATGCTCGCGTCCGACCGGACCGTGATCAGCCCCCGGTGGAGCGAGGACATGCGCGCCGCGGACGTGGTGCTCGACGTCGAGCTGCTGGCCCGGCGCGCCGTGCAGCTCGGCCCGGTGGTGTCGGTCGTGCGGATCGCCGGCGGGCTGCACGACCTCACGCTGTCGCCGGCCCCGGTACGGGCGCGGCTGTACGCCGAGATCAGCCGGTGGGCGGCGGCGTACGGCTGGTCGTGAGGGACCGCGGCGGCGCGGGGGCCGTCAGGCGCCGACGGCCTCGCCGAGCGTCGGGCCGTCCTCGCCGAACCGCCACACCCGCCAGCCGTCGGCGGGCCGCTCCAGGTCGGCGGCCGCGGTCGCGGCGCTGCTCGGGTCGGCGTGCACGCTGCCGTCGGCCAGCTCGATCAGCCCGTCCACCCGCAGCGTCGCCACCAGCCGCTGGTTGCGGCGCACCCGGTGCCACACCAGCTCGAGGTCGCGGCGCTCGGCGGCGGCCAGCGCCTCCAGCTCGGGCAGCGGGTCGGCCGCGTCGCCGTCGCGCGGCGCCGGGACGTCGGCGACGACCGGCGGGATCAGCGTGGTCTCGTCGGTCCGCGGCGTCGGGCGCGGCTCGGGCGCGGGTGCGGCGTGCCGGTGGTGCTCGGCGTCGTCCGGGCGGACGACCGGGGTCGGGTCGGTCGCGGCGACGCCCCGCTGGGTGCCCGAGGCGGCCGTGCGGCCGGCGGTCACCGGCACCGCGCCGGTCCGCGGGCCCGGCTCGACGGCGCGGCGCTGGCCGGGGGTGGTGCGCAGCGGGGACACGTCGACGTAGCGGCGACCGCCGGGGCCCTGGGTCACGCCCAGCCGCAGCACCTCCACCCCGCCGCCCGCCGTCACGTGGTCGACGGCCTCGAGCACGTCCTCCGCGACGTCGGCGCACACCACGACGAGCCGGGCGCCCGGCGGCACCGGCCGCTGCGACTGCAGCACCGGCGCACGGTCCCGGAACACCGCGAGGTCCGCCTCGAACGCCTCCGGCCCGCCGCGGTACATCCGCGCGAGCTCGGCACGGCTCAGCCGGGCCGCGCCTCCCGCGTGCCGCAGCGCTCGCACCAGGCCGGCCTCGTCCAGCAGCTGCACGACCTCGACCACCACGGGCCGCGCGCCCGCGTCCAGCGCCAGCAGGTGCGGGCCGCCACCGGCGCCCTCGCGGACGGGCAGCACCTGCTCGCCCAGCAGCTCCGACACGTGCCCGGTCACCAGCGCGGACGAGTCGGACTCGAACGCGTCGGCCCGGGGCCGCATCGGCTGGACGAGGGTCCCCTGGCCGCCGTCGAGCTCGAAGATCGCCATCAGTCCGCTGCATCCCTTCCCGCGGCCCCCTGCCGGGCCGGCCCACCGCGCCGCACGCGCCGCTCGGCACCCGGCACCGCCGGGCGCTCCACCCCGCGGAAGTCTCCCACCCCGTGGACCGCGCCGGTCCCCGGGCTCACCCATCTGCACGAGATGTCCACGCCGACGTGCCCGGCACCGGGGCCGGACGCGCACGCCGTCACGCGGACAGGTGCTCCTCCAGCCGCTCGACCTTGCCGGTCAGCTCACCCGTGCGCCCCGGCCGGATGTCGGCCTTCAGCACCAGGCTCACCCGGCCGGCGTGCCGGCCGACCGCCTCGGACGCCCGCCTCACGACGTCCATGCACTCGTCCCACTCACCCTCGATCGTGGTGAACATCGCGTCGGTGCGGTGCGGCAGGCCGGACTCCCGGACGACGCGCACCGCGTCGGCCACGGCCTCGGTCACGGACTCACCCGCACCGAGCGGGGACACGGAGAACGCCACGAGCATGCCTCCCACCCTGGTGCACGGGGCGGGGGTCCGTCCAGCCCCGGACGGGCGCGGGGGCACACGGTAG
>NZ_JAKRMS010000212.1 GCF_022346185.1 Cellulomonas sp. ACRRI | reverse complement strand
GCCCCCGCCCCGGCGCACGCCGCCGCGCGCTCCCGGGCCCGCGCCCGCCGGGATCCCGCCGTGTCCGCCGTCGGCGTCGCCGGGGAGCTGCTGATCACCCTCGGCGTGCTGCTCGCGCTGTTCCTGGTCTGGCAGCTGTGGTGGACGACCGTCACCGCCCGGCAGGACGCCGACGCCGTGCTCGCCGAGGTGCGCGCCGCGCTGCCCCCCGCCGCGGCCACGACCGCGGAGCTCCGCACCGACGACCCGCCGATCCCCGCGCCCGTCGGGCACGGCGAGGTCGTCGGCGTGCTCACCGTCCCGCGCTGGGACGGGCTCACCCGCAACGCCATGCCGGTCGTCGAGGGCACCACGCCGGACCTGCTCGACCGCGCGATGGCGGGCCGGTACGCCGGGACCCAGCAGGTCGGCGAGGTGGGCAACGTCGCGCTCGCGGGGCACCGGCGCACCTGGGGCGACTCGTTCCGGCACGTCGACAAGCTCCTCCCCGGCGACCCCGTCGTGATCGAGACCGCCAGCACCTGGTACGTCTACGAGGTCACCTCCCACGAGATCGTCGAGCCGTCCGAGTCGTCCGTGCTGGCTCCCGTCCCCCGGCAGCCCGGCGTCGCCCCGACCGAGCGGCTGCTCACCCTCACGACGTGCCACTCGCGCACCCTCGGCGAGTACGGCAACGACCAGCGGTGGATCACGTACGCGGCCTTCGCCGGCTGGCTGGACCGCGCCGACGGCACGCCCGAGGCGGTCCTCGCGACGGGAGGCGTCTGATGTACGCGTGGCTGTTCCGGCACCTGCCCGGCCCGCTGCCGGTGCGGGTGCTGCTCGCGCTCGTGCTGCTGGCCGCGGTGCTCGTCGGTCTGTTCGGCTGGGGCTTCCCCGCCCTCGCGCCGCACCTGACCTGGTTGACCGGGGACCCGTCGCTCGGCTGACCGGCGGCGACGCGGCGGCGCGGTGTCCTCGCGCCGCGGCCGGTGGCACGGCAGCATGGGCCGCGACCGCGCTCACCGGCGAGCGCGGGACGACGAGGAGGCGGCATGCGGCTCGGCTACCACACCGGCTACTGGTCGGCGGGGCCCCCGCCCGGGGCGGCGGAGGCGGTGCTGGCGGCAGACCGGCTCGGGCTCGACTCCGTGTGGACCGCCGAGGCGTACGGCTCGGACGCCTTCACCCCGCTGGCCTGGTGGGGGGCCGCGACCTCGCGTGTCCGGCTCGGGACGGCCGTGGCCCAGGTCGCGGCCCGGACTCCGACCGCCACCGCGATGGCCGCGCTGACCCTCGACCACCTGTCCGGCGGTCGGTTCACGCTCGGCCTCGGGGTGTCCGGGCCGCAGGTCGTCGAGGGCTGGTACGGGCAGCCGTACCCGCGGCCGCTGGCCCGCACCCGGGAGTTCGTCGCGATCGTCCGGGACGTGCTGCGCCGCGAGGGGCCGGTCCGCGCGGCCGGGCCGTTCTACCGGCTGCCGCTGCCCGAGGACGAGGGGTCGGGGCTCGGCAAGGCGCTGCGCTCGACCGTGCACCCGCTGCGCGCCGACCTGCCGATCCACCTCGCCGCGGAGGGACCGAAGAACATCGCGCTCGCCGCCGAGATCGCCGACGGCTGGCTCCCGCTGTTCTACGCGCCGCGGCTGGACGACGAGTTCCGCGGCCTGCTGGCCGAGGGCTTCGACCGCCGGCTCGCCGGCACCCGGCCCGTCGAGGAGTTCGAGGTCACGGCGACGGTGCCCGTCGTGCTGGGCGTCGACGTCGAGTCCGCCGCCGACGCGGTCCGCCCGTTCGTCGCGCTGTACGCCGGCGGGATGGGCGCGAAGGGGGCGAACTTCCACGCGAACGCCCTGGCCCGGCTCGGCTACGCAGACGCCTGCGCGGAGATCCAGGCGCACTACCTCGCGGGCGACCGCGCGCGGGCGGCGGCGGCCGTGCCGACGGAGCTGGTGCGGGACGTGGCGCTGGTGGGCACGCCGGACGACGTGCGCGAGCAGGCGGCGGCGTGGCGGGACACGGCGGTGACGACGCTGCTGGTCCAGGCGGCGCCGGAGCACCTGGAGCAGATCGCCGGCCTGCTGGGCTGACCGCCAGGGGGCGAGGTCGTCGGTTCCGCCCGAGGTCGCCGGTTCCGCACCCCCTCGGGTGGACGGAACCGACGACCTCGGGCGCGGACGGCGCAACGCGGCGGACACACCGCGGCGCTACCGTGCGGCGCGTGACCCGGCCCGACGACTCCCCCGCCGTGACCGCGACCGCCGACCTCCCGGCGCGGGACGGCGGGACGCACGTCGCCGCCGGCGTCGTCACGGCGCTCGTCGGGTTCACCAGCGCGTTCGCCGTCGTGCTCGGCGGCCTGCGCGCGGTCGGCGCCACCCCCGCGCAGGCCGCGTCCGGGCTGCTGGCCGTCACGCTGGCGATGGGTGCGGCGACGATCCTGCTGGCGTGGCGCACCCGGCTGCCGATCACGGTCGCCTGGTCGACCCCCGGCGCCGCCCTGCTCGCGACCACCGGGACCGCGGCGGGCGGGTGGCCCGAGGCGGTCGCGGGGTTCGTCCTGTGCGGGGTGCTGCTCGCGGCGGTCGGGCTGTGGCGGCGGCTCGAGCGCTGGGTGCGGCTGATCCCGGTGCCGCTGGCGAACGCGATGCTCGCGGGCGTCCTCGTCGACCTGTGCCTGCAGCCGGTGCTCGCCGTCGCGGAGCGGCCGCTGCTGGTCGGACCGGTGGTGGTCGTGTGGCTGGTGCTGCTGCGGCTGGCGCCGCGGTGGGCCACGCCCGCGGCGATCGGGCTCGCGGTGGCGATCGCGGTCGCCTCCCCCGGCGTGCGCGCGCTCGACGCCGCGGACCTGGTGCCGTCGCTGACCTGGACCACGCCGCAGCCGTCCTGGTCGGCCGTGGTGTCGGTCGCGGTGCCGCTGTTCGTCGTGACCATGGCGTCGCAGAACATCCCCGGCGTCGCGGTGCTGGCCGGGTTCGGATACGCCGCTCCCCTGCGCCGGGTCATGCTCGTGACCGGCGCGGGGACCGTGCTCGCGGCCCCGTTCGGCGGGCACGCGATCAACCTCGCGGCGATCAGCGCGGCGCTCGCCGCCGGCCCCGAGGGCGGGCCGGACCCGCGGCGGCGGTGGCGCGCGGCCGTCGTGGCGGGCTGCGGGTACGTGGTGCTGGCGGTGGCCTCGGCAGCGGTGGCCGCCGTGGCGCTGGCGGCGCCCGCCGGGCTGATCGCCGCGGCGGCCGGTCTGGCGCTGGTCGGGACGCTGGCCGCGTCGCTGGGCGGGGCGTTCGGCCCCGCGGAGCACCGTGAGGCCGCGGCGGTGACCTTCCTGGTGACGGTGTCGGGCGTGAGCGTCGGCGGCGTCTCGGCGGCGTTCTGGGGCCTGCTGGCCGGCATCGCCGTCCACCTCACCCTGCGCGCCGCCCGCCGCTGACGCCCGCCCTCCCCTCCGCCGAGATGGCAACTCTCGGCTGTGCGCGGGCGACCGCCGACAGCCGAGAGTTGCCATCTCAGCGGGAGGGGGCGCGCGGAGGTGCGCGCGAGAGGTGGGTGCGCGGTGCGTGCGGGCGGCCAGGGGACGCGGCGCGCGCGGCGCGGCGGGGTTGTCGCGCCGCACGTCGGACGCTACTGTCGGCGGTGATCCCGAGACGTGAGCACTTGCGTCTCACCAGGCGAGACAATGCGAAGGAGGCGGCCCGTGGCCCGGTCGATGCACCCGCGTACGACCCAGCGCCCGGGCCTGCCGATGTCCGCCTCGGCGCGCTGCTGTCGCCCCTCGGCGAGCTGTCCGCGCACCTCCCGCGCCGCCTGACCCGCGTCCCCCGACGCCCACCGGCCGCGCCCCGGCAGCACCCCGC
>NZ_JAKRMS010000211.1 GCF_022346185.1 Cellulomonas sp. ACRRI | reverse complement strand
GACGACGTGGAGATCGGGGCCGGCGGCATCCTCGCGGCCCACCGGGCGGCCGGTGACACCGTCGTCGTCCTCACGCTGTCCCGGGGGGCGCGGGGCGGGGCGGCGCGGTCAGAGCGGGTCGAACTCCGTCACCCGGGTCCGCCAGTACTCCGCGCCGTCGCGGGTGCGGGTCACCAGTCCGGCCTCGACCAGCTCGCGCCGCAGACCGACCGGGTCCCGGGCGAGGTCCGCCAGCCGGTCGGTCAGCGCGCGCTCGCCCACCGGCTCCTCGAGCGGCAGCACGCCCTGCGCCACCCAGCGGAGCACGAGGTCGCGGTCGGCGCGGCGGCGCGGGAGGTGCTCCAGCCGCCCCCGCACGAGGAACCGCCGGGGGTCCGCGGGGCGCCCGCCCGCCGGCGCGTCGTCGTGTGCCATGCCGGCAGCGTAGGCAGCGAGCAGCCCCGGTCCCCACCCGATTGTCGCCGGCCGACCCGACCGATCGGGCGGGCGCGCGACGATCGGGTGGGCACGACGCGCGTGCGCGGTGGCGCGCGCGGGGCCGGCCGGTGATCCTGTCCCCGGGCGGCGCGGCACCGACGACCGGTGCACCCGGGACCGCGCGCCCGGGCGGGTGGGAACCCGGCCGGGGGCCGGGGCGTTCGACCCGGGTACCGACGACGAGAGGTGACGACCATGGGCTTCCTGGACCGCCTGCTGGGCCGCGAGCCCCGCCGGCCGC
Organism: Cellulomonas sp. ACRRI; assembly: GCF_022346185.1. Taxonomy (GTDB): domain Bacteria; phylum Actinomycetota; class Actinomycetes; order Actinomycetales; family Cellulomonadaceae; genus Cellulomonas. The sequence goes on along the minus strand of NZ_JAKRMS010000211.1, from coordinate 3,114 downwards.
AGCCGTACGCCCCGTACCCCGCCGACCCGCGCCCGGCCGACCCGCGCCCCGCCGACCCGGACCAGGTCGCGATCGAGCGGTACCGGTACCTGCTGCGCACCGCACCGCCGGACGCGATCGAGCAGGCGCACGCCGAGGCGTTCGCCCGGCTCACGCCCGAGCAGCGCCGGCAGGTGCTGGACGGCCTCGCCGCGGAGGTCCCGCCCGGCGAGCGCGCCGCCGACGACGACCCGCGCTCGCTCGCCCGGATGGCGACGCGCGCCGAGCTGCGGCAGCCCGGGACCCTGGAGCGGTCGTTCGGGCGGGGGACGGGTGGCGTCGGGATGGGCGGCGGCATGGGGATGGGCGGGATGATCGCCGGCTCCCTGCTCGCCAGCGTGGCCGGGGCGTTCGTCGGCACGGCGATCGCCGACAGCCTGTTCGACCTGTCCGACTCGGGCGACGCCGCCGACGCCGCCGACCCAGGCGCGGACGCCGGCACCGAGGCCGACGCCGGCGGGTACGACGGCGGCGACGTCTCCGCGGACGGCGGCGGCTGGGGCGGCGACGGCGGGGGCTGGGGCGACTTCGGCGGCGGCGACTTCGGGGGCGGCGACTTCGGCGGCGGCGACTTCTAGGCGGCGCCCCGGCCGCCGGCGCGACGGCCCCCGCACCCCGTGACCCTCACCCGGCGGGGATGACTCCCCCGGTTCCCGGGCGCGACCTGCGCCCGGACGCCCTACGGTGGCGCACATGGCACCCGGCGGGGGTCGCACCGCCCGGCGCATGACCGTCACGAGGGCGGTCGCGCTGGTGCTGGCGTTCGTCCTCACGGCGGTGCTCGGTGGCCTGCTGACCGCGGGCCTGGTGCTGCCGACGGTCGCCGTCGCGGACGGCACGACGGACCTCGCGGTCGAGGCGTTCCAGGACCTGCCGACGGAGCTCGAGCGGCAGCCCCTGTCCGAGCGGTCGACGGTCCTCGCGGCGGACGGCACCACCGTGCTGGCGACGTTCTGGGCGGAGAACCGGGTGGTCGTGCCGCTGGCCGCGGTCGCCGAGCCGCTGCGGCAGGCGGTCGTCGCGATCGAGGACAAGCGGTTCTACCGGCACGGGGGCATCGACCCCGAGGGCATGGTCCGGGCTCTGGTGCGCAACCTGCAGTCCTCCGGCCGCACCGAGGGCGCCTCCACGCTGACCCAGCAGTACATCAAGAACGTCCTGATCGAGCAGGCGGTGCGCGCCGGCGACCCGGCCGGCGCGGCGGCGGCGCGCGAGGCCGACGGGCCGGAGGGCTACGCGCGCAAGCTCCGGGAGGCGAAGCTCGCGATCGCGCTCGAGAAGGAGATGACCAAGGACCAGATCCTCGAGGCGTACCTGAACATCGCCCAGTTCGGCGTGAACACCTACGGGGTCGAGGCGGCCGCGCAGCGCTACTTCAGCAAGCCCGCGTCGCAGGTGTCGTACCTGGAGGCGGCGACGATCGCCGGGATCACCCAGAGCCCGACCGCCTACGACCCGGTGCGCAACCCCGGGACGGCCCAGGAGCGTCGCGACCTCGTGCTGCGGCTGATGCACGAGCAGGGCTACCTCGGCGCCGACGAGCTCGCGGCGGGCCTGGCGACACCGATCGCCGACACCCTGCACGTCGACACCCGGCCGGTCGGCTGCATGGCGGCGGAGGTGACGGTGCCGGGTTCCGGCTACTTCTGCGACTACGTGACCAAGGTGATCCGGAACGACCCCGCGTTCGGCGCGACCGAGGCGGAGCGCGTCGACCGGCTGTACCGCGGCGGGCTGACCATCACGACCACGCTGGACCCGCGGGAGCAGGCGCTCGCCGCCGACGCCGTGCAGGGCGGCGTGCCGGCCGACGACCCGTCCGGCGTCGCGACCGCGCTGGTCACGGTCGAGCCCGGGACCGGGAAGATCACCTCGATGGCGCAGAACCGCCGGTACAACAACACCGAGGAGCACGGGGAGCGCGAGACCGCCGTCAACTACAGCACCGACTTCGCGTACGGCGGCGGCAGCGGCTTCCCGCCGGGGTCGACGTTCAAGCCGTTCACGCTGGCCCAGTGGCTCAAGGAGGGGCACAGCCTGTCCGAGCGGGTGAACGCGACCCGGTTCTCCTACCGGTTCAGCGAGTTCCGCACGTCCTGCACCCGCCTGGACCCGCGCACGGAGTACCGGTTCGCCAACGCCGAGGGGCCGCGGTCCGGCGGGGTGATGACGGTGCTCGACGCGACCCGGAACTCGGTGAACTCGGGCTACATCGCCATGGCGTCCCAGATCGACATCTGCGGGGTGTTCGACACCGCCACCGCGCTCGGCATCCACAAGGCGGGCGGTTCCTCCGGGGAGGGCCCCTTCGACCCGCTGCCGGCGAACGTGCTCGGCTCGAACTCGGTGTCCCCGCTGTCGATGGCGGCCGCGTTCGCCGCGTTCGCGAACGGCGGCACGTACTGCGTCCCGGTGGCGATCCTGTCCGTCACCGACACCGACGGGCAGGCGCTGCCGGTGCCGCCCGGCGGCTGCACGCCGGCGGCGCTGGAGCCGCGGGTCGCCAACGCCGTCACCTACGCGCTGCAGAACGTGTGGAGCGGCACCGCCGCCACCGACCCGCCTCCGTTCCCGTCCGCCGGCAAGACCGGCACGACGTCGCACAACGAGCACACGTGGTTCGTCGGCTACACCCCGCTGCGGGCGACCGCCGTGTGGGTCGGGTTCGCCGACCGGATGGTCCCGATGCAGCGGATCACCATCAACGGGCGGTACATCCGGAACGTGTTCGGGTCGTCGGTGGCCGTGCCGATCTGGAAGTCCTTCATGACCCGCGCGCTGGAGGGCCGGGCGGTGCCCGGGTTCGCGCCGCCCGCGCAGGACGAGGTGCTGGGCCGGCAGGTCGCGGTGCCCCGGGTCGTGGGGCGGGACCTGGGTCCCGCGCAGGCGGCGCTGCAGCGGGCGGGGTTCCGGGTGTCCGTGGGGCCGGCGGCGCCGGACCCGGCGGCTGCGGGGACGGTGCTGCGGCAGAGCCCGTCCGGGACGGCGACGGTCGGGTCGACGGTCACGCTCGTGCCCTCCGCCGGCCCCGCCCCGGCACCCCCGCCGGCCGCGCCGCCGGCGGGGGTGCCGGGG
>NZ_JAKRMS010000210.1 GCF_022346185.1 Cellulomonas sp. ACRRI | reverse complement strand
GCTCGACCAGAACCCGACGGCCCCCCGGCCGCCCGCCTCCGCCTCCTCGCGCCCGGACGCCGTCGTCACGCCGCGGTTCGCGCCCGTCCCGCCCGGCAGGCCGCGGCGCCGGTACGCGGTGCTGGGCACCGGGCACCGGGCCGGCATGTACGTGGACGCGATCACCGGCGCGCACCGCGACGTCGCCGAGCTCGTGGCCTGGTGCGACCCGAACCCCGGGCGGATCGACTTCTACGACGCGGAGGTCGGCGCCGCGCTCGGGCTCGGCGGCCCGGCGGGCCTGCCGCGCTACGCACCGGCCGACCTCGAGCGGATGGTCGCGGAGCAGGCGGTCGACGTGGTGGTGGTGACGACGCCCGACCACCTGCACGCGGAGCACGTCACCCGGGCGCAGGCCGCCGGCGCGGACGTGGTGCTGGAGAAGCCGATGGCCACCACGGCCGACGGGTGCCGGGCGATCGCCGCGTCGGTGGCCGCCACGGGCCGCGACCTCGTCATGACCTTCAACTACCGGTACGCGCCGCGGAACTCCGCGCTGCGCGAGGTCATCGCGTCCGGGGCGATCGGCAGACCGACGAGCGTGCACTTCGAGTGGCTCCTGGACACCGTGCACGGCGCGGACTACTTCCGCCGGTGGCACCGCGACCGCGAGCGCTCCGGGAGCCTGCTGGTACACAAGTCGTCGCACCACTTCGACCTGGTCGGCTGGTGGCTCGGGGACGAGCCGGAGCGGGTGTTCGCCTCCGGGGGCCTGCGGTTCTACGGGCGCGACAACGCGCGGGCCCGCGGGCTGGGGCCGCGGCCCGAGCGCGGCACCGGCACCGCGGGCGACCCCTGGGCGCTCGACCTGCGCGCGGACCGGCGGCTGACGGGCCTCTACCTCGACGCCGAGCACCACGACGGCTACCTGCGCGACCGGGACGTGTTCACCGACGGCATCAGCATCGAGGACAACCTGTCGCTGGTGGTCGACTACCGGTCCGGCGTCTCGATGACCTACGCCCTCAACGCCCACTGCCCGTGGGAGGGGTACTCCGTCGCGGTCAACGGGACCGAGGGGCGCGCCGAGCTGACCGTCGTCGAGCGCGGCGCGGTGTCGGTCGACGCGGAGGGGCGCGTCGTGCTCGACCCGTCGGCCACGCCCGGCGCCGTCCCGGTCGCGGCGTCCCGGCCGGAGGGCGAGCACCTGGTGGTGCAGCGGCACTGGGAGGGTGCCCGCGAGGTGCCGATCCCGCGGGGGGAGGGCGGGCACGGTGGCGGCGACGCCCTGCTGCTCCGGGACGTGTTCCGCCGGGACCTCCGCCTCGAGCCCGACCCGCTGGGCCGCGCCGCCGGATACCGTGACGGGCTGCGCGCGGTGTCCGTCGGGATCGCGGCCGGCGAGTCCCTGCGGACCGGGCGCGCTGTTAGCATCGGCGCACTCGACCTGGGCGCCGTGCGCTGAGCCGCAGCACGTGCCCGGCGGAAGGGAGCCGACCGATGCGCACGGGCGCGACCATCAGCGACGTCGCGACGGCCGCGGGGGTCTCCCGGGCGACGGTCTCGCGCGTGATGAACGGCAGCACGGTCGACGCCGAGCTGACCCGCCGGGTGCGCGCCGCCGCGGCGGAGCTGCACTACCGCCCCTCGGTCACCGCCCGCTCGCTGTCCCTCGGGCGGACCCTCGCGGTGGGCATCGTCGTGCCGGACCTGGCGAACCCGATGTTCCAGGCGGTGCTCCGCGCGGTCGCCGACGGGGCGCACCGGCACGGGTACAGCGTCGTCGTCGCGGAGACGGCCGGGCCGGGCCGCGACGAGGCCGACATCGTGCGCAGCACCCGCGCCCGGTGCGACGCGCTGGTCATCGTCGCGCCCCGGATGTCGCAGGAGGTGCTGGGCGAGGTCCTGGACGAGGTCGCCCCGGTCGTCCTGGTGAACCGCACCGTGCCGGGGTCCGCGACCCCGAGCGTCAACGTCGACTACTCGCCGGCGATGTACGGGGTCGTCGAGCACCTGGTGGGCCTCGGGCACCGGGCGATCGCCTACCTGTCGGGGCCCGACTCCAGCCCGTCGAACGTCGCGCGCCTGGACGGGCTGGGGCGGGCGCGGGTCGCCTTCGGGGACGTGCGGTTCTTCACGCTGGCGTGCGGCGCGACGGTCGCCGAGGGGTACGCCCTCGCGCACGCGGCGCTCGCCACCCAGGCGACGGCCGTGGTGGCGTACAACGACCAGGTGGCGTTCGGGCTGCTGGGGCACCTGCACGAGCTCGGGGTCGACGTGCCCGGCACGCTGTCGGTGGTGGGCTTCGACGACATCGAGCTGGCGCGGTACGCGACGCCCTCGCTGACCACGGTGCACGTGCCGTACGACCAGATCGGCGCCCGCGCGTGGGCCCGGCTGCACGCCCGGATCGCCGGCGACCCGGAGCCGGCGCCCGTCGACGGGGTGGACGTGCAGGGCGCCGCGGAGGTCCTGCCGGCCGTCCTGCTCACCCGGGCGTCGTCGGCCCCCGCGCCGGCGGCCGGCTGACGCGGAGCGGGGAGCCGCGCCCCGCTCGGTCCCGCCTGCCGTCTCCGGCCTCGCCCGCGACGATCGGCGAGGGTGGCGCCGGACGGCGTAGGTCGCGGGTGCGTGCCCGTCCGCCCGCCCCCTCGCCGGCTCCGGCGGGCGCCGGTGGGGGTGTCGAGGAACCGGTTTCTCCGGTAGGTTGCCGGTGATCCCGACAGCGAGGTGAGGTCATGCCGTCCCCGTTCTCCCCGCGGCCCGCGGCGCCACCGGGCGACCGGCCCCCCGAGGTCGTCGCGCTCGGCGAGGTGATGCTCCGGCTGGACCCCGGGGAGGCACGGATCCGCTCGGCCCGCACGTTCACGCCGCACGAGGGCGGCGGGGAGTACAACGTCGCCCGGGCGCTGCGCACGGCGTTCGGCCTGCGGACCGCGGTGGTCACCGCCCTCGTCGACGACGAGGTGGGCCGGCTGGTCGAGGACCTGGTGCTGGCCTCCGGCGTGGACACCCGCTGGGTGCGCTGGCTGCCCACCGGGGGACCGGTTCCCGCCCGGAACGGGCTGAACTTCACCGAGCGCGGGCACGGCGCCCGCGGCGCGGTGGGGGTCTCCGACCGCGCGCGGACGGCCGCGTCCCGGCTCGCACCGGCGGACGTGCCGTGGGGCGCCGTGCTGACGGGCGCGCGCTGGTTCCACACCGGCGGCGTGTTCGCGGGGCTGTCGCCGAGCACGACCGCCACGGCGCTGCACGCCACCCGCGAGGCCCGGCGGCGCGGCGTCCCGGTGTCCGTCGACACCAACTTCCGCCCCTCGCTGTGGCGGGGCCGCGGCGGTCGCGCGCAGGCGTGCGCGACCGCGCGGGCGCTCGCCGCCGGGTGCGACGTGCTGATCGGCTCGGCGTGGGACCTGTTCCCGGACGTGGACGACCCGCCGGCCGAGGACCCGGTGGCCGCCCGGGAGGCGTTCGAGCGCGGGGTCGCGCGGATCCGCGCGGTCGCGCCGGGCGTGCGCGTGATCGCGACCACCTGCCGCGCGGTGCGCTCCGCGTCCCGCAACGGCTGGGGCGCGCTCGCGTGGTCCGCGGCGGACGGGGTGCACGCCTCCGTCGGGCACGGTGAGGTGGAGGTCCTCGACCGGGTCGGCGGGGGCGACGCGTTCGCCGCGGGGCTCGTCGCCGGGCTGCTCCGCGGCGCCCCGCTCCCGCAGGCGCTCGACCTCGGGGTCGCGTCCGGCGCGCTGGCGATGACGACGCCCGGCGACGCGGCGCGCGCCCGGCTCGACGAGGTCCGCGACGCCGCGGCGCTGCGGCCGGCGGGGATCGCGTGGTGAGCCGCGCCGGCCGCGGCCGACCGGCCACGCGCGGGGCCGCCGCAGCGCTGCGCGCCCCCGCCCCGCCGCACGCCCCCGGCT
>NZ_JAKRMS010000020.1 GCF_022346185.1 Cellulomonas sp. ACRRI | reverse complement strand
CGGGCGGCCCGCACCCCCGCCGCTCCCGCGGCCCCGCACGTCCTTCGTCGGCCGGGAGGCCGAGCTGCGGGCCGCCCGCGCCCTGCTCGACCAGAGCTCCCTGGTCACCTTCGTCGGCCCCGGCGGGGTCGGCAAGACACGCCTCGCGCTCGAGTCCGCCGCGCGGGTGACCGCCCCCCTGGTCCCCCGGTTCGTCGAGCTCGCCGCGATCCGCGACCCCGCCGCCGTCGCCACCGCGATCGCCCAGGGCCTCGACGCCGACCCGGCCGACGCCCCCGCCCAGGTCCTGGCCCGGGCCGGGACCCGCCCGACCGTCCTGGTGCTGGACAACTGCGAGCACGTGGCCGGGGCGGTGGCGGAGTGCGTCGACCTGCTGCTGTCCGAGCCCGGCCCCCTGCGGGTGCTGGCGACCAGCCGGACCCCGCTCGGGGTGGCGGGCGAGCACGTGCTCCTGGTGGAGCCGCTGGGCACGGCCGGACCGGGCTCCCCGGCGGCGCGGCTGTTCCGGGACCGGGCCCGCGCCGCGGCCGGGCGCGCGACCCCGCCCCCGACGCCCGGGGCGCGTGCCGGCGGCGCGACGGGCGGCACCGCCGACCCCGTCACCCGCATCGTCACTCGGCTGGACGGCCTGCCGCTCGCGGTCGAGATGGCCGCGGCGCGCACCGCCACGCTCACCGTCGCGGACCTCGCGGACCTGCTCGACGCGCGCCTGGACGCCCTCGTCCAGCCGCGGCGGGACGCGCCCGCGCGGCACCGGTCGCTCGCCGCCCTGGTCGGCTGGTCGCGCGAGCTGCTGACCCGGGACGCCCGCACCGCGCTGGACGGCTGGCCCGTGTTCGCCACCGCGTGCGCGCCCGACCTCGCGGCCCGCGTGCTCGACGTCCCGGCCCGGACCGCCGAGCTGCTCGCCGGGGCCTCGCTGCTGGTGCGCGACGACGCCCGCGGCCGCACCCGGTACCGGATGCTGCAGACCGTGCGCGCGGTCGTGGGGCCGCCCCCGGAGCCGGTGCGCGCGCGGCACGCCGCGGTGCTGCTGGACGTCGCCCGGGACGCCGACCGGGCGCTGCGCGGCCCCGGCGAGCCCGAGGCCCGCGCGCAGCTCACGGCGCTGCTGCCGGACCTGCGCGTCGCGCACGCCTGGGCCGCGACGCACGACCCGGACCTCGCCGTGCGGCTCACCCGCGCGCTGCACCGGCACGCGGTCGACGCCCTGCGCACCGACGTGCTCGCCTGGCCGGTGCCCGGCCGGGAGGACGCGCCCGCGGTGCTCGCCGCGCTCGCGGCCCGCGCGCTCGTGCAGGGCCACCGCGGCGGGGCGGGCCGCCGCGCCCAGCAGGCGCTCGCGGGGGCCACCGACGCCGCGGACCGGCTGCACGCGCTCGAGGTGCTGGCGGACCTGGCGCTGTTCGAGGGGCGCACCGAGGACGCGGTCGCCCTGGGCGGCCGGATCGCCGCGGAGGCCCAGCACGCCGCCGACGCGCACTACCGGGTCATCGGCCTGACGTACCCCGCGCTGGTCGCGGCCTACCGGGACCGGCCGATCGCCGCCGACGCCGCGCTCGCGCAGCTCCGCCGCGCCGTGCACCCGGTGCACGCCGCCCCGTCCGACCGCGCCTGGCTCGCGTTCACCACCGGGGAGGTGCTGGCCCGCACGGACCCGGCCGCGGCGGTCGCGGCGCTCGCGGACGCCCGGGCCCTCGCCGACGGCGTGGGCGACCGGTACCTGTCGGGCGTCGCCCGGGCCGCCACCGTGGCCGCCGTCGCGCGCCGCCCCGACCCCGCCGGGGCGCTCGACGACCTGCTCGCGCTGGCCCGGGACTGGGCGCCCGCCGGCAACCGCACGCACCTGCTCACCGCCCTGCGCAACGCCGTCCCGCTGCTGCTGCGCCTGGAACGGCCCGAGGAGGCGGCGCTGCTCCTCGGCGCCGTGACCGCCCCGGACCTGCCGGTGACCTACGGGGTCGAGGCCGACGCCCTCGCGGCCGCGCGGGCCGGGCTCGGGGTCGAGCTGGGCGGCCGGCGGCTCGCGGAGCTGGTCGACGCGGGCGCCGACGACGACCTCGGCGCCGCGGTCGACCGGCTGGCCGCGCCGGCGTCCGGGACGCCCGACGCCCCCGGGGACCGCGCCCCGGCCCGCCGCGCGCCCGCCGCCGCGGCCCCGCGTCAGCCCCGCAGCCGGTAGAACCGGAACAGGTCGTGCTCGACCGGCAGCACCTCCGTCGCCGCAAAGCCCGCCGCGCGCGCGTACCCGGCCAGCGTCGCCGGCCGCATGACGGTCCCGGTCCCGACCCCGCCCGGGTGCGACAGGCCGTCCGGCAGGCACACCCCGAGCGAGAACCCGTAGTACCACCGGTCGAGCGGCTCGGCCGGGGCGGTGAACTCCTCCGCGACCCGCTCGTCCGCGACCAGCACCCAGCCGTCGTCCGCGACCAGCGACCGCAGCGACGCCAGCACCGCCACCGGGTCCGCCAGGTCGTGCACGCACTCGAACGCGGTGCCGACGTCGTACCCACCCGCCGCACCCGGCCGGGCGAGCGAGGCCGCGTCGGCCGCGACGAACCGCACCCGGTCCTCCACGCCCCGCGCCGCCGCGTGCCGCCGCGCCGCCGCCACCGACGCCGGGTCGAGGTCGACGCCGGTGACCTCCGCGTCCTCGTACGCGAGCGCCAGCCCGATCGACGACCAGCCCTCGCCGCACCCGACGTCGACCACCCGGGCGCCGGCGCGCAGGCGGCCGTCCAGGTCCGGCAGCGCGTCCGCGACGAGCCGGGCCAGGCCGTGCAGGAAGAACGGCCGGTTGAGCGCGGCCTGCGCCTCCCGGGCGTCCGCGCCGAGCCGCTCCCACGGGACGCCGCCGCCGGACCGGTACGCCTCGTGCAGGTCGTCCGAGACGCGCACGCTCGCGGCGTGCATCCGGCCCAGCGGGGCGAGGTAGTCGGGCGAGTCCGGGTCGGCCAGCACCTCGGCGGCCCCCGGCGTGAGGGCGAACGCGCCGCCCGCCGGCACCACGTACCCGGCGGCGGCCTGGTGCTCCAGCCACTCGCGCGCGTACCTCGGGTGGGTGGCGGTGAGCCCGGCGAGCTCGTCGGCGGTGCACGGCCCGTGCTGCGCGAGCGCCCGGTACCAGCCGAGCCGGTCGCCGGCGTGCAGGGCGGCGAGCTCCTGCGCGCCGAGGCTCGCGGCGAACACCCGGCCCGCCACGTCGGCGGTGCTCGGGCCGGCGGGCTCGAGCAGGTCGCCGGGCCGGACGGGCGCGGCCGGCCCGGGCGCGGCGGCACCCGCCGTGGTCGCGGGCGTCGTCGGCGTGGTCGTGGACATGCGGTCCCCCTCGCGGGTCGGGCCACCGGCCGGGCGCCGGCGGGTCCGCACCAGGACGCACCCGTCCCCTCGCACCGCGCTCGCAGCCCCCTCGCAGCGGGCGGCTCAGCCCTGGTCCGCGCGCAGCGCCCCCGTCGCCCGGAACGTGTCCGCGATCTGCTGCGCCTGGGCGGACACCAGCCGCCGGTAGAGGTCGTACGCCTCGTCGACGCGGGCGGGCAGGTCCCCGCGGGTGCGGGCGAGCTGCCAGTCCCGCTTCGCCGCCGCGATGTCCGCGTTGGTGATCACCACCCGCGCGTCGTCCTGTTCCGCCATGACCCTGAGCATGGGTCCGATTTGCCCGTTATGCGATAGTCCGACGGGGTGAACAGGGCGTCTGCCCCGGGTGAACTCCCCGGTGGCGCCGCCCGTTCGGCCCAGCGCGGGCCCGCCGCCGCCCCGCGGCCGGCCCGTCGCCCGCCGCCCCGTCCGCCGCGCGCGGCCCCGCGGGCACCTCCGGGCGACCGTTCGTCCTGCGCACCTGGGGGGTCCCCTGGCACGCTGTGCCCAGGAGCGGCGACCCGCCGCCCGCCCCACCTGCCCCCGGAGGACTGACGCGCATGAGGATCTGGCCCGGACGCCCCTACCCGCTCGGCGCGACCTACGACGGCAGCGGCACGAACTTCGCGCTGTACTCGGGGGTCGCCGAGCGGGTGGAGCTCTGCCTGTTCGACGAGGCGGGGAACGAGACGCGGGTGGACCTGCCGGAGGTCGACGCGTTCGTGTGGCACGGCTACGTCCCCGCGCTCCAGCCCGGCCAGCGGTACGGGTTCCGGGTGCACGGCCCGTACGACCCGGCGCAGGGCCACCGGTGCGACCCGTCCAAGCTCCTGCTCGACCCGTACGCCAAGGCCATCGACGGGCAGATCGACAACGACCCGTCGCTGTACTCGTACACGTTCGGCGCCGAGGACGAGCGGAACACCGAGGACTCCGCCGGCCACACCATGACCTCCGTCGTGGTGAACCCCTACTTCGACTGGGGCCACGACCGTCCGCCGCAGCACGAGTACCACGACTCGGTGATCTACGAGGCGCACGTCAAGGGCCTGACGCAGCTGCACCCGGCGGTGCCCGAGGAGATGCGCGGCACCTACTCCGCGCTCGCCCACCCGGCGGTCATCGAGCACCTCACCAGCCTCGGCGTGACCGCGGTCGAGCTCATGCCCGTGCACCAGTTCGTCAACGACCCGTCCCTGCAGGACCGCGGGCTGTCGAACTACTGGGGCTACAACACGATCGGCTTCTTCGCGCCGCACAACGCCTACGCCGCCTTCGGCAGCACCGGCCAGCAGGTGCAGGAGTTCAAGGCGATGGTCAAGGCGCTGCACGCCGCCGACATCGAGGTCATCCTCGACGTGGTCTACAACCACACCGCCGAGGGCAACCACCTGGGGCCGACCCTGTCGTTCCGCGGCATCGACAACGCGTCGTACTACCGGCTGGTCGACGACGACCCGGCGCACTACTTCGACACCACCGGCACCGGGAACTCGCTGCTCATGCGATCCCCGCACGTCCTGCAGCTGATCATGGACTCGCTGCGGTACTGGGTGCAGGACATGCACGTCGACGGGTTCCGGTTCGACCTCGCGGCGACGCTGGCCCGCCAGTTCCACGAGGTCGACCGGCTGAGCGCCTTCTTCGACATCGTGCAGCAGGACCCGATCATCTCGCAGGTCAAGCTCATCGCCGAGCCGTGGGACCTCGGCGACGGCGGCTACCAGGTCGGCGGGTTCCCGCCCCTGTGGTCGGAGTGGAACGGGCAGTACCGGGACACCGTGCGCGACTTCTGGCGGGGCGAGCCGTCGACGCTGGCCGAGTTCGCCAGCCGGCTGTCCGGGTCCTCCGACCTGTACGAGCACACCGGGCGCCGACCCATCGCGAGCGTCAACTTCGTCACCGCGCACGACGGCTTCACCCTGGCCGACCTCACCGCCTACAACGAGAAGCACAACGAGGCGAACGGCGAGGGCAACCGCGACGGCGAGAGCCACAACCGGTCCTGGAACTGCGGCGTCGAGGGCCCCACGGACGACCCCGCCGTCCTGGACCTGCGCGGCCGGCAGCGCCGCAACTTCCTGACCACGCTGCTGCTGTCCCAGGGCGTTCCGATGATCCTGCACGGCGACGAGATGGGCCGGACCCAGCAGGGCAACAACAACGTGTACTGCCAGGACAATGAGATCTCGTGGCAGAACTGGGACCTCGACGAGCACGACACGGAGCTGCTCGAGTACGCGCGACGGGTCGTGCACCTGCGCAAGGACCACCCGGTGTTCCGTCGCCGCCGGTTCTTCGCGGGCGCGCCGGAGCGCGGGGGCGAGTCCGACCTGCGCGACATCGCGTGGCTGTCCCCGGCGGGCACCCACATGTCCGACGCGCAGTGGCAGGAGGAGTTCGCCCGCGCCGTCATGGTCTTCCTCAACGGCGACGCCATCGCCGAGCCCGACCTGCGCGGCGAGGAGATCGTCGACGACTCGTTCCTGGTCCTGTTCAACGCCCAGCCGGAGCCGGCGTCGTTCACGCTGCCCGACGCGGAGTACGGCGAGACCTGGACCGTCGTCCTGGACAGCGACCACCAGCTCGCCCCGGGCGACGAGATCGCGCACTCCAGCACGGTCGAGATCGCGCACCGGTCGACTGTCGTGCTCTCCCGGCCCCCGGTCCAGCAGGTCGACCCGGTCACCCAGGCGCCGGCGACCACGTCGATGGCCAGCGGCGCCCCGTCCACCGCCTCCACGGACGTGCCGTCGCACACCACGAGGGCGCCCGCCGCGCCGACCGCCGACGGCGACGCCGGCGACCAGCCCGCCGAGCCGCGGCACAAGAAGTGACCGCGGACCGCGGGACGGAGCCCCGCACCCCCACCCGGCGCCTCCCCGCTCCCGGCCGCCCGGTGCCGACATCCACCTACCGGCTCCAGCTGGGGGCCGACCTCACCCTGGACGACGCCGCGGACCTGGTGCCGTACCTGGCCGACCTCGGGGTGACGCACGTGTACCTGTCGCCCGTCCTCACCGCGGCGCCCGGCTCGACGCACGGCTACGACGTCGTCGACCACGACGAGGTGTCGCCGGTGCTCGGCGGCGAGCCGGCGCTGCGCCGGCTCGCCGACCGGGCGCACGCCGCCGGGCTCGGGCTGGTGCTGGACATCGTCCCGAACCACATGGCCGTGCCCACGCCCGCGTGGCACAACAAGGCGCTGTGGTCGGTGCTCGCCGAGGGCCCCGCGTCGCCGTACGCCTCCTGGTTCGACGTCGACTGGTCCGCGGGCGAGGGCGACGTGCTCATGCCGGTGCTCGGCGACCGGATCGGCACCGTCCTGGCCTCGGGCGAGCTGCACCTCGAGCACGAGGTCGTCCCCGGCCAGGGCGACGAGCCGCAGCCGGTGCTGCGCTACTACGACCACACGTTCCCGGTCCGGCCGGGGACCGAGGCGCTGCCGCTGGCCGAGCTGCTGGAGCGGCAGCACTACCGGCTGGCGTACTGGCGGGTCGCCGACGAGGAGCTGAACTACCGGCGGTTCTTCGACGTCGGCACCCTCGCCGCGATCCGCGTCGAGGACCCCGCCGTGTTCGACGCGACGCACGCCCTGGTGCTGCGCCTGCTGGACGAGGGCGTGCTCGACGGCCTGCGGATCGACCACCCGGACGGCTTGGCCGACCCGGGCGGCTACCTGGAGCGGCTGCGCGACCGCTCGGGCGGCGCGTGGGTGGTGGTGGAGAAGATCCTGCAGGGCGACGAGGAGCTGCCCGCCGACTGGGACACCGCCGGCACCACCGGCTACGAGGCGCTGTGGCGGATCCAGCAGGCGTTCGTGGACCCCGGCGGCGGCGCCCGGCTCGGCGCGCTCATGCACCGGCTCACCGGCGAGGCGTCCGACGCCCTGCCCGAGGTGGTCGACACCGCCAAGCGCGAGATCGTCGACCGCGCGCTGTACGCCGAGGTGTACCGGCTGACCGAGCTCGCCGCCGAGGTGTGCCGCGGCGACCTGCGGCTGCGGGACCACACCTGGCGGTCGCTGCACGACTGCCTGGTGGAGCTGCTGGTCGCGATGGACCGGTACCGGGCGTACGTCGTGCCCGGCCGGACGCCGCACCCCGCGGACGTCGAGGTGCTCGAGCACGCCGCCCGGATCGCCCGCGCCCGGCTGTCGCCCGAGCGCGCCGCGACGATGGACGTCCTGGTCGACCTGCTGCTCGGCCGCGAGGTCGGCAGCGCGGGCCGCACCCGCGAGCCGCAGCGCGACGAGCTCGTCGTGCGGTTCCAGCAGACGTGCGGCGCGGTGATGGCCAAGGGCGTCGAGGACACCGCGTTCTACCGGTGGACCCACCTGGTGTCCCTCACCGAGGTCGGCGGCGAGCCCGAGCGGTTCGCCCTGTCCCCCACCGAGCTGCTGGCCTGGGCGGTCCGCGCCCAGCAGCAGACGCCGCTCGGCATGACCACGCTGTCGACGCACGACACCAAGCGCAGCGAGGACGTCCGGGCCCGGCTCGGCGTGCTGTCCGAGCTGCCGGTCGAGTGGGCCGAGCTGGTCGGTCGGCTGCGCGAGGCCACCGCGTCCTACCGCAGCACCCTCCTGGACGGACGCGCCGAGAACCTGCTGTGGCAGACCCTGGCGGGCACCTGGACGGCGGACGGCCCGATCGCCGCCGAGCGGCTGACCGAGTACCTGACCAAGGCCGTCCGCGAGGCCAAGGACCGGACGTCGTGGACCAGCCCGGACGAGGCGTACGAGCGCGCGGTGCTCGACGTCGCCGTCCAGGCGCTGGGCGACGAGCGGGTCGCCGGCCTGCTCACCGAGTGGGAGCACCGGACCCGGGACGCGGTGCGGGCGGCCGTGCTCGGGCAGAAGCTGGTGCAGCTCACGCTGCCGGGCGTCGCCGACGTCTACCAGGGCACCGAGGTGCCCGCCGTCGCGCTGGTCGACCCGGACAACCGCCGCCCGGTGGACCACGCGGCCATCGCGGCCCGGCTCGCCCGGCTCGACGAGGGCGCGGGCGCTCGCGACCTGGCGGACGAGAAGCTGCTGGTCACCTCGCGCGCGCTCCGGCTGCGCCGGGACCTGCCCGAGGCGTTCACCGGCCCGGGCGCCGGGATCACGCCCCTGCCGCACTCGACCGGCCACGTGCTCACCTACGCGCGCACCGCCGACGGCGAGCCCCGGGTCGCGGTGGTCGCCACCCGGCTCGCCGCGATGGTCGACCGGCTCGGCGGCTGGGGCGAGCACACCGTCGCCCTGCCCGAGGGCGACTGGCACGACGTGCTCGCCGACCGGCCCGTCGAGGGCGGCGTGCGCCCGCTGTCCGACCTGCTCGACCGGCTGCCGGTCGCCCTGCTCGTGAGGAGGACCGACGCGTGACCGAGACCCGCGCCGCCCGTGATGTCCGGCCCGGCGACGTGTGGGCGCCCCGCGCGACGACCGTCGCCCTGCACCTGCCCGCGGCCGACGACGCCGGGGCCGAGACCGTCCCGCTCACCGCGGCCGGCGACGGCTGGTGGACGGGCGACCGCGACCTGCCTCACGGTACCGACTACGCGTTCGTGCTCGACGGCGGCGACCCGCGGCCCGACCCGCGCGGCCCCTGGGCGCCCGCGGGGGTGCACGGCCCGAGCCGGGTGTTCGACGCCTCCCGGCACGCGTGGTCCGACGACGGCTGGGCCGGGCGCGACGTGCGCGGCGCGGTCGTCTACGAGCTGCACGTCGGCACCTTCACCCCGGAGGGCACGCTGGACGCGGCGACCGGGCGCCTCGACCACCTCGTCGCCACGGGCGTCGAGGTCGTCGAGCTGCTGCCGGTCGCCCCGTTCAACGGCGAGCGCGGCTGGGGCTACGACGGCGTCAGCCTGTACGGCGTGCACGAGCCGTACGGCGGGCCGGCCGCCCTGCAGCGGTTCGTGGACGCCGCGCACGCCGCCGGGCTGGCGGTCTGCCTGGACGTCGTGCACAACCACCTGGGCCCGTCCGGCAACTACCTGGGCGAGTTCGGCCCGTACTTCACCGACGCGCACCACACGCCGTGGGGCGCGGCGATCAACCTGGACGGGCCGGACGCCGGCGAGGTGCGCCGGTGGATCGTGGACAGCGCGCTGCGCTGGCTCCGGGACTTCCACGTGGACGCCCTGCGCCTGGACGCGGTGCACGCGCTGGTGGACGACTCGCCGCGGCACGTGCTCGCGCAGCTGTCGGACGAGGTCGCGGCCCTGGCCGCCGAGGTCGGCCGGCCCCTGTCGCTGATCGCCGAGGTCGACCTGAACGACGCGGTGTCGGTCACCCCCACGTCCGAGGGCGGCTGGGGCATGACGGCGCAGTGGGCGGACGACGTGCACCACGCGCTGCACGCCCTGCTGACCGGCGAGCGGCACGGCTACTACGTCGACTTCGGCGCCCCGGAGACGCTGCGCAAGGCGTACCGCGACGTGTTCGTGCACGACGGCGGGTACTCCACGTTCCGGGAGCGGGACTGGGGCGCCCCGGTGCCGCCCGAGGTCGACGGGCACCGGTTCGTCGTGTTCGGCTCCGACCACGACCAGGTCGGCAACCGCGCGCTGGGCGACCGGCCGTCGGACGCGCTCGACGACGGCGCGCTGGCCGCGTCCGCGGCGCTGGTGCTGCTGTCCCCGTTCACGCCGATGCTGTTCATGGGCGAGGAGTGGGGCGCCCGCACCCCGTGGATGTACGTCACCGACCACCCCGAGCCCGAGCTCGCCCAGGCGGTGCGCGAGGGCCGGTCGCGGGAGTTCGGCGGGCACGGCTGGGCGGAGATGTACGGGGCGGACGAGGACACCTTCGAGGTCCCGGACCCGCAGGCGGCGGCCACGTTCGAGGCCGGCCGGCTCGACTGGGACGAGCCGACGCTTCCCGGCGGCGAGCGGATGCTCGACTGGTACCGGGCGCTCGCGCGGCTGCGCCGGGAGGTCCCGGACCTGGCCTCGGGCGACCGGTCGCGCACGGACCTGACCTGGGCCGAGGGCGCCGCGCCGGTCGACGGGGCGTGGGCGGACTGGCTCGTGCTGCACCGCGGCGACGCCCGCGTGGTGGTCAACCTGGCCGCCACCGAGCGCACCGTGCCGCTGGGCACGGTGGCTGACGTGCGGGTCCTGGCCTCGTGGGCCACGGCCCGGGTCGTCCCGGCGGACGAGGGCGACGAGGCCCAGGTGCTCCTGGGCCCGCGCTCGGTCGCCGTCCTGGCCCCCTGACCCCCTCGAGTGGAAGGTCTGGCCCGACACGCCGACGGCGTGTCGGGCCAGACCTTCCACTCGACGTGGGGCGCCGGCCGGTCAGGCCCGGGCCGCGGCCTCCTGGCGGCCGCGCTCGGCCAGCGCGCCCAGGCGGGACAGCGCGCGGTAGTACTTCTTCCGGTACCCGCCCGCCCGCATCTGCTCGGTGAACAGCACGGACTCCCCCGCGCCGCCCAGCAGCACCGGCACGTCCCGGTCGTACAGCCGGTCCACCAGCGACACCAGCCGCAGGGCGACGTCCTGGTCCGGCACGGGCCCCACCCCGGTCAGCCCGACGAGCTCGACGCCGTCCAGCAGCGCCCCGTACCGCGAGGCGTGCACCGTCGACAGGTGCGCCAGCAGGTCGCCGAAGTCGTCGAGCGTCGCGCCCGGCGCACCCGCGACCGCGGCCCGTACCGCGTCGTCGTCCAGACCGGGCGCGTCGGTGACCGCCTCGCGCCGCCGGTAGTCCTGGCCGTCGATCCGCAGCACCTCGAACCGGTCGGACAGGTCCTGGATCTCGCGCAGGAAGTCGTCGGCCGCGAACCGGCCCTCGCCGAGCGACTCCGGCAGCGTGTTGGACGTGGCCGCCAGCGCCACGCCCCGGTCGGTCAGCTCGCGCAGCAGGCGGGACATCAGCACGGTGTCGCCGGGGTCGTCGAGCTCGAACTCGTCGATGCAGACGAGCTTCCGGCTCGCGAGCGCGTCGACGGTCGGCCGGAACCCGAGGGCGCCGACCAGGTTGGTCCACTCGACGAACGTGCCGTACGCCGCCGCCTCCGGGCCGACGGCCGCGGCGAGCGACGCCAGCAGATGGGTCTTGCCGACGCCGAACCCGCCGTCGAGGTACACCGCGGGCACCGCGGCGCGCCTGCGCCGCAGCCGGCCCAGCAGGCCGCCGGAGCCGCCCGCGCCGGTCAGCGTCGCGGCGACCTCGCGCAGCCGGTCCACGGCGGCGGCCTGGCTCGGGTACTCCGGGTCCGGCCAGTAGGTGTCGAACGACTCGCCGGCGAAGTGCGGCGGCGGGACGCGCTCCGCCAGCAGGCGGTCGCGTCCGACGTCGGGGCGCCGGGAGGTCAGGCTGGCCGTCGTCGGCGTGGCGGGGCTCGGGCTCACGGCCGCACAGCCTACGACTAGCCTGACCGCCATGCCCCGCGAGCTCCCGCCCCTGGACGTGCTGCTGCCCCTGGACCGCGCCGGCGCGACGCTGGCCCCCGAGGCCGGCGAGCCCGCGCTGCACGACCTGTACGCCCACCCGGAGCCCGCGCCCGGCAGGCCCGCCGCGGTGCGCGCGAACATGATCGCCACGGTCGACGGCTCGGCCCAGGGCCCCGACGGCCGGTCCCGCAGCATCAACGGCCCCGCGGACTGGCGGGTGTTCCGGGTCATGCGCGCGGTGGCCGACGTGGTCCTGGTCGGCGCCGGGACCGCCCGCGCCGAGGGGTACACGCCGCTGTCCGTCCCCGCCGACCTGCGCGCGGCCCGCGCCGCCCGCGGACAGGCGCCCGACCTCGAGCTCGCCCTGGTGACGGCGTCCGGCGCGCTGCCGGAGGGCCTGCGGGGGACCGACCGGCCGCCGTACGTCGTCACCGTCGCCGCGAACCCGCGGCTCGCCGACCTGCGCGCCGAGCTGGGCGACGACCGGGTCCTGGTGGCCGGCGAGCACGACGTCGACCTCGCCGCGGCGCTCGCCGCGCTGGCCGACCGCGGCCTGACCCGCGTGCTCGCCGAGGGCGGTCCGCGCCTGCTGACCGACCTCGTGCGGGCCGGGCTGGTGGAAGAGCTCTGCCTGACGACGAGCCCGCTGGTCGTCGGCGGGCCGGGCCTGCGCGCGGTGCAGGGCCCCGCGTGGCTCGACCCGCTGCCGGCCCGGCCGGCGCACCTGCTGCACAGCGACGGGATGCTGCTCGGGCGCTGGGTCCTCGGCGCGGGCGGGTGAGCGGCGCGGGCGGGTGAGCAGCGCCGACGCCCGCTAGGGTCGAGCCGTGACCGACACGATCCTGGTCCTCACGGAGGACACCCTCGCCGCCGCCGACGTCGCGCACATCGTCTCGCTGCACGACGGCGAGCAGCTGCAGTACCGCGTGCTCGTCCCCGCCGACACCGAGCGCAACGTGCTCGTCTCGCTGGTCGACCAGCTCAGCCTGGGCGAGCTCCGCGAGGCGCTCGACACCGTCCTGGGCCGGGAGCCGGAGCCGACGGAGGCGACCGCCGACGCCGCCGAGCAGCTCGCCGACAGCCTGGCCGCGTTCGCCGACGCGGGGGTGAGCGCGTCCGGCACCGTCGTCGACGACGACCCGCTGCCCGCGCTGCGCGCGGCCGTGGCGTCCGAGGGCGCCCGCGAGGTGGTCGTCGTGACCTACCCGCACGCGCTGGAGGACACGTTCCACCGCGACTGGGCTTCCCGCGCCCGCGAGGAGCTGCACGTGCCGGTGCTGCACCTGTACTCGGGGACGTCCGAGCTCGGCTGAGGCCGCCCTCCCCCGCACGCACGACGGCCGGCGCCCCGTGCGGGGGCACCGGCCGTCGCTCGTCGTGACGCGTGGGCGCCGAGGTCAGAACCCCGTGCTCGTCGGCTCCGGGTAGTACCGGCGGAACTTGCGCACCTGGTTCAGCCCGGCGGCGAGCACGTACCAGCGCCGCTTGAGCCCGGCGTCGCGCCGGTACCGCAGCGGGTGCGCCACCCGCCCGGCCCGGATGAGCCCGCGCACCTTCCCGGCCAGCGCCGGGTCCAGCACGTACCGCAGCAGCAGCCGGTGCGGCAGGATCGAGTACAGCACCTCGGTGTCGACCACGACCGGCTCGACCGCGCGGTCCAGCACCCGGTCCTCGACCAGGAACCGCGCGACGTTCGCCCCGGCGGCCGTCACGTAGTAGTTGTTCCGGCCGATGCGCGGGTTGACCTCGAAGAACCGGAAGGACCCGTCCCGGGGGTCCACCTTCACGTCGAAGTTCGCGAACCCGACGTAGCCCACGCCGCGCAGGAACGCCGCCGCCTGGTCGAGCATCCCCTGCTCCCGGGTGACGACCATCGCGGCCGGGTTGCCCAGGCCGGACGGCGTGTGCTCCTCGAGCAGCACGTGCGCGGAGGCGAGCAGCGTGATCGAGCCGCGGGAGTCCACGTACGCCGTGATCGACCGCATCTGGGTGTCGTCGCCCGGCACGAGCTCCTGGACGACGAACCGCCCGCGGAACCCGGCGCCCTTCAGCGACGCCCACAGCGCGTCGAGCTCGTCGGCCGAGGAGATCTCGAAGACCTTCTTCTTCCCCGCGAACTCGACCTCCTGGTAGTCGGCGCTGCTGGCCGCCTTGGCGATCAGCGGGTAGCCGACGTCCACCGGGACCGGCGCCCAGGCCGGGTCGTCGGCGAGCGCGAAGTCCTGCACGATCGTCCGCGGCACCGCCAGGCCGAGGTCGGTCGCGATCTCGGCGAACGTCGCCTTGTCCGACAGCCGGTCCATCAGGTCCTCGGACAGGAACGGCACGACGTAGTGCGGCTCGAGCTCCGCGCGGTGCTGCACGACGACCCGGACCAGCCAGTCCGAGTTGGCCAGCAGCACCAGCCGCTTCCCGGCCTGCTCGCGGGCCACCTCCAGCACGGCGTCGACCAGCTGGCGCGGGTCGTGCCCGTCCGCCACCAGGCGGTTGTCCACGATCCGCGAGTCGGCGACCGGCCCGAGGGCGGCCCCGCTCACGACGATCGACCGGACGCCGTAGGCCTCGTGGAACGCGCGCGCCAGCGCGTACACGCCGATGTCGGCGCCGAGCATGACGGGCTGCAGGTCGCGCAGCCCCTCCGTGCCCGGCGCCGGCGTCGCCGCGCTCACGCCTCGTGCTCGGCGCGGTCGCCGGACCACTCGGTGTGGAAGGTGCCGTCCTTGTCGACGCGCTTGTAGGTGTGCGCGCCGAAGAAGTCGCGCTGCGCCTGGATCAGCGCCGCCGGCAGCCGCTCGGCCCGCACCCCGTCGTAGTACGACAGCGACGAGGAGAACGCCGGGGTCGGCACCCCGGCCAGCGCGGCCTGGGCCACGACGCGGCGCCAGGCCGCGACGCCGTTGCCGACCGCGCCGGTGAAGTACTCGTCGGCGAGCAGCAGCGGCAGGTCCCCGTCGCGCTCGTACGCCTCGGTGATCCGGTTGAGGAACCGGGCGCGGATGATGCAGCCGCCCCGCCAGATGCGCGCCATGGCGCCGCGGTCGATGTCCCAGCCGTTCTCCGCCGAGGCCGCCGCGATCTGGTCGAAGCCCTGCGAGTACGCCACGACCTTCGAGGCGTACAGCGCCAGGCGCACGTCCTCGATGAACGCGTCGCGGTCGGTCACCTCGAAGGTGCCCGCGTGCGCGGGGAGCGTGCCGCGCGCGGCGGTGCGCTGCGGGACCGAGCCGGACAGCGCGCGGGCGAACGTCGCCTCCGCGATGCCCGTGATCGGGACGCCCAGGTCCAGGCCGTTCTGCACCGTCCAGCGGCCGGTGCCCTTCTGCTCCGCCTGGTCCAGCACGACGTCCACGAACGCCGACCCGGTCTCCGCGTCGACCTGGGAGAGCACCTCGGCGGTGATCTCGATGAGGAAGGACTCGAGGTCGCCCTCGTTCCAGGTCCGGAAGATGTCGGCGATCTCCGCGGCGGACGCACCCAGGCCCTGCTTGAGCAGGTCGTACGCCTCGGCGATCAGCTGCATGTCGGCGTACTCGATGCCGTTGTGCACCATCTTGACGAAGTGGCCGGCGCCGTCCGGGCCGACGTAGGTGCAGCACGGGGTGCCGTCGACCTTCGCGGAGATGTCCTCGAGGATCGGACCCAGGACCGCGTACGACTCGCGCGAGCCGCCCGGCATGATCGACGGGCCGTTCAGCGCGCCCTCCTCGCCACCGGACACGCCGGTCCCGACGAAGTGCAGGCCCTTCTCGCGCAGCGCTGCCTCGCGGCGACGGGTGTCCGGGAAGTGCGCGTTGCCGGCGTCGACGACGATGTCGCCCTCGTCCAGCAGCGGCACCAGCTCGTCGATCACCGCGTCGGTCGGGGCGCCGGCCTTGACCATGATGATCACCTTGCGGGGCCGCTCCAGCGACGCCACGAACTCCTCGGTCGTGACCGACGGCACGAACGTGCCCTCGTCGCCGTGGTCGGCGATCAGCGAGTCGGTCTTCGCCTGCGAGCGGTTGTGCACCGCGACGGTGTAGCCGTGCCGGGCCAGGTTGCGGGCGAGGTTCCGGCCCATCACGGCCAGGCCGGTGACGCCGATCTGTGCGGCGGGTGCAGACATGCGCAGGTGCTCCTTCGAAGCGGTGCCAGGGCAGGTTCACCCTAGTCCGGGGCGTCGTCGCCCGGCGTGCCGCGCCCACCGGTCGAGAGGGTCGCCCCTACGCTCGGCGCTGTGAGCACCGGCCCCCGCGACGCGCCACCGGAGTTCCTGCGCGCCCTGCGGTCGCTGCGGGGCGTGACGCTGCGACCCGAGGTGTCCCTCGAGGAGGCGCCCGGTCCCGCGCGGATCGCCCCGTACACCGCCGCCCTCGTCGCCGACGTGCGCAGCACCCGCCGCGACCCCGACGCCGACGAGCTCGCCTCCGGCCGCTTCGTGGTGCTGCACGACCCCGCGGGCCAGGAGGCGTGGGACGGGGCGTTCCGGCTCGTCACCCTCGTGCGCGCGACGCTGGAGCCCGAGGTCGGCCAGGACCCGCTGCTGGCCGAGGTGGCGTGGAGCTGGTTCTCCGACGCGCTCGCGTCCGCCGACGTCGACGCCCGCGCGGCCGGCGGCACCGTGACCCGCGTGCTCTCCCAGTCCTTCGGTGCCCTGGACGAGCGCCCGGAGCTCTGCGAGCTGGAGCTGCGCGCCTCCTGGACGGCCCGCGACGAGGACCTCGCGCCGCACCTGCGCGCCTGGGGCACCCTGCTGTGCACGGTCGCCGGGCTGCCGCCGCTGCCCGAGGGCGTCGTCGCGCTGGGGCCGCGGCACTGAGCTCGCCCGTGACAACCGGGTCACGAGCGGGTCACGATGTCACCCGTTCTGCTCAAGACACCGGGGCGACGGGTCGATAGAGGGGGCAAGTGTTGGACCGTCAAGGGGGCACCGCAGTGAGCATCGAGCCGATTCGACGAGGCACCGGCCTGGCACCGGGCGTCCCGGGCGCCCGGGCGGGCGCGGTCGCCACGCAGGCGCGCCGCCCCGGTTCGCAGGGCACGGGCACCGGCACCGACCCGCGCCGCCGCCCCCTCGGCCAGATGTGCGTCGTGGTCACCGAGCTCGCCGAGGGCGAGGGCCAGACCCTCGTGCGGAACCTGCGCCGCCGCGGCTCCGGGCGCGTCATCCTGCTCGCCCGCCGCGCCGGGCGCCGCGACCTGGTCGGGCTGCTCACCGGCGGCCTGCGCGGCGCCGTCGCCACCGAGCCGAACGCCACCGTCGGCCCGCCCGGGTCCGCCCCCGGCGCCGTGCCGTCGCCGTTCGCGCGCACCCGCCCCGACCTCACCTCGCGCGAGCTCAGCGTGCTGCGCCTCGTCGCCGACGGGTTCAGCAACCGCGCCATCGGCGACGAGCTCGGGCTGTCCGCGCTGACCGTCAAGAGCCACCTCGCGCGCATCTCGCGCAAGCTCGGCACCGGCGACCGCGCCGCCCTGGTCGCCATCTCCATCCGCACCGGCCTGCTCGCCTGAGGCCCCGGGCCGTGCCGGACGCCGGACCCGGCCCCGCGCCTGCGCGCCGGGACGGGCGCGGCGCGCCGACGGCCTACGGTTGTCCCATGCAGTCAGTCCCGCACCCGGCCGGTACCCCGGCCGAGGAGACGAGCGCCCCGGCCGGCGCCGACCACGAGCAGCCCGCCGACGCGACGGGGCTCGCCGAGCCCGCCGCCGTCGTCCCCCTGACCGAGCCCGCCGAGGGCGTGCCCGCGGTCGTGGACACCCCCGAGGCGTTCGCCCGGGTCGTCGAGGCGTTCGGCGCCGGCACCGGCCCCGTGGCCGTCGACGCCGAGCGCGCGTCCGGCTACCGCTACGGCCAGCACAACTACCTGGTGCAGGTGCGCCGCGAGGGCGCGGGGACCGCGCTCATCGACCCGGTCGCCGTGCCCGACCTGTCCCCGCTGTCCGACGCCCTGGTCGGCGTCGAGTGGGTGCTGCACGCCGCGTCCCAGGACCTCGGCGCCCTCGCCGAGCAGGGCATGCGCCCCTCCCGCGTCTTCGACACCGAGCTGGGCGCCCGGCTGCTGGGCCTGGAGCGCGTCGGCCTCGCCGCCGTCGTCGCCGAGCTGCTGGGTCTCGGCCTGGCCAAGGAGCACTCCGCGGTCGACTGGTCCACCCGACCGCTGCCCGAGCAGTGGCTCCGGTACGCCGCGCTCGACGTCGAGGTGCTGGTCGAGCTCCGCGAGGTCCTCGCCGAGCGGCTGGCTCTCGCCGGCAAGGCCCAGTGGGCCGCCGAGGAGTTCGAGGCCGTGCGCCTCGCCCCGCCGCCCGCGCCCCGGGTCGAGCCGTGGCGCCGGGTGTCCGGCGTGCACGCCATCCGCGACCCGCGCCGGCTCGCCGTCGTGCGCTCGCTGTGGGAGACCCGCGACGAGAACGCCCGCCAGCGGGACATCTCCCCCGGCCGCGTCCTGCCCGACGCCGCCATCGTCGCGGCCGCGCAGGCGCTGCCGCGGTCCGTGCCGCAGCTCGTCGCGCTGCCGCAGTTCTCCGGCAAGGGCACCCGGCGCCGCGCCGCGCTCTGGCAGCGCGCGATCGACACCGGCCTGCAGCTCCCCGAGGACCAGCTGCCCAGCAGCCGCGGCCCACGCACCGACGCCCCGCCGCCGCCGCGCGCCTGGGCCGACCGCGATCCCGCGGCCGCCGCCCGGCTCACCGCGGCGCGCGCCGTCGTCGCCGAGCTGTCCGAGACGCACACCGTGCCGGCCGAGAACCTGCTGCAGCCGGACCTGCTGCGCCGGGTGTGCTGGGCCCCGCCGACCCCGGCCGACGAGCAGCACCTGGCCGAGCGGCTGGCCGCCGGCGGCGCGCGGCCCTGGCAGATCGGGCTGCTGGCCCCGCGCCTGGCGGCGGCGTTCGCCGCGGTGGCGACCCCGGCCTGAGCGGCCCGGGTGCCGCGCCGAGTGGGCAACCGACACGTCGAGCGAGTAGTCGGCGGATGCTCACTCGACGTGTCGAGTACCCACTCGGCGCAGCGGCCCGGGCGGCTGACCTGCGGGGCCGCGGCGCGCCGTCGCCGCGGGCGCCGCGACAGCGGGCACCGGCGCGGCTAGGGTCGCGGTGTTCCGACCGGACACCGTCGTCCCCAGGGAGTGCCGCATGCGCCACGCCGCCACCGAGCCGTCCCCGTCGTCCGCCCCGCGCGACCCCGCCACGCCCGGCGGCCACGCGTCCGCGCCCGGCGCACCCGTCGCCGGCGCGCCGGGCGGTCTGCCCGCCGAGGCCGACGACCACGTCCTGCGCGTGACCGCCCGGGACGTCGACCTGCCCGACGGCGCCGGCGTGCTGGCCCTGCTCACGCTCACCGCGACCGACGAGCGCCGCCCCACGACCCTGGGCCCGCGCGGCCTCACCGTCCTCCGCGAGGCCCTGGACGCGGTGCGCGTCCGCGCCGAGGCCGGCGAGATCGCCGCCGTGGCGGTCACCGGCCGCCCGGGCTGCTTCGTCGCGGGCGCCGACCTCTCCGTCGCCCGCCGCCTCGACGGACTCGGCCAGACCCGCGCGCTCGCCGAGGCCGGCCACGCCGCGCTCCGCCCGCTGGGTGAGCTGCCGGTGCCGACGTTCGCCTGGATCACGGGGCACGCGCTCGGCGGCGGCCTGGAGCTGGCCCTGCACTGCGACCACCGGGTCGCGGCCGCGGGGATCCGGTCGATCGGGCTCCCCGAGGCGTCGCTGGGCATCGTGCCGGGCTGGGGCGGGTCGTGGCTGCTCCCCCGCCTGGTCGGTCTGCCCGCCGCCGTCGACCTCGCCGTGCTGCGCCCGCTCGCGAACAACCGGCTCACCACCGCCGAGCAGGCCCTGGAGCTCGGCCTGGTCGATTCCGTGCTGCCGGTCGAGGGCTTCGAGCAGTCGGCGCTCGCCTGGACGGCCGGCGTGCTGCGGGCCGGCTCCCCCGACCCCCGCGCGGCCGCCGTCCCCCCGGTGCCCGCGGGGGAGCCGGACCCGGTCACGCGCGCCGCTGCCACCCTGGACGCACGGCTGCACGGCGCCGCCCCGGCGTACGCGCACGTTCTGGACCTGCTGGCCCGCGCGGGCTCCCGCGACCGGGAGGCCGGCTTCCGCGCGGAGGACGACGCCCTGTCCCGGCTGCTCGCGTCCGACGAGGCCCGGGCCGCGCTGTACGCCGCGGAGCTGACCGGTCGGGGCGCGCGCCGCGCCGCCCGCGCCGAGGCGGAGGACGCCGCGCCCCGCGAGGTCCGGAGCGTCGGCATCGTCGGCGCCGGGCTCATGGCCGCCCAGCTCGCCGTCCTGCTCGGGTCACGGCTCCGCGTGCCGGTGGCGATGCGGGAGGTCGACGAGGAGCGGGCCGCCGCCGGGCGCGAGCGGGTGCGGGACCTCGTCGGGTCCGCCGTGTCGCGCGGCCGGCTGCCCGAGGACGCGGGCCGCGCCCTGCTCGACGGCATCCGGGTCGGCACCGACCTCGCGGACCTCGCCGACGCGGACCTGGTGATCGAAGCCGTCACCGAGGTGCTGGACGTCAAGCGCGCCGTGTTCGCCGAGGTCGAGGCCCTGGTCCGCCCGGACTGCGTGCTCGCCACCAACACGTCCGCCCTGTCCGTCACCGCGATGTCCGAGGGCCTCGCGCACCCGGAGCGGGTCGTCGGGCTGCACTTCTTCAACCCCGTGGCCCAGATGCCGCTGGTCGAGGTCGTCGCCACGGCGTCGTCGGACCCCGCGTCGCTCGCCACGGCGGTCGACGTGGCGCGGCGCGCGGGCAAGACCGTCGTCCGCACCACCGACCGGCCCGGCTTCGTGGTCAACCGCGTCCTGCTGCGGATGCTCGCCGACGTGCTGGGCGCGGTCGAGGACGGCACGCCCGTCGAGGCCGCGGACGCCGCGCTGCGCCCCCTCGGCCTGCCGATGAGCCCGTTCGCCCTGCTGCAGCTCGTCGGCCTCCCGGTCGCCCGGCACGTGCTGGTCACGCTGCACGACGAGCTCGGGGACCGCTACCCGCTGTCCCCCGGCCTGGACGCGCTGGTCGAGCACGGCCGCGCCGTCGCCGCGCCGGGCGCCGCCGGGCTGCCCGTCGTGGACCCGGCGATCCAGGACGCGTTCGGCGCGCCCACCGCGGGCGGCAGCCGCGCCGACCAGGAGGCGGCCGTCCTCGACCGGGTCGCGCGGGGGCTGGCCGAGGAGATCGGCTCCCTCCTCGACGAGGGCGTGGTGCCGTCGGCGGAGCAGGTCGACCTGGCGATGCTGCTCGGCGCCGGCTGGCCCGCGCACCTCGGCGGCATCTGCCCGTGGCTGGACCGCACCGGCTGGTCCGGGCGCGTGCTCGGGCGCCGGCTGCTCCCGCCCGGGGTCGCCGACGCGAGCGCGACGGTGGCCTGACCGGTCAGAACACCGTCAGCCCGCGGTCCCGGAACTGCTGCCGCACCCGCGCCACCAGCTCCGGGCTCGGCGGCTGGGTGTCCTCCAGCTCGTACGCCATGCCCAGGCTCTGCCACTTGTCCCGCCCCATCTGGTGGAACGGCAGCACCTCGACCCGGCTGACGGTGGACAGCGTGGCGACGTAGTCGGCGACCGCGTCGACGTTCTCCGGCGCGTCGGTGAGCCCGGGCACGAGCACGAACCGGATCCAGATCTCGGTCCCGCTCGCGGCGACCCGGCGGCCGAAGTCGAGGGTCGGCTGCAGGTCCCGGCCGGTGGTCTTCCTGTACGTCTCGGGGATGCCCGACTTCACGTCGAGCAGCACCAGGTCGATGTCGGCGAGCATCGCGTCCGAGCAGTGCGCGCCGAGGTAGCCGGAGGTGTCGATCGCGGTGTGCACGCCGAGCTCCTTGGCCCCGCGCAGCAGCCGGGCGACGAAGGCCGGCTGCATCAGCGGCTCGCCGCCGGAGATCGTCAGGCCGCCGCCGGTGACCGCGAACACCGGGACGTACCGCCGGATCCGGCGCAGCAGCTCCTCGGCGAGCACCGGCTCGCCCCGCCGCATCTCCATGGTGTCGGGGTTGTGGCAGTACAGGCAGCGCAGCGGGCAGCCGGCCAGGAACGTGGTGAGCCGGGTCCCGGGGCCGTCGACCGCGGTGACGAGCTCCCAGGAGTGCAGCGAGCCGAGCTCGCCGGCGCGCATCTGCGCGAACTTCTCGCTGCGCTCGGCGTCGCTCACCGCGAGGCCCGCGGTGCCGGCCGTCGAGCGCTCGTGCGAGCCGCCCGTGACGGGCAGGCCGAGCTCGATCACCGGGGCGCCGACCTCGCCGACGACGGACTGGCTGCTGCTCATGGTCGCGACCTCCTCGCGGGGTCCTGCTGGGTGGTGCGGGTGGTGCGGTGGCGGGCCGCCCGGCCCGGGGCTGCTCCCCCGGGCCGGGCAGCGGTGCCGCTCGGCGTCAGATGCCGCCGTGGAACGTCCGGGACAGCACGTCGAGCTGCTGCTCGCGGGTCAGCCGCACGAAGTTCACGGCGTAGCCCGACACCCGGATGGTGAGCTGCGGGTACTTCTCGGGGTGCTCCATGGCGTCCTCGAGGGTGTCCCGGTTGAGGACGTTGACGTTCAGGTGGTACCCGGAGGACACGTTGTACGCGTCCATGAGGCCGACCAGGTTCGCCACCTGCTCCTCCTTGGTGCGGCCGAGGCCCGAGGGCACGACCGTCGAGGTGAGCGAGATGCCGTCCATCGCCTCGGAGTACGGCAGCTTCGCGACCGACATCGCGGAGGCGAGCATGCCGTGCGAGTCGCGCCCGTTCATCGGGTTGGCGCCCGGGGCGAACGGCTCGCCGGCGCGGCGGCCGTCGGGGGTGTTGCCCGTGGCCTTGCCGTAGACGACGTTCGAGGTGATGGTCAGCACCGACTGGGTGTGCAGCGCGTTCCGGTAGGTCTTGTGCCGCCGGATCTTCTCCATGAACGCCTTGGTGATGCCCACGGCGATGTCGTCCGCGCGGTCGTCGTCGTTGCCGTACGTCGGGAAGTCGCCCTCGATCACGTAGTCCGTGACCAGGCCGTCCTCGTCGCGCACCGGCGTGACCTTGGCGTACTTGATCGCCGACAGCGAGTCCGCGACGACCGACAGGCCGGCGATGCCGCAGGCCATGGTCCGCAGGATCTGGCGGTCGTGCAGCGCCATCTCGAGCCGCTCGTACGCGTACTTGTCGTGCATGTAGTGCACGCAGTTCAGCGCGTCGACGTAGGTCTCGGCCAGCCAGTCGAGCAGCTTGTCGTACTTCGCCGCCACGTCCTCGTAGTCCAGGACGTCGCCCTCGACCGGCGCGGACACCGGCGCGACCTGCTTGCCGGACACCTCGTCGCGGCCGCCGTTGATGGCGTACAGCAGCGCCTTGGCGATGTTCACCCGGGCGCCGAAGAACTGCATCTGCTTGCCGACCCGCATCGGGGACACGCAGCAGGCGATCGCGGCGTCGTCGCCCCAGGAGGTGCGGATGAGGTCGTCCGACTCGTACTGGATCGCGGAGGTGTCGATCGAGACCTGGGCGCAGAACTTCTTGAAGCCCTCGGGCAGGCGGTTGCTCCACAGCACGGTCAGGTTCGGCTCGGGGGCCGGGCCGACGTTGTACAGCGTCTGCAGGAACCGGAACGACGACTTGGTGACGAGCGGGCGCCCGTCCTCGCCGATGCCGCCGATCGACTCGGTGACCCAGGTCGGGTCGCCGGAGAACAGCTGGTCGTACTCCGGGGTCCGCAGGAACCGGACGATGCGCAGCTTGATGACGAAGTCGTCGATCAGCTCCTGCGCGAACTCCTCGGTGATCGCGCCCGACGCGAGGTCGCGCTGCAGGTACACGTCGAGGAACGTGGAGGTGCGGCCCAGCGACATCGCCGCGCCGTTCTGCTCCTTCACGGCGCCCAGGTAGGCGAAGTACAGCCACTGCACGGCCTCGCGGGCGGTGGTCGCCGGGCGGGAGATGTCGTAGCCGTACGACGCGGCCATCTGCTTGAGCTCGACGAGCGCGCGGATCTGCTCGGCGTTCTCCTCGCGGTCGCGGATGACGTCCTCGACCGAGGGCTCCATGTCCATCTCGTGCCGCTCGAGGCGCTTGGCCTCGATCAGCGCGTCGACGCCGTACAGCGCCACGCGGCGGTAGTCGCCGATGATGCGGCCGCGGCCGTAGGCGTCCGGCAGGCCGGTGATGAGGTGCGAGGAGCGCGCGGCCCGGACGTTCGGGGGGTACACGTCGAAGACGCCGTCGTTGTGCGTCTTGCGGTACGTGGTGAAGATCGTGGCGACCTGGGGGTCGACCTCGTAGCCGTAGGTCTCGAGGCTCTTCTCGACCATGCGCCACCCGCCGTTGGGGATCATGGCGCGCTTGAGCGGGGCGTCGGTCTGCAGGCCGACGATCAGCTCGTTCTCCTGGTCGATGTAGCCGGCCGGGTGCGACACGATCGTCGACGGGGTGTGGTTGTCGATGTCGTAGACGCCCTTGGCCCGCTCGGCCGGGAACATCTCGCTGAGCTTCGCCCAGATGCCGGTGGTGCGCTCCGTGGGGCCGGCGAGGAAGTCGGCCTCGCCGGTGTACGGCGTGTAGTTGCGCTGGATGAAGTCGCGGACGTCGATCCCGTCACACCAGGGTCCGGTGACGAAGCCGTCCCAGGCCGGCGCGGTGGCGTCGGTCCCGGTGGGGGTTGTTGCTGTGGTGGACATCTGAAGCTCCCTCGCTGAGTGCGTCGTACTCGTGACGCTATTCACGAGGTCATGGGATGTCTTGGGACCGAGGTCCCTCCTCCCCGCCGAGGGCCCGGGACGGGCGCGTGACGGTGCTCACGTCGGGGACCGAGGGCCCGGGAGCGGGCCCCCGACCCGCGTCAGGACGCCGCGCCGAGCGCCGCGAGCACGTCGCGCGCGAGGTCCGGCGCGGTGAGCCGCAGCCCGGTCAGGAGCTCGTCCCGGCTCGCGTGCTCGAGGTAACGGCGCGGCACCCCGAACGCCTGCACCGGCGTCGCGATCCCGGCGTCCCGCGCCCGGAGCCCGACCGCCGAGCCGATGCCGCCCTCGCGCACGCCGTCCTCGATCGTCACGGCGTGGTCGTGCTCCCCCACCAGCTTCACCAGCGCCGCCGGCACCGGCAGCACCCACCGGGGGTCGACGACCGTGACCCGGAGCCCGTGCTGGGCCAGCAGCTCCCCCAGCGCCAGCGCCGTGCGCGCCATCGCGCCGACGCCGCACACCAGCACGGACCGCGCCCCGTGCGGGCCGTCCGCCGCGCCGCCGTGCCGCGCCAGCACGTCGACGCCGTCCACGTCGTCGACCGCGGGCAGCCCCTCGGTCAGCGCCCCCTTCGGGTAGCGCACCACCGTGGGCGCGTCGTCCACGTCGACGGCCGCGCGCAGCGCCGCCCGCAGCGTCTCCTCGTCGCGGGGAGCCGCGAGCCGCAGCCCGGGGACGACGCCCAGCACCGCCAGGTCCCACACGCCGTTGTGCGAGGCGCCGTCGTCCCCGGTGAGCCCGGCGCGGTCCAGCACGAACGTCACGCCCGCGCGGTGCAGGCCCACGTCCATGAGCACCTGGTCGAACGCGCGGTTCAGGAACGTCGCGTACACCGCCACCACCGGGTGCAGCCCCGCGAACGCCATGCCCGCGGCCGTCGTCACGGCGTGCTGCTCCGCGATCCCGACGTCGAACGTCCGGCCCGGGAACGCCTCGGCGAACGGCGCGAGCCCGACCGGCTGCAGCATCGCGGCCGTGATCGCGACGACGTCGGGGCGGCGGCGCCCGATCCGCACGATCTCGTCGGCGAACACCCCCGTCCAGCCGAACCGCGACGGCGCGACCGGCAGCCCGGTCTCGGGGTGGATCTGCCCCACGGCGTGGAACCGGTCCGCGACGTCCTGCTCGGCCGGCGTGTACCCCCGGCCCTTCTCGGTGATCACGTGCACGATGACCGGGCCGCCGAACGACCGCGCGCGGCGCAGCGCGAACTCCACCGCCGCCTCGTCGTGGCCGTCCACCGGGCCGACGTACTTGAGCCCCAGGTCCTCGAACATCCCCTGCGGGGCGACGACGTCCTTGATCCCCTTCTTCAGGCCGTGCAGCGCGTCGTACGCGATCCGCCCGGGCGGGCCGGACCGCTTCAGCGCCTGCTTGCCCCAGGACAGCACCGTCTCGTAGCCGCGGGTCGTGCGCAGCGCGTCCAGGTGCAGCGCGAGCCCGCCGATCGTCGGCGCGTACGACCGGCCGTTGTCGTTCACCACGACGACCAGCCGCCGGTCCGTGCCGTCGGCGACGTTGTTCAGCGCCTCCCAGGCCATGCCGCCGGTCAGCGCGCCGTCGCCGACCACCGCCACCACGTGCCGGTCGTCCCGGCCGGCCAGCGCGTTCGCCCGCGCGATGCCGTCGGCCCAGGACAGCGCCGTCGACGCGTGCGAGTTCTCCACCACGTCGTGCTCGGACTCCGCGCGGCTCGGGTAGCCGGACAGCCCGCCGCGCCGGCGCAGCCGGCCGAAGTCCTGCCGGCCGGTCAGCAGCTTGTGGACGTACGCCTGGTGGCCGGTGTCGAACACCAGCGTGTCCCGCGGCGACTCGAACACCCGGTGCAGCGCGATGGTCAGCTCGACGACGCCCAGGTTCGGACCCAGGTGCCCGCCCGTGCGGGACACCTGGTCGACCAGGTAGCCGCGGATCTCGGCGGCCAGCGCCCGCACCTGCCCCGCGGACAGCGCGCGCACGTCGGCCGGGGACCCGATCCCGTCCAGCAGCCCCATGTCCCACCGCCCGTCGCCGTCGTCCGCGCGGCTCGCGTCCGAGAAGACCCCACCCTAAAGGGCGGGGTCGCCCCGGGCGCGGGCGACGTGCCCACGACCGGGTGCGACCCCGAGGAGACCCTGCGGCGGCGCCGTGCGCCGCCGTCAGGACCGCAGGTGCACCGCCACGTCGGCCTCGGCCTCGACCTGCACCGAGCCGTCCGCACCGACCCGCACCGCGAGCGGCGCGCCGCCCAGGCGGAGCCCGCGCACGGCGACCGCCCCGAGGGGCGACGGCACCGGCGGCGCCACGGTCAGCCGGCCGCCGGGCACGTCGGGAGCCAGTCCGAGCGCCGCCCCGAGCACCGACACCGCCGCCGCGGCCGACCAGGCCTGCGGGCGGCACGCCGCGGGGTACGGCACGGCGCGCGGGACGGTGCCGCGGGCGTCGCCGCCGTAGAGCTCGGGCAGCCGCTGGTCGAAGTCCTGCGCGGCCGCGAGCAGCCCCTCCGCGAGCGCTGCCGCCTCCCGGGCGTGCCCGGCGCGCGCCAGGCCCTGCACGACGATCGCGGTGTCGTGCGGCCACACGGCGCCGCCGTGGTAGCGCAGCTCCCAGTAGCCGGCCGACTCCGTCGACATCGTGCGCAGGCCGTAGCCGGAGTCCATGTCCGGTCCGACGAGCCGCGCGGCGACCGTGGCCTCCTCCTCGGCAGACAGGATCCCGGTCCCCAGCAGGTGGCCGATGTTCGACGTCACCGTGTCGACGACGCGCTTGTCCGCGTCCAGCGCGATCCCGGGGTAGGCGCCGCGCTCGTCCGACGTCCAGAACGAGGCGCGGAACCGCTCGGCCAGCGCCGCCGCCCACGCGCGCCACCGGTCGCCGCCCCCGCGCCCGAACGCGTCGAGCAGCGCGGCGCCGGCGACGGCGGCCTCGTGGGCGTAGCCCTGCACCTCGGCCAGCGCGATGGGGCCGGTCGCCAGCCCGCCGGTCTTCCACTGCACCGAGTCGCCCGAGTCCTTCCAGCCCTGGTTCGCCAGGCCGGAGCCGGTCTCGTCGACGTACTCGAGGAAGCCGTCGCCGTCCGAGTCGCCGTGGTCGGACATCCACGCCAGCGCGCGCTCCATCGCGGGCAGCAGCGCCTCGACCTCGTCCGCCGGCATGCCCCAGCGCCAGGCGTCGTGCAGCAGGCAGACCCACAGCGGCGTCGCGTCGACCGTGCCGTAGTACACCGGCGGCAGCACGGTGCCCTCGCCGGGCATCGACAGCTCGGCGCGGCGCACCTCGTGCAGGATCTTGCCGGGCTGCTCGGCGGTGGCGGGGTCGACCGTCGTGCCCTGCAGCGCCGCGAGCGTGCGCAGCGTCCCCGCCGCGAGCTCGGTGCCGAGCGGCAGCAGCATGCGCGCCGCCCAGATCGAGTCCCGGCCGAACAGGGTGAAGAACCACGGGGCGCCCGCGGCGAGGAACACGTCGTCCGGCGCGAACCGGGCGCTCAGGCGCAGCGTGCCGAGGTCGGCGAGCGCCTGGTCGAGCAGGGCGGGCAGCCGGCGGTCGGCCGCGTCGACGTGCAGCGGCTGCCACTCGGGCTCGGCGCGGCGCGGCGCCGTGACCGGGCCGGCCGCGTCCGTGACGTCGAGGGTCCAGGCGACCGCGACCGGCGCCCCGGTCGTCGCCGTCAGGTCCCAGGCCAGCCGCACGGTCCCGTCCGCGTCCATCGCGACGTCCGCGCCCGGCGCGGACAGCACCGCCGCCACGTCCGCGTCGGCCTGCCAGCGCGCGCCGTCGCCCGTGCGCTCGGGTGCCGGCGCGTCGCCGACCGGCGAGCCCGACTTGATCCAGTCCATCGGCGTCCCGTCGGGGCGCACGGCCACCTCGAGGCGCGCGGCCACCGGCTCCGCCGTCGAGCAGGTCAGCGTCAGCGTCTCCGTCACCCGGCCCGGGACGACCTCGCGCAGCCGCTCCAGGCGCGCGGTCGGGTCCGCGCCCGGGCCGTCGACCGAGCGGGCGAGCAGCACCGTGCGGGCCCGCCCGGCGCCGTCCGGCCCCGACGCGACCGCCTCGGGCACCGCACCGCCGACGGTCAGCCGGGCGCCGGACAGCACCCGGACGTCGCCGTGGTAGACGCCCTGGGCGCCGCGGCCGTCCACCAGGCCGATCTGGCCGTCGGCGTCCGACCACGCCTGCGTGGGGGCGTGGACCGCGACCAGCAGGTCGTGCAGCAGGGGCTGGAGCTCCATGGGTACCTCGTCGTTCGGGAGGGGCGTGCGGTGGTCAGGTGGGCGTCCGCCGAGACCGGATCGTGACCCGGCCGGGGCCCGCCCGGCTTGACAGGCCCGGGGGCGCTGGCAACTCTAGGGGCATCCGTTTGAGCGTTCCAATCGCAACTTGGAACGATCATATGCCCACCGACCGACGCGAGGGAGCGCCATGGACGCCACGACCCGGCCGACGCTGGAGAGCGTCGCTCTGCGCGCCGGCGTGTCCCGCCAGACGGTGTCCAACGTGCTCAACGCCCCGCACCTCGTGCGCGCCGACACCACCGAGCGCGTCCGCGCGGCCATCGACGCCCTGGGCTACCGCCCCTCCTCCGCGGCACGCCAGCTCCGCACCGGGCGGTCCCGCGTCCTCGGCCTGCGCCTCGAGCCCGTGCACGACGGCATCAACGGCGCCGTGCTCGACCGGTTCCTGCACGCGCTCACCGAGAGCGCCCAGGCCCGCGGCTACCGGGTGATGCTGTTCACCGCCCCCGACGACGACCGCGAGATCGCCCAGTACAGCGAGCTGCTGGACACCGCCGACCTCGACGCCTTCGTCCTCACCAGCACCCACCGCGACGACCGGCGCGCCGCGTGGCTCGCCGAGCGCGACGTGCCGTTCGTGACGTTCGGCCGGCCGTGGGGCGAGCGGCCCGAGGGCGCCGGCGCCCACCCGTGGGTCGACGTCGACGGCTCGGCCGGCACCCGCGCCGCCGTCGACCACCTGCGCCGCCTCGGCCACGAGCGCATCGCCTACCTCGGCTGGCCCGACGGGTCCGACGTCGGCGAGGACCGCGCCGCCGGCTGGGCGTCTGCGATGGTCGACGCCGGCCACGACGGCGGCCTGCTGCGCCGGCTGCACGCCCGTGTGCCCGACGGCGTCGCGGCCGGGGCCCAGGCCACCGAGCGGGTCCTCGCGGACGCCGCGCCCACCGCCGTGGTCTGCGCGTCCGACTCCCTCGCCCTCGGCGCGCTCACCGTCGCCCGCAGCCAGGGCACCACCCTCGCCGTGGTCGGCTTCGACGACACCCCCGTCGCCGCCGCCGTCGGCCTCACCTCCGTGGCCCAGCCGCTCACCGAGGCCGCGCACCGCGCCCTCGACCTCCTGCTCGACCAGCTCGACGGCACCGGCGGCACCCGCAGCCGCGCGGTCCTGCTGGCCCCGCACCTGGTCGAGCGCGCGTCCAGCCGCACGCCCTGACCCTCCGTGCACCACCCCCTGAAGGAGAGAACCCCCATGCAGCACCGCATCCCCGCCCGAGGGCGGCGCCTCCTCGCCGCCACCGCAGCCGGCGCGGCCGGCGTCCTCGCCCTGTCCGCCTGCGGCGGTGGCTCCGGCTTCGAGGACGACGGCGCCGACGCCGCGTCCACCGAGGGCGGCGGCTCGCTGAGCATCCTCATCGGCTCCTCCGGCGACGCCGAGACCGACGCGGTCAAGGCCGCCGTCGCCGCGTGGTCCGAGGAGTCCGGCGTCGACGCCACCGTGCAGGTCGCGTCCGACCTCACGCAGGAGCTCAGCCAGGGCTTCGCGTCCGGCGACCCGGCCGACGTGTTCTACGTCAGCGCCGACCAGTTCCAGACCTACGCCGCCAACGGCTCGCTCTACCCGTACGGCTCGGAGCTGGACAACGCCGACGACTTCTACCCGACCCTCGTCGACCAGTTCACGTACGACGACGAGCTCGTCTGCGCGCCCAAGGACTTCTCCACGCTCGGCCTCATCATCAACACCGCCGCGTGGGAGGCCGCCGGCCTGACCGACGCGGACGTCCCGACCACCTGGGACCAGCTCACCGACGTCGCCGGGACGCTCACCACCGGCGACCAGGTCGGCCTCGGGTTCTCCGGCGAGTACGCCCGCGTCGGCGCGTTCCTCGCCCAGGCCGGCGGCACGCTCGTCAGCGAGGACGGCACCGAGGCCACCGCCGACTCCCCCGAGAACGTCGAGGGCCTCACCTACGTCCAGCAGCTCCTCGCGTCCGGCTCCGCGGCCTACGCCGCCGACCTCGGCACCGGCTGGGGCGGCGAGGCGTTCGGCACCGGCGCCGCCGCGATGACCATCGAGGGCAACTGGATCACCGGCGCCATGGAGAACGACTACCCGGACGTCGGCTACCGCGTCGTCGAGCTGCCGGCCGGCCCGGCCGGGCAGGGCACCCTGCAGTTCACCAACTGCTGGGGCGTCGCCGCCGACTCCTCCAGCCAGTCCGACGCCGTCGACCTGGTGCAGTACCTGACCGCCACCGACCAGCAGCTCGCGTTCTCCGAGGCGTTCGGCGTCATGCCGTCCGTGCAGTCCGCGGCCGACGGCTGGAAGGAGCTGTTCCCGGAGATGACCGCGTTCATCGACTCGGCCGACTTCGCGCAGAACGTCGTCAACGCCCGCGGCGCCGCGGACGTCATCACCGACTTCAACGCCCAGCTCGAGGGCCTGAAGACCGGCGACCCGGCCGCGATCCTCGGCTCGGTGCAGACGAACCTGCAGGCCGTCCTCGACGAGAACGCGTCCTGACACCATGACCACGCAGGCGGCGGTGCCGCTCCGCCGCCGGTCGCGCGGCCCCGGGTCCGCCCGGGGCCGCGAGGCCGCGTCGGGGTGGCTGTTCCTCACCCCGATGCTCGTCATCCTGGGGCTGTTCCTGGTCGTGCCCGTGCTCATGGCGCTCTGGGTCAGCCTGTCCGACTGGACCGGCCGGGGCAGCCCGCTGGCGTCCGACGTCGGCTTCGTCGGGCTCGACAACTACGAGCGCCTGCTGCTCGGCGGCGGCCTCGCCACCCAGGACTTCGGCACGGCGATGCGCAACAACGCGTACTACGTCCTGCTCGTCGTCCCGCTGCAGACCGCGCTCGCCCTGTTCCTCGCGACGATGGTCAACCGCGCGGCGCTGCGCGGGAAGGGCTTCTTCCGGACGGCGTTCTACTTCCCGTCCGTGACGTCGTCGGTCGCCATCACGGTGCTCTGGCTGTTCCTGTTCTCGGCGTCGGGCACCATCAACGCGATCCTCGCGAAGCTGTCCATCACCGGCCCCAACTGGTTCAACGACCCGCAGGGCGTGATCCACCTGCTGCTCGGCACCCTCGGCGTCGACACCGCGCCGGTCGCGCTCGCCCAGCACGGGTTCCTCGGCATCTCGCTGTGGGAGTGGGCCGCGGGGCCGTCCGTCGCGATGACCGCGTTCATCCTGCTGGCGATCTTCACCACCTCCGGCACGTTCATGCTGCTGTTCCTCGCGGCGCTGCAGGCCGTCTCCGCCGAGGTCGAGGAGGCCGCGCTGATGGACGGGGCCAACGCCCGGCAGCGGTTCTTCCGGGTCACGCTGCCCATGCTGAAGCCCACCGTGTTCACCGTCGTGACCCTCGGCCTCATCGGCACCTGGCAGGTCTTCGACCAGATCTACACCGGCACGCAGGGC
The DNA here is from genome assembly GCF_022346185.1 of Cellulomonas sp. ACRRI. GTDB lineage: Bacteria > Actinomycetota > Actinomycetes > Actinomycetales > Cellulomonadaceae > Cellulomonas. The sequence continues at coordinate 9,618 of NZ_JAKRMS010000020.1, read as the reverse complement.
GGACCCGCGAAGACCACCCTCACCCCGGCGTACCTGTCGTACACCGCGGCGTTCCAGAACAACGAGTGGGGCCGCGGCGCCGCCATCGCGTTCGTGCTGTTCGGGATCATCGTCCTGCTCACCGTCCTGCAGCGGGTCGTCCTGCGCGAGCGCGACGTCCCCCGGCGCAAGCGGTTCCACCGCGACCCGCCCGCTCCCCCGGCCGCCGTCGCCGGGACGGCCGCGACGACCGGCGGCCCGGGCGCCGGCGCCACGACCTCCACCTCGACGACCGGGAGCGACCGATGACCGCCGCCACCGTCAGCAGCGGCACCCGGGGCGGTGCCCGCGGCGCGTCCGGCCCCGCGGGCGGCGCCGTCCCGCGGGCGCGCCGCAGCCGGCGCCGCCTGCTCGCGACGTCCTTCACCTACGCCGTGCTCGTCGTCCTGGCGCTGCTGTACGTCTACCCGTTCCTCATCCAGGTGGCGACGTCGTTCAAGACCGACGCCGAGGCCGCGCAGAACGCGATCTCGCTGATCCCCCAGACCTGGTCCACCGCGGCCTACGAGCGGCTGTTCCTGCGCTCCGACTTCCCGCTGTGGTTCCGGAACTCGGTGATCGTCACGGTCGTCGTCACGATCGGTCGGGTGTTCATCAACTCGCTCGCCGGGTACGCGCTGGCGCGGCTGCGGTTCCGGGGCCGCGGGCTCGTGTTCGCCGGCCTGGTCGCGGTCATGGCCGTGCCGAACGTCGTGCTGCTCATCCCGAAGTTCCTCGTGATCAAGCAGGTCGGCATCTACAACTCGTTCGCCGGCCTGATCATCCCGCTGCTCGCGGACGCCGCCGGCATCTTCATCATGAAGAACTTCTTCGAGTCGATCCCGCCGTCGGTCGAGGAGGCCGCCCGGATGGACGGCGCCGGCACGTTCCGGGTGTTCTGGTCCGTCGTGCTGCCGATGGCCCGGCCCGCGCTGGTCACCATCGTCATCCTGTCGTTCCAGGGCTCCTGGAACGAGCTGTCGCACTTCATCGTCGCGTCCCAGGACCCGCAGCTGGTCACGCTCACCAAGGGCGTCGCCCAGCTGGCGTCCGGACAGCTGTCCCAAGGCACGCAGTACCCGCTCAAGCTGGCCGCCGCGGCGATCATGACGATCCCCGTCGCCGTGCTGTTCTTCCTCTTCCAGAAGCGGATCATGAACCAGAGCGCCGGTGCTGTGAAGGAGTAGTGCCCGTCCCGCGGGGCCCCGGTGCGGGGTCCCGCGGTCCCGGGTGGGGGCCGCACGGCGCCCGGTAGCATCGGGCGGAAAGGGGAACACACCTATGCGCTTCCTGCCCGGGCACCAGCCCTCCTCCGACCTCACCTACGGCGACGTCTTCCTCGTCCCGTCCCGGTCCGAGGTCGCCTCCCGCTTCGACGTCGACCTGTCGTCCACCGACGGCACCGGCACCACGATCCCGGTCGTCGTCGCCAACATGACCGCCGTCGCCGGCCGCCGGATGGCCGAGACCGTGGCGCGCCGCGGCGGCCTCGCGGTCCTGCCGCAGGACGTGCCGACCGACGTCGTCGCCGACGTGGTCGCCTCCGTCAAGGCCAAGCACACCGTCGTCGAGAGCGCCGTGGTCGTGTCCCCGCAGGACACCGTGCACACCGCGCTCACCCTCATCGGCAAGCGCGCCCACGGCGCCGCGGTCGTCGTCGAGGGCGACCGGCCCGTCGGCGTGGTCACCCCCGCCGACTGCGAGGGCGTCGACCGGTTCACCCAGATCGCCGACGTCATGTCCGGCGACCCGACCACCGTCGAGCTGTCCGTCGTCGAGTCCGGCGGCACCGCCGGGCTGGAGGCCGCCTTCGAGCGGCTGCACGGCTCGCGCCGCAAGTTCTCCCCCGTCGTCCGCGACGGCCGCCTGGTCGGCGTGCTGACCCAGGTCGGCGCCCTGCGGTCGTCGATCTACACCCCGGCGCTCGACGCGCAGGGCCGCCTGCGGGTCGCCGCGGCCGTCGGCGTGAACGGGGACGTCAAGGGCAAGGCCGCCGCGCTGCTCGACGCCGAGGTCGACGTGCTCGTCGTCGACACCGCGCACGGCCACCAGCGCAAGATGCTCGACGCCCTCGAGGCCGTGCGCTCGCTCGACCCGCGGATCCCGGTCGTCGCCGGCAACGTCGTCACCGCCGAGGGCACCCGCGACCTCATCGCCGCGGGCGCCGACATCGTCAAGGTCGGCGTCGGCCCCGGCGCCATGTGCACCACGCGCATGATGACCGCCGTCGGGCGGCCGCAGTTCTCCGCGGTGCTCGAGTGCGCCGCGGCCGCGCGCGAGCTCGGCAAGCACGTCTGGGCCGACGGCGGCGTGCGGCACCCGCGCGACGTCGCCCTGGCCCTGGCCGCCGGCGCCTCGCAGGTCATGGTCGGGTCCTGGTTCGCCGGCACGCACGAGTCCCCCGGGGACCTGCACGCCGACGGGGACGGCCGGCTCTACAAGGAGAGCTTCGGCATGGCCTCGGCCCGCGCCGTCGCCGCGCGCACCCGCGGCGGGTCCGCGTTCGACCGGGCCCGCAAGGCGCTCTACGAGGAGGGCATCTCCTCCTCGCGGATGTACCTCGACCCCGAGCGCCCCGGCGTCGAGGACCTGATCGACCGGATCACCTCCGGTGTGCGGTCCTCCTGCACCTACGTGGGCGCCACCTCGCTCGACGAGTTCGCCGAGCGGGCGGTCGTCGGGATCCAGTCCGCCGCCGGGTACGACGAGGGCCGGCCGCTGCCCGACGGGTGGTGACCGGCGGGCCGCCGGGGCCCGGGGCGCACGTACTCCGGCCCCGGCGCGACGTCGGCGCCGCGGGCACCGCTGCGCCGACCGGTTAGGGTCGCGTCGTGAGCCAGCCGCGTCCCGTCCTCGTCCTCGCGCACGTCGCGCACGAGGGGCCGGGCCTCGTCGCCCGCGCGCTCGACGGCCTGCCGATCACGACGCGCACCGTGCTGGACGACCCGTCTCCGCGCCTGCCCGCCGTGGCCGATCTGGCCGGACTGGTCGTCATGGGCGGGCCCCAGGACGCCGACGACGACGCCGGCCACCCCGGCCTCGCCGCGGAGCGCCGGCTGCTCGCCGAGGCGGTGGAGGCCGGGCTGCCGACGCTGGGCGTGTGCCTCGGGATGCAGCTCCTGGCCCTGGCGCTCGGGGCGCCGCTGCACCGCCGGCACGGCACGGAGATCGGCTTCGCGCCCGTCGACGTCGTCGCGCACGACCCGCTCCTCGCGCCGGCCGGGCCGCGTCCGACCGTGCTGCACTGGCACGCCGACGCCGTCGACCTGCCCGCCGGGGCCACGCTGCTCGCGTCGACGGACGTCACCCCGGTGCAGGCGTTCCGCGCCGGCTCGGCGGTGGGCACGCAGTTCCACCTCGAGGTGGACGCGACGGTGCTGGACCTGTGGCTGTCCACCCCGCAGATGGTCGCCGACCTCGAGCCCGACGAGGTGGCGGCCATCCGGCTCGGCTCGCGGCAGCACCTCGCCGCGCTGCGACCCGGGGCGGACCTGGGTCTGGCGTCGTTCGCCGCGGCCGTCCGGGAGCGGGCGTGACGGTGCCGCCTCCGGCCGGGCCGGGGTCGGGCGCCGCCGCCGGGGCGCTGGCCGACCTGGTCGCGCTCTGCGCCCGGCGGCCGGTCTGGGCGCCCGACCCCGAGCGCGCCTTCGACGCACCACCCCCCGGCCGCGAGGCGCCGCACGCCCGACCCGTCCGGCGGTCCGCGGTGCTGGTCCTGTTCGGCGTCCTCGACGCCGCGGCCGCGCGCGCCGACCACCCGGCCGTCGCCGCCGACCTCGACGTGCTGCTCACCCGCCGCTCGCCGACCCTCAGCCACCACCCGGGCCAGGTGTCGTTCCCCGGCGGCGGGATCGACGCGACCGACGCCGGGCCGGAGGCGGCGGCGCTGCGCGAGGCCCGCGAGGAGACCGGCCTCGACCCTGCCGGCGTGCGGGTGCTGGGCACCCTGCCGCTGCTGCCGGTCACGGTGAGCCGGAACCTGGTCACCCCGGTGCTGGCGTGGTGGGACCGCCCCTCGGCCGTGGCGGCGGCCGACCCCGCCGAGACCGTCGACGTGTTCCGGGTGCCGGTGGCCGACCTGGTGGACCCCGCGCGGCGCGTCACGACGGTCCTGCGCCGCGGCGGCCACGAGTGGCGCGGGCCGGCGTTCGACGCCGACGGGGTGCTCGTGTGGGGCTTCACCGCGTTCATCCTCGACCGGCTGCTCGACGCGGTGGGGTGGGCCGTCCCGTGGGACGAGGGCCGGACGGTGCCCGCGCCGGTGTGACGCCGCCCGCGCAGGCGTGACGCCGCCCGCGCCGGTGCGACCTCGCCCGCAGGGCGCCGTCGAACGGGTGGAGTCACCGCAGAAACCTCTGGTCACCGGGCGTCGAAACGATACGATCGGTCCTGCGGCACGACGGCACGACCGGCGGCCGCCCCTCCCCCCACCCCCGCCCTGCCCCGGAGCACTCTCGTCATGGCCAAGGTCCTGACCGCCGGCAGTCCCTGGCGCGTCATCCTCGTGTTCGCCGTCCCCCTGCTGGTGGGCAACGTCGTCCAGCAGCTCTACCAGTTCGCCGACGCCGTCGTCGTCGGCCGCCACCTCGGCGTGGACGCGCTCGCCGCGGTCGGCGCCACCGGCAGCCTGCTGTTCCTGCTGCTCGGGTTCGCCTGGGGCATGACCTCGGGCTTCGCCATCCCGACGGCGCAGGCGTTCGGCGCCCGCGACGCCGCCGCCGTGCGCCGGTCGGTCGCCGCGGGCACGCTCCTCACGGGCGCCACGAGCGTGCTGCTGACGGTGGCGGCTCCCCTGCTCGCCGGCCCGGCGCTGGCCCTGCTGCGCACGCCCGACGTGCTCATGGCCGAGGCGACGACGTTCGCCCAGGTGAGCTTCCTCGGCGCGGGCGCGCTGATGTTCTTCAACTTCCTCGCGGCGATCATCCGCGCGATCGGGGACTCCCGGACCCCGCTGTGGTTCCTGACGCTGGCGTGCGTGCTGAACGTCGTCCTGGTGATGGTCATGGTCGGCCCGATGGACCTCGGGGTCGGCGGGGCCGCGCTCGCGACGGTGGTCTCCCAGGCGCTGTCCGTGGTGCTGTGCCTGGAGTACGTGCGCCGCCGGGTGCCGGTGCTGCACGTGCACCGCGCGGACTGGCGCGTCCCCCGGGCCGAGCTCGCCGAGCACCTGCGGCTCGGCCTGCCCATGGGGTTCCAGGCGTCGATCATCGCGATCGGCACCCTCGCGGTGCAGGTGCGGCTGAACACCCTGGGCGCGGACGCGGTGGCGGCGTACACGACGGCGTCCCGGGTGGACGGCCTGGCGGTCGCGCTGCTGCAGTCGCTGGGGCTCGCGGTGTCGATGTTCGTCGCGCAGAACCTCGGCGGCGGCCGCCCCGACCGCATCCGGCAGGGCGTGGTCCAGGCGACCTGGCTCGCCGTGGCGGGCTCGGCGGTCCTGGGGGTGGTGCTGTTCGCCTCGGGCGGCTGGCTCGTGCGGCTCTTCGTCGGCGACGGCGCGGCCGAGGTCGTCCGGCTCGCGACGCAGCTCCTGCACGTCAACGCCGCCCTGTACGCGGTCCTGGGCGTGCTGTTCGTGCTCCGCGGCGCCCTGCAGGGCCTCGGCCGCACCGGCGTCCCCACGCTCACCGGCGTGATCGAGCTGGCGATGCGGGTGGGCGCCGCCGTCGTGCTCGGGGCGGCGTTCGGCTACCTCGGCGTGGTGTGGGGCAACCCGCTCGCGTGGGCCGGCGCCGTGGTGCTCCTCGTGCCCGCGTACCTGCGCGCGCACCGGGCGCTCGCGCACGCGCCGATCGCGCCGCTGGACCGGGTCGGGTCCACGCCGGTACCGGTGCCCGTGGAGGGCCCGACGGACGGGTCGATGGTCGTGGACGCGGTCGTGCCGCTGCCCGCCGACGGCACGGGCACCACCCGCCCGGCCGACGCCGCGCGCCCCGTGCCCGGGCCGGCCGTGCCGACCCCGGCCGCGGGGGCCGACGACGCCCTCCGGCGGCGGGACGACGTGCCCGCGACCTAGGCTGCCCGCATGCACGAGTTCCTCGCGGGCGTCCGCCTGCTCGGCGGCGGCTGGACCTGGTGGCGGCGGCGACCCGGCGCGATGGCGCGCGGGCTCATCCCCGCGGTGATCGTGGGGGCCGTCGTCCTCGCGGCGCTGACCGCGCTCGTGGCGAACCTCGGCACGATCGGCGAGCGGCTGACGCCGTTCGCGGACGGCTGGTCGCCGGCCTGGGAGCAGGCCGCGGAGCTCGCCGCGCAGGGCGTGGTGCTCGTGGCCGTCGTGGTCCTGGTCGTCGTGACGTTCACCGCGCTGACGCTCACGGTCGGCGAGCCGTTCTACGACCGGATCTGGCGCGCGGTCGAGCAGGACACGACCGGCACCGTCCCCGACGGCTCGACCGGCGTGTGGCGCGGCGCCGTCGACGGCCTGGCGCTGGTCGCGCGCGGCCTGGTCGCCGCCGCGGCCGCCGGGCTGCTCGGGCTGGTCCCGGTCGTCGGGGCGCCGCTCGGCTGGATCACCGGCGTCACGCTCACCGGGTGGGTCCTCGCGCACGAGCTGTCGTCCCGCGCCCTCGTCGCCCGGGGCCTGTCCCGCCGGGAGCGGAACGCGCTGCTCCGCGGGCACCGGGCGCGCGCGCTCGGGTTCGGGGTGGCGACCCAGCTGTGCTTCCTCGTCCCCGGCGGTGCGGTCGCGACGATGCCCGCCGCGGTGGCCGGGTCGACCCTGCTGGCGCAGTCGGTGCTGCCGCGGGGGGCGGTGGCGACCGCCCGGGCGGGTGCCGCCGGCGCCGGGGCGCCGGGCACCACGGGGGCCGGCGCCGCCGTGCCCGGTGCCACCGGGCCGGGTGCTACCGGGCCGGGTGCTACCGGGCCGGGTGCCACGGGGCCGGGTGCCACGGCGCCGGTGGACGCGCCTCGCCGCCCCTGAGCTCCCGCACGTCCGTCCCCCGCACGTGCCGCGGCGCCCGCGCCGGTGCTGCCCGGCGGGCCGCCGCCGAGGTCGGCGGGCCGCCGCCGAGGTGTAGCGTGGCCGGTCGCGCCAGCGCTGCCCGGTCCCTGGCGGCGCACCAGCCCGAGGAGCCGCCGTCGTGCCCGTGAAGCCACCCGCCGAGGTCGACCTGACGACCGCGCTGGTCCGCGGGCTGCTCGCGGACCAGCACCCTGACCTCGCCGCGCTCCCCGTCCGGCCGGCCGTGCACGGCTGGGACAACGCGACCTTCCGGCTCGGCGACGACCTCGCGGTGCGCCTCCCCCGGCGCGAGGCAGCGGCGCACCTCCTCGAGCACGAGCAGCGCTGGCTCCCGGTCCTCGCGGCGCTGTGCCCCGTGCCGGTGCCCGCCCCCGTCCGGGTGGGCCGGCCGAGCGAGCGCTTCCGCTGGTCCTGGAGCGTCGTCCCCTGGGTCGCCGGCGAGCACGCCGCGGACGAGCCGGTCGCCGACCGCGCGCGCTGGGCGGACGGTCTCGCCGAGGCGCTCGACGCGCTGCACGTCGCCGCGCCGGCCACCGCGCCGGTCAACCCCGTCCGCGGTGGCGCGCTCGCCGGGCGCGCCGCGGCGCTGCGCGCCCGGGTGGACGCGGGGCACCTCGACGGCTTCGGGCCCGGCGCGCGCGCCCAGGTGGGCAGCATCTGGCACGACGCCCTCGCCGCCCTCGCCTGGCCGGGACCACCGGTGTGGGTGCACGGCGACCCGCACCCGGCGAACCTCGTCGCCCGGGACGGGCGGCTCGCCGGGCTGCTCGACTTCGGGGACGTCACGGCCGGCGACCCGGCGTGCGACCTCGCGACCGCGTGGCTCACCTTCGACGACGCGGGCCGGGCCGCGTTCCGCGCCCGCGTGGACGCGCTCGCCGACGCCCGTGGGCCCGCCGACCCCGGGCGCTGGCAGCGCGCGGCCGGGTGGGCGCTCGTCATGGCGTCGGCGATGGTCACCCACGGCGACGACGACCCGGTGATCGGCGCCATCGGGACGCACGCCCTCGGCGAGCTGCTCCGCACGGGACGACCCGGGGACCGGCGCGGCGCGAACCACCGCTGAGGCCGCACGGGCCGCCCCACCGAGCCCGGGCGGACGCGCACCCGGCCGGGACCACCGGCCACTGATCCCGCGTCCACCGGCCCCCGGGCTCCATCTCGGCGCCACCGGGGACCGCGGGGGCGGCGAGCCACGCCCGGCATGATGGGACGCATGGCCGACTCCCCCAAGACCGTGCCGACGGACGCCGACGTCAACGCCTTCCTCGACGCCGTCCGGCCCGACCGACGCCGCCGCGACGCCGAGCGCGCCCGCGCACTGTGCGAGCGGGTCACCGGGGAGCCGCCGGTCCTCTGGGGGCCGTCCATCGTCGGGTTCGGCTCCGCGCACTACCGGTACGCGTCAGGACGCGAGGGCGACTGGCCACCGGTGGCCTTCGCCCCGCGCACGACCGCGCTGACCTTCTACCTCATGGACGGCGTCGAGGCGCACGCCGCGGACCTGGCCGTGCTGGGCCCCCACACCGTGGGCGCGGGCTGCCTGTACCTGAAGGACCTCGACGCGGTGGACGGCGAGGCCCTCGAGCGCATCGTGGCCCGCAGCTGGCGAGCGCGCGGGACCAACCCCCGCGACTGAGACCACCCCGCCCGGGCCCGCGCACCTGCTGCCCCGCACGCGGGTCGCCGAGATGGCAACTCTCGGCTGTCCGCAGGGACGCGGGCACAGCCGAGAGTTGCCATCTCGGCGGGGCCGCACCCGCGCGGGCACGGGAGGCGAGCCGCCGAGCCGGCGTCCCGGGTCTGGGAGCACGAGGCCGTAGACAGACGCGACGCGCAGGCCCGGCGGGTGGCCGGGCGGCCCTGGGCGTCGCACACCCGCCCACGCAGCGCGCGCGTGGGGCGGCTGCCCCAGCGCCGTGCGGCCGCACGAGCGCCGTGCGGCTGCACGAGCGCCGTGCGGCTGCCCGAGCGCGGTGCGGCTGCCCGAGCGCGGTGGCTGCCCGAGCGCCGAGTCTGCAGTTCCGGTCTGTGGGCGAGGCGCCGTACGCAGACGCGCGGTGCAGAGTCGGCGGGTGGGACGCGCGCAGCGCCGGCGGGTCTGCCCCGGGGCGGGCGCGGGCCGCTGGGACGGGCGCCGCGCCGCGGGCGGACGGTGCCGGGTGCGGGGCCGGAGAGCCGGCAGGTGGTGCACGCTCGGCGGCGGACGTGCCGCTGGGCGGCATCGCCCGGTGCCCTCGGCGTCCGGTGTTCGGGTCCGGAAAACAGAGAAAGCCACCCCCGAAGGAGTGGCTTTCTCTGAATGATGTCCGGCGGCGTCCTACTCTCCCACACCCTGGCGAGTGCAGTACCATCGGCGCTGAAGGGCTTAGCTTCCGGGTTCGGAATGGGACCGGGCGTTTCCCCTTCGCTATGACCGCCGTAACTCTGTCGAACTTCTCAAACACGGGACACCCTCGATGTTCGAGGGTGCGTGTTCGTGGTTCGGGAACCGCACAGTGGACGCGTAGCAAAAAGTATGAGTGGTGAAGTTGTCGGCTTATTAGTACCGGTCAGCTGCGAGGGTCTTTCGTCCCCTCTTCCACATCCGGCCTATCTACCCGGTGGTCTAGCCGGGAGCCTCTCGGGGCAAG
>NZ_JAKRMS010000209.1 GCF_022346185.1 Cellulomonas sp. ACRRI | reverse complement strand
CTCCGCACACCACCCCCCGGACCCGCGCCGGGCCCACCCGCACCTGAGGACCAGGACGGGCTCCCGCCGTACTGACACCGCGCCCTGGAGTCGACCACGCCCGCAGACGTGCGCTGCAGGGAGCCGGGACGACAGATCGTGGCGTAGTCCGATGGACGGACCGCGGCGCAGGCGACCAGACGGATCGCGGCGCCGCCGGCAGCCCGAGGCGCGGCGCAGGCGGTGAGACAGGTCGCAGGTCGGGTGGCGAGGCGCGCCGTGGCTCAGGCGGCGGGATGCGTCACGGCGCAGGCGGCAGGACGGGTCGCGGCTCAGGCGGCAGGTCAGGTCACGGCGCAGTCCGGAGGACGGGTCGCGGCGCCAACCGGAGGGCTCGCGGCCGCAGCGGGACGAACGGGCGCCTCAGGTGGGGTCGGTGAACGAGACCGGCTTCCCGGCGGCGCGCGCGTAGGCGATCTCGGCGGCCGTGGACTCGCCCACGTACCCGCCGGGGCTGACGACGACCACCCGGTCGGCCAGGTCGATCTTGCGCAGGTGCAGGGCACCGAGCGCGGCCCGCTGCTCAGCGGTGAGCGGGTCGCCCGCCTCGCTCGGCGCGACCACGACGGCGCCGGCAAGGGTCAGCGCGCGGTTCGCCGCACGCAGCTCGACCGCGAACCGGGCAGAACCGCAGAGGCAGACGATCTCCGGCCTGTCCGGCACCACCTAGTCGTCCCGCCCGGTCCGCTGCCGCGCCGCCACCAGGGTCGCGAGCCGCTTCGCCTCGCGGCGGGCCCGCTCGCCGTCCGAGCGCTGCACGCCCATGACCGCGAGGGTGTCGCCGTCGTCGAGGTCGAGCTGGACCCACGGCCGGCCCTCCCCGAACCGGACCCAGACGATCTCGGCCCAGGCGACGGTCCGGGTGCTGGCGAGGTTGCGCACGCGCAGCCCCTCGGCGGTGGGCGTGGCGGCGACGGTCGCCTGGCGCCAGAGGAACCAGACGATCGCCAGCCCGACGAGCGCGATGCCGCTGAGGTCGGCCGTGGACCAGCCCTCGATGCCGGTGGTGGACAGCAGCACGATGAGCAGGACGGTCGCCAGGGCGACGACGACGGCCAGAGTGCCCGTGACGAGGCGCGCGGCCCGCGGCCGGAACACGTCGTCGAGCGCGGGTCGTCGGCCGGCGTCGCCGGCGGCGGACCCTCCGTCGCGCGAGCCGTCGCCGCCCCGGCTCCCGTCCCGCTGGCCTCGCCCTGGCCCGCCGGTCATCGCCCGACCGCCCCGGTCATCGCCCGTCCGCCCGCGTGCTCGCCCGTCGCCGACCCACCCCGGTCATCGCCCGTCCGCCCCGTCAGAGCCGGCAGGCGTGGATGGACGTCACGAGGATGGCGCGGGCGCCGACGTCGTACAGCGCGTCCATCACCCGGTTGGTCTCCGAGCGCCGCACCATGGCCCGGACGGCCGCCCAGTCGCGGTTGTGCAAGGGCGACACGGTGGGCGACTCCAGGCCCGGGGTGATCGCGACGGCCTGCTCGACGAGCGCGGTCGGCACGTCGTAGTCCATGAGCACGTACTCGCGGGCGGTCAGCACGCCCTGGAGGCGCCGGGTGAGCACGTCGAGCCCGGCGGGCTCCTCGACGTCGGCCCGGCGCACGAGCACGGCCTCGGACTTGAGGATCGGGTCGCCGAAGACGTCCAGGCCTGCCGCCCGCAGCGTGGTGCCGGTCTCGACGACGTCGGCGATCACGTCGGCGACGCCGAGCCGGATCGCGGTCTCGACGGCGCCGTCCAGGCGGACGACCTCGGACGGCACGACGCCCTGGCCGCGCAGGTAGTCGGCGACGAGCACGGGGTACGACGTGGCGACCCGCCGGCCGGCGACCTCGCGGACGTCGTTCATCTGGCCGGCCTGGGTGGCGAACCGGAAGGTCGACCGGGCGAAGCCCAGCTGCAGGTGCTCGGTGGCGGGCGACTCGGAGTCGAGCAGGAGGTCGCGTCCGGTGATGCCGACGTCGACGGTGCCGGTGCCGACGTACACCGCGATGTCGCGGGGGCGCAGGAAGAAGAACTCGACGCCGTTGTCGGCGTCGGGCAGGACGAGCTCGCGGGAGTCGCGGCGCTGGCGGTAGCCCGCCTCGCGCAGCATGTCGGAGGCGGGCTCGGCGAGCGAGCCCTTGTTCGGGACGGCGATCCTCAGCACGGGGGTTCTCCGGGGTGTTCAGGTGTGAAAGGGAGCAGCGGGGTCGAGCGGGCCGGGTCAGAGGTGGGCGTACACGTCCTCGAGCGTGAGGCCCTTGGCGACCATGAGCACCTGCAGGTGGTAGAGGAGCTGGGAGATCTCCTCGGCGGTGCGGGCGTCGCCCTCGTGCTCGGCGGCCATCCAGACCTCGGCGGCCTCCTCGACGATCTTCTTGCCGATCGCATGGACGCCGGCGTCCAGCTCCTTGACGGTGCCCGAGCCTGCGGGCCGGGTGGCCGCCTTCTCGGTGAGCTCAGCGAACAGCGCGTCGAACGTCTTCACGCCCGCCAGGGTAGACGGTCGCGACGGCTCCCCCGGTCCGGCGTCCAGGGCCCGGGCGCTCACCCCTCGACCCCGGCGGCCGCCGTGACCTGCTGGGGCTCGGACTCCCGCCGGGCGCGCCACCACACGACGAAGCCCGAGATCACGACGCCCGCGTACACGAGGTACAGGAAGGCCGACGGGTAGTAGCCGGCGCTGAGCAGCAGGGGCACCCCCACCGCGTCGACGGCGATCCAGATGAGCCAGAACTCGATCCAGCCGCGCGCCATGCCGTAGGTCGCGAGCAGGGAGCCGACGAAGATCCACGCGTCGGCCCACGGCCCCCAGGACCCGAGCGCCCGGAACACGAGGGCGCACGCGACGGTGCCGACGACGCCGACGACGCCGAGCTGGATCCAGCCGGACCGGCCGGCCCACCGCGGGACGACGGCGGGCGCGTCGGCGTCCCCGTGCTCGCGCGCGACGCGGCGGGCCTGCGACCAGCGCACCCAGCCGTAGACGGCGACGGCGACGAAGAACACCTGCCGCCCCGCCTGGCCGTAGAGGTCCCGGGCCTGCGGGGTGTGGAAGACGCCGCCCAGGAAGACGGTGAACAGCAGGACGTTGCCCACGATGCCGACGGGCCACGCCCACACCTTGCGGCGCAGGCCGCCGAGCGCGGAGGCGAGGCCGAACAGGTTGCCGATCACCTCGCGCCAGAGGACGGGGTGCCCGGCGACGACGAGCTGGGCGTCGAACAGCCAGCCGAGGACGTTCACAGCCCGCGCAGCGCGACGACGGTGGCCACCGCCGCCTCGGCCGCCTCCGCGCCCTTGTCCTCGTGCGACCCCTCGAGCCCCGCGCGGTCGAGGGCCTGGGCCTCGTCGTCGCAGGTGAGCACGCCGAAGCCGACGGGAACGCCGGTCTGCACGGCGACGTCGGTGAGGCCGGAGGTGGCGGCCTGGCAGACGTAGTCGAAGTGGGGGGTGCCCCCGCGGATGACGACGCCGAGCGCGACGACCGCGTCGTAGTCGCCGGACCGGGCGAGCCGGCCCGCCGCGACCGGGAGCTCGAACGTGCCGGGCACGCGCACCTCCCGGACGTCGGTGACGCCCGCGGCGGCGAGCGCGCGCCGGGACCCGGCGAGCAGGCCGTCCATGACGGTGGTGTGCCAGCTGGCCGCGACGACGGCGACCCGCAGGCCGCTGCCGTCGGTGGTGATCGTGGGAGCGCCGCTGCCGCTCATCGTGCGTCCTCCGTACGAGACGTGGTGGCCGGGCGCGGAAGCGCGGGGCGGGGGGCAAAATGTGGGTGTGGTGGGGGGGGGGGGGGGGGGGGGGGGGGGGGGGGGGGGGGTGGGGGGGGGGGGGGGGGGGGGGGGGGGGGGGGGGGGGGGGGGGGGGGGGGGGGGGGGGGG
>NZ_JAKRMS010000208.1 GCF_022346185.1 Cellulomonas sp. ACRRI | reverse complement strand
CTGCTGCTGGCCGGCCCCCCGCCGGCCAGCAGCAGGTTGCCGGGGTTCGCGTCGCCGTGCAGCGTCACGCCCGCGGGTGTCCCCGGGCGGCCCGCCCCGCGGAGCGTCGCGTCCGCCGTCCGCAGCAGCCCCGGGTCGAGCCGCACCCCGGCCCGGACCGCGCGTCCCGCCCGCTCGGCGGCCAGGTCGGCGAGCCCGCGCGCGACGTCCGCCAGCGCGGGCAGGCCGGCCGGCGCCGGCGCGGCGTGCAGGACGCGCAGCAGGTCGGCCGCCTCGGCCAGCCGCCGGGTCGCGGGCGCGCGCACGGCCCGCAGCGGCGTCCCGGGCCGCACCCGCCCCAGCAGCAGCGCCCAGTCGCCGGCGTGCGCGTCGACCAGCGGCGGCGCGCCCCGTCCGCCCCAGGCCCGCAGCACCACGGCCTCGTCGCGGGCCTCGTCGTGCGGGAACGACACCTTGAGCACGAGGTCCCTCCCGGCGGCGTCGCGCGCGGGCGCGCACCACGAGGCGGAGCCCGACGGGAACGGCTCGCCGAGGACCAGGTCCCAGCGGCGGGTGGCGCGGTCGACCAGGCGGGGCAGGCGCGCCAGCCAGGCCGCGCCCTCCGGGGTCCGCCCCGCGCCGGAGAGGAGCGCGGCGGGCAGGGCCGGCGTCCCGCGGGGGGCCCGCGCACGGCGCGCCTCCCCCGGCGCGCCGGCCGCGCTCACCAGGATCGGCTCAGCGTCGGCGGGCACGGGCGCCAGGCTAGCCGGACGCGCGCCCGCCCCGCCCGCACGGAGGAGGCCGCGCATGGAGACCTACCGCAAGCGCCGCGCGGGCGCGCCACCCGGGTTCTTCGCGTGCGAGGCGGCGGGCCTGCGCTGGCTGCGGGTCCGGGGCGGCGCCCCGGTGGTCGAGGTGCTCGGCGTCGGACCGGACCACCTGGACCTCGCCGCGCTGACCGAGGTGCCGCCGACCCGCCGGGCTGCGCGCGAGCTCGGCCGGGGCCTGGCGGTCACGCACGACGCCGGGGCGCGGCGGTTCGGCAGCCCGCCCGACGGCTGGCCCGGCGACGGGTTCTTCGGGCCGCTCGACCAGCCCCTGCCCATGCCCGCCGGCGACCACGAGCGGTGGGGGGCGTTCCTCGCGGACTGCCGGGTCGAGCCGCTCGCCGCCGCGGCGGAGCGCCGCCGCGCCCTCGGGCACGACGACCTCGCCCTCCTGCACCGCCTCGCGGACCGGCTGCGCGCCGGGGACTGGGACGACGACGACCCGCCGGCCCGGCTGCACGGCGACCTCTGGTCCGGCAACGTGCTGTGGACGCCGCAGGGGGCGACGCTGATCGACCCGGCGGCGCACGGCGGCCACCGGGAGTCCGACCTGGCGATGCTCGCGCTGTTCGGCTGCCCGCACCTCGCCGACGTCCTGGACGCCTACCAGGAGGTGCACCCGCTGCGCCGCGGGTGGCAGCACCGGGTCGCGCTGCACCAGGTGTACCCGGTGGGCATGCACGCCGTGCTGTTCGGCGGCGGGTACGCCGCCCAGCTGCGCCGGCTCGCGGCGCCCTACGTCTGACGGGACGACCGGCCGGCCGGGTCGGTGCCCGGCCCGGCGGTCCGGGCGCCCCGAGGGGTCAGCACCTGTACGCCACCGTCCGCCGCGCCCGCTTGTCCTTCTCCCGCGCGACCTGATCCGCCCCGGCCTCGTTGAGGGCCGTCGGTGACGAGCCACCCGTCCCGCGTCCGTCCACCCCTCACGAGGGGCGCGTGCTCCGCGTCCGGGCCGGTCCCTCCGCGGCGGGATGCTGCACCGCCGCGCGGACCGGGAGCTCTGAGTCTCACCCAGTCCAGCGCGGCGGGGCCAGCGTTTATTCCGCCTCAGCCCACCGGGTCGGTGGTCATGCGGACCGTGAGGGTGACCTCGGTGCCCCGCTCGACCGAGCCGGACGTGGGGTCCTGGGTCACGACGACCCACTGCGTCGGGTCGTCGATCGCGCGGCCCTGGCCGGACGCGTCGGCGACCTGGACCTCGAGGCCGCGGGCCTCGAGCGTCTCCTGCGCCGTGGTGAGGAGCAGGTTGGTCTGGTCGATGACCTGGACCTCCGTCGCCTCGGCCGACGCGGTGGTGGTGTCGTCGGAGGCCGAGCCCGCCGACGTGCCGCCCTCAGCGGAGGCGCAGGCGGCGAGCAGGGAGACCGTCGCGACGGCGGCGGCGGCCACGCCGGCAGTGCGCGTGGTCCGGCGACCGGCTCGGGCGATGGACGTGTTCATCGGGGGCCCTCCTGGGCTGTTGCGGTGCGTCACGGGCCGCGGTCCCCGGGGTCGCCGGTCGCCGCGGAGGGCGCGGGACGGGCGAACGCGCCGCGCTGCGGCTCGCAGGCGGCCGTCGTCGGCAGTCGAGCGGCCGCCCGGGACTGGCCCCGGCGGGCGACGCGCCCTCGGGCCCCACTTTACGCCTGTCGGGCGACAGGTTTCGTCCGTATTTCGGGGAACTGTGACGCAGCCACCAGCGGCGGCGCCCGGACGGCCCACGCATTCACCCGCCCGCGCACCCCGGCCGGGTGCCCCGGGCCGCTCGCCCCGGTGGCCGTCGGTCAGGACGCCGCACGCGCCCCCGTGCGGAAGCGCGCGCCGTAGTGGTCGAACGTCGCGGGCAGCGGGTCGGCGGCGAGGTACCGGGCCCGGGGGAACACCAGCTCGGCCTCCGACAGCCGGGCGAGCAGCCGCCCGGCCACGAGCAGCACGACGTTGCGGCCCGGGCAGGACACCGGCCCGCCGCTGAACGGCAGCAGCCCCCAGTCGGCGTCGGCGCGCCCGTCGAGCCACGCCTCCGGCGCCCAGGCGTCCGCGATGCCGAGCCGCTCGGGGTCCCGGTGGAAGTGGGCGCTCACCACGGCGAAGCCCGTGCCCGCCGGCAGCACCCGCCCGCCCCACGTCGTCGGCGCGGTGCTGTCCCGCAGCACGACCAGCGTGGTCGGCCACAGCCGCACCGACTCCAGGACCGCGCCGCGGGCGTACGGCTGCATCGCGGCCCCCGACGCCGCCTCGACTCGCAGCTGGTCCCGGACCGCCGGGCGCGCCGCCGCCACGGCGAGGGCGCGCAGCACCGCGGCGCCGGCCGCGTCGAAGGCGAACAGCCACTGCGGCACCTGGCCGGCCGGGTCGACGCCGCGGTCGGCCTGCGCGGCGGCGGCGTGCGCGATCAGGCTGCCGGGCTCCGCCCGCCGGACGTAGGTGCGCAGCCGGTCGGCGAGCTCGGCGCGCAGCCGCGGGCGCCGCGGGTGCAGGTACGCCCAGTTCGCGGCCCGTCGGAGAGTCCCCAGCACCTCGGTGACCCGGTCGTCGTCGCGCGCGGACTCCCCCAGGACGACGGTGCGGACCGTCCGCCAGAACGCCGGGGCGAAGGTGTCCCAGTCGAGCACGCCGCCGTGCTCGACGGCCGCGAGCAGCGCCGCCGCCTCGCGGTCGACCGCCGCGAGCAGCGGGTCCGCGTCCCGGTGCACCGGCTCGGACGTGTCGAGCGCCTGCTCGTTGAGCAGCCGGCGGGCGGGCCGCCGCCCGGGCGCCGAGATCAGGACCGCGTCCGGCTCGAAGTGGCCGAGCGCCGCGCGCTTCTCCACCGTCGCGGGGCTGAACGGCTCCGGGGAGCCGGCGAGCAGGGCACCCACGTCGCGGGCGTCGAGCGGCAGCACCAGCCGGCGCGGGCCGAGCCGCAGCAGCACCGGGGCGCCGTCGTGCTCCCGGCGCAGGTCCCGCAGCAGCGCGCCCGCGGAACGGTCGGTCTGGTGCCGCTCGGCCCAGGCGGTGGCGCGGGGCCGGCGGACGACGGCGCCCTGGGCGACGAGCGGGCCGAGCACGCGGGCGGCGACGGCGGCGGACCGGGCCGGTCCCAGGTCGACGGGGGTGCGGGGGCTGACGGCGGG
>NZ_JAKRMS010000207.1 GCF_022346185.1 Cellulomonas sp. ACRRI | reverse complement strand
CGGCAGCACCCCCGCACCACCCCAGCACGAGGAGCACCTCCCATGACCGAGCGCCACATCGTCGCGCTGTCGGCCGGCCTCGGCCAGCCGTCCTCCACCCGCCTGCTCGCCGACCGGCTCGCCGAGGCGACCGCGACCGAGCTCGCCGACCGCGGGCAGCGCCCCGAGGTCCGCGTCGTCGAGCTGCGCGACCACGCGCACGACATCGTCAACGCGATGCTCACCGGGGTGCCGAGCCCGGCGCTCGCGGAGGTGATCGAGGCCGTGACCGGCGCGGACGCCCTGATCGCGGTGACCCCGCTGTTCACCACGACGTACTCGGGCCTGTTCAAGTCGTTCGTCGACATCCTGGACAAGGACTCGCTGACCGGCATGCCGGTGCTGCTCGGCGCGACCGGCGGCACCGCCCGGCACTCGCTGGCCATCGAGTACTCGATGCGCCCGCTGTTCACCTACCTGCGGGCGGACGTCGCCACGACCTCGGTGTTCGCCGCGACCGACGACTGGGCCGCCGGCGGCACCGCCGACGAGCCGAGCCCGCTGCCCGCCCGCATCCGCCGGGCCGGCGCCGAGCTCGCGGCCACGGTCGCGACCCGCGGTCCGCGCGGCCCGCAGGACCCGTTCGCCGACGCGCCGTCCTTCGCGGACCTGCTCGGCGGCTGACGGCCGCGAGGCCGTCGCACCGGCGCGAGGCCGCCGACCTCGCCGGGCGGGTCAGTCCCGGGCGAGCAGCACCACGGTGGCGTCGTCGTCCGACGCCGGGTCCCGCAGGCGCGCCACGAGCGCGTCCAGCTCCCCCGGCGCCGGCCGGCCGACCGCCGCCAGCGTCCGGTCCAGCGCGACCCGCAGCGACTCCCGCCGCCGCTCGACCACCCCGTCGGTGACCAGCAGCAACGCGTCGCCGGGGTGCAGGGTCGTGCGCCCGGAGGCGGGCTCCCCGGTCAGCAGGCCGATCAGCGGCGAACCCAGCACGGGCTCCCACGCCGCGGTCCCGTCCGCCCGCACCACGAGCGGCGGCAGGTGCCCGGCGCCCGCGTGCTCGACCTCTCCCGTCGCCGGGTCCAGCACGGCGACCGCCATCGTCGCCATCTGCCCCGGCAGCGTCCACCGCGCGAGGGCCGCGACCCGGGACAGCACGACCGCCGGCGGCGCCGCGTCCAGCAGGTAGGCCCGGGTGGCGTTGCGCAGCTGGCCCATCGCCGCGGCGGTCGCGAGCCCGTGGCCCGTGACGTCGCCGATGGTGAGGGCCAGCCGGCCGTCCGCGAGCCGCAGCGCGTCGTACCAGTCGCCGCCGACCTGCCCGGTGCCCGCGGGCTCGTAGCGGGCGTCGAGCGACCAGCCCGGCACGAGCGGCAGCGACGTGGGCAGCAGCGTGCGCTGGATGGCGCGCGCGGCGTTCACCTCGGCCCGGCCCCGGTGGAACAGCGCCTCGACCAGGTGGGTGCGCAGGTCGGCGGCGTTCTGCACGTGCCGGTCGTCCCACGGGAGCGAGCGGCCGCCGACCTGCTCCCGCCACAGGTCGAAGGACTGGCGGGGGCTCAGCCGCACCCCGTCGCCCTCCGGGACCGCGATCATCTTGTGGTGCGGGTCGCCGCCCCAGTCGACGGTGCGCACGACCTCGCCGCGCAGCCAGACCACGGTGCCGCCGTCGGGCAGCGGGAGCGCGACGGCCCCGGCGACGCCCGGGACGTGCGGGGCCCCGGGCTCCTCCGCCAGCCGGTCGGTGGCCAGCACCTCGCGGACCGACGACCCCCACGCCGCGATCGTGGCGCACTCCGCGTGGCCCGGGACCTCGCCGAGCGTCAGCACGTCCGGCCCGACGCTCACCACGACGCCGTCGGCGGGCACGAGCGCGAGCAGGTCGTCGGTGCGGGTGAGCGCCTGCGCCAGCCGCACGTCCTCGTCGCGGCTGGCGCCGACGAGGCGCGCGAGCACGCCGGACGCCCGCCGGCTCTCCGCGAGCGCGTCCTCCTCGACCTGGGCGACCAGCCGGGCGGAGAGCGCGACGCCGAGGAACTCGGCCGCGGCGCGCACCCCGTAGGACGGCGCGTGCGGGCCGCTGTAGTGGTGGCACGCCACCATGCCCCAGAGCTTGCCGTCCCGGAGCAGCGAGATGGACATGGACGCCCGCACGCCCATGTTGCGCAGGTACTCGCAGTGGATCGGCGAGACCGAGCGCAGGGTGGCGTACGTGAGGTCGAGCGGCAGGCCGGTCAGCGGGTCCGCGGCGGGGACGACCGGCACCGGCGTGTAGTCGACGTCGGAGATGAGCCGGATCCAGCTCTTCTCGTACATCGCCCGTGCCTGGGCCGGGATGTCGGACGCCGGGTAGTGCAGCCCGAGGAACGGCTCCAGGTCGGCCCGCTTCGCCTCCGCGACGACCTCGCCGTTGTACTCGGCGTCGAACCGGTAGATCATCACGCGGTCGAACCCGAGCAGCCGGCGCGCGTGCCGGGCGGCGACGTCGTACAGCTCGGTCAGCTCGCCGGCTCGGTTGAGGTCGGCGATCGCGTCGCGGACGCTCTCGTAGGTGCTGCCGTAGGTCAGCGGGCGGGGCCCGTCGGCGGGCTCGAGCTCGACGACGAAGACCGGGCCGGGGTCGGCGAGGGTCGCGGGCGGCGGGCGGTGCACGACGACGTCGAGCTGCACCGTGCCGTCGGCGGTCGCGACCTCCACCAGCCCCGGGTTGCGGGTGCGGTGGTCCGGCACGGCGGCGAGCTGCTCGAGCACGACGCGGGCGGCCGGGACACCCAGCACGTCGCCGAGCGGCGCGCCGAGCACCGCGTCCACCGGCCGGCCGAGGACCGTCGCGACGTTGGTGGACGCCTGCAGGACGACCCCGCCGTCGTCCTGGACCACCAGCAGCACCCCGCGGGGCTGCACCGAGCCCGGGACGTGGATCGGCTCCCGGGCGCAGTTGTCCAGGTCGATCGGCGCACCGGGCGCCACGAAGGCCTCGCTCAACGCCGTGTCCTTCCGGTCGGAGGACCCGACCGGAGCGGCCGAGAGGCCCGCGCGCGGCGACGCGGGCCCGAACGACCCTCGCAAACGGGGGCGACCCGTGGCAAGTGGGTCACCCGGCCCACAGCGCGGTGAGCCCGAGCCCGGCCGCCGCGGCGGCCACCGTCAGCAGCATCGTGCCCAGGAGGGCGGCCAGCGCCCGGCCCCGCTCCCCGGCCTGCGCCAGCCGCACGGTCTCGACCGCGGCGGCCGAGAAGGTGGTGTACCCGCCGCAGAACCCGGTCGCGAGCAGGAGCTGCCAGGTCGCCGGCAGCCCGAGGTACAGGTGCGCGCCCGTGACCAGCCCGATCAGCAGCGAGCCGGTGACGTTGATCGCGATCGTCGCGACCGGCAGGACCGTCCGCCCGCGCGCCCGGATCGCGCCGTCCACCCAGAACCGGGTCGCGGCGCCGAGCCCGCCCAGGACCGCGACCAGCAGCGCGTCGGTCACCGCGCGCCGCCGACCCCGCGCGGGCCCCGGCCCGCGGCGGCGGCCACCGCCGCGACCCCGGCGGCCGCGCACAGCGTCCCGGCCACCAGGGACACCGCCGCGTAGCCGAGCGCGGTCCCGACCGCACCCGCCGCGAGCAGCCGCTCGACCTCGAGCGCCAGCGAGCTGAACGTCGTGTACCCGCCGAGCACGCCCGTGCCGAGGGCGAGCCGCACCCGCTGCACCCGCGGCGTCTCCGCGCCGCGTCGGCCGAGGACCTCGAGCAGGACGCCCAGCAGGAACGCGCCGGTGAGGTTGGCCGTCAGCGTCCCGACCGGCCAGCCGTGCTGCGGCGGCAGCGCCTGGGCCAACCCGTACCGGCCGAGCGAGCCGACCGCGCCGCCCGCCGCGACGAGCAGCGCGAGCCCCGCCCGGTGGTGCGCCGGGCGCGGCGCGGGCAGGGGTGCGGGCGGCGTGCTCGTGCGGGCCTCCGGGG
>NZ_JAKRMS010000206.1 GCF_022346185.1 Cellulomonas sp. ACRRI | reverse complement strand
GTCCGAGGGGGCGGAGGTCGGGGCGGCGCCGTCGGTCGGGGTGATCGTGATCGTGATGCTCACCGTCGCCGTGTCCCCGAACTTCGCCGAGGCGAAGCCCGCCGCCGGGCCGATGAGCGCCGCGCCGACCAGCAGGGTCGCCAGGACGAGGCGGCCCCAGCGGCCGAGCGCCGGGGCTTCGCCCGCCGCCGCGGACGACGCGTCCGGAGCCTCGGCGCCGCCCGCCGCGCCGCCGCGCGCCGGGACGCGGCGGTCAGCCGAGCAGGAGCGCATCGTCGTGCCGGTCGCGTGCGGAGGGCCGGCGTTCGCCGGCGGCCCGGCGTGCCCGCCGGTCGTCGAGCAGGGACAGCACCTCGAGCGTCGCCAGCGCCGCGAGCGGCGGCACGAGCATCACGGCCCGGCCCTGGGCGGACCCGGCCCAGTCGAGCACCCAGCCCCAGCGCGGGTACACGTCGAGGATGATGCCGCGCACCTGGCTCAGCGGGGTGGCGTTCGGGTCGGGCCGGGCGTTGGCGTCGCCCTTGGTGTAGATGTACGGCCGGGTCAGCGCGTCGCCGGTCTCGGGGTCGTACGCCTGCACCATGCGACCGGTCGCCACGTCCTGCTGGAGTACGGGCAGGTTGCGCAGCGCGACGATCCGGTGGGTCACCAGCTGGTCGCCGCCGGCGGGCCAGAACGTGGCGACCTGCCCGACGCGCAGCTGGGACGGGTCGTCGATCCGCCGCATGACGACGGCGTCACCGGCGTCGAACGAGCCCTGCTCGGGGCCGGACATGGAGCCGGAGGTGACGATGAGCAGCCGCTGCCCGTTGGCCTGGAACCACAGCGGGACCGCGAGCGAGGTGGCGTAGGCGAGCCCGCACACGACGATGACCGTCCACAGCGCCGTGCGCAGCGCGCGGCGGCCGCGGGACTGCACGGTGGCGTGCCGCGGTCGCTCCGGGTGGGGTGCCCGGCGCTCGACCGTGGGAGCCGGCCTCGTGGTCATCTGCGTCTCAGCGCCTCCGACGGGGTCAGCGGTGCGGGTCGGTGGGGTCCTGCTCGGCCGCGAACGTCAGCTGCAGGTCGGCGCTGGCGTTCTGGAACTCGTTGCCGATGGTGTCCGGGACCGACACGCGGACGCACAGGTCCTCGGCGGCGGACGAGATCAGCGACCGGCCGACCGGGACGATCTCGGTGGCAGTGCCCGCGAGCCCGGCGCCGGACGACCCGATCGGGGTGGCGCCGTCGACGCCCGCGGCGGTGCACTGCGCGGCCGGGAGGGCGTACACGTCGAGGGACAGGGTCCCGGCGAGGCCGGAGGCGTCGCTGGTGGCGGCGTACTGCACGCCGTAGACGAGGGCGAGCGACCCGGCGTTGGTCACGGTGACGGGGCTGTAGATCTCGTCGCCGGGCGCGAGGTTCCCGGGCGGCAGCGTGAAGGCGGCGTCCTCGCCGGCCTCGACGTCGACGGAGCCCGTGATGATCCCGGAGCGGCCGGCGTCGTCGTTGTCCGTGAAGATCGCGGACGTGACGAGCGAGGTCATGCCGAGGGCGGCCATGCCGAGGATCCCGGCGGTCGCGACCAGCCGGCGGCGCCGTGCCGGATCCCGCCGCGGCGGTGGGGGCGTGATCATCTCGCGGAGCAGCTCGTCCATCCGGGTGGTCATCCTCACGGGTGATCGGAACGGGTGTTACCAGGGCCTATCGGACGTATGGTCGCGCACCTTGAGGCGATCTGCCCGATTCGCGAGTGACGTCATGTGACGGCGTGTCGCGAGGCGGGGTCACGCGGCAGGTCCTCGGGCCGCAGCCGGTCCGGCGGCACGGCGGGGGAGTACAGGTAGCCCTGCGCCTGGTCGACGGTCAGCCGGCGGAGCGACTCGGCGGTGGTGGCGTCCTCCACGCCCTCCGCGACCACCTGCAGCCCGAACGAGTGCGCGAGGTCGACCATCGCCTTGACGATGACCTCCGACCCCCCGCGGCCGGTGGCGGCGAGGTCGGAGACGAACAGCCGGTCGATCTTCAGGCCGTGCACGGGCAGGTCGCGGAGCTGGGAGATCGAGGTGTTGCCGATCCCGAAGTCGTCGATCGACACGCGGACGCCGGCGTCGCCGAGCCGGTGCAGGACCGGCACCACGCGGGACGGGTCGCTGACCAGCGCGGTCTCGGTGATCTCGACCTCCAGCAGCTCGGCCGGGACGTCGTGCCGGGCGAGCAGGTCCTCGATGACCTCGACGACGGCGTGCGACGTGACGTCGTGCGCGGAGAGGTTGACGGCGACCGGCACGGGGTCGCCCTGGGCCCGCCAGGCGGCGAGCTGTGCGACGGACACCCGCAGGGCGTACCGGGTGAGGTCGTGGATGAGCCCGGACTGCTCGGCGAGCGGCACGAACAGGTCGGGCGGCAGCATCCCGCGGGTGGGGTGCCGCCAGCGCATGAGCGCCTCGAGGCCCACGGTCCGGCCGGTGCGCAGGTCGATCTTCGGCTGGTAGTGCAGCTCGAGCTCGTCGTCGACGCCGAGCGCGCGGTGCAGGTCGCCGAGCAGCACGAGCCGCGCGGGGGAGGAGTCGTCCTCCTCCGGGGAGTACACGGAGACGCCGAGCCGGTGCGTCTTGGCCGTGTACATCGCGACGTCCGCCATCCGCATCAGCGACGACGCGTCGTCGGCGTGGTCGGGCAGGCAGGCGACGCCGATCGACGTGTCCACGTGCAGCGCGAGGTCGCCGAGCATGAACGGCGGCACGAACAGCTGCCGCACCCGGCGGGCCGCGGCGTCGGCGTCCGCCACCGAGCGCACGTCGGTGAGCACGATGGCGAACTCGTCGCCGCCGAGCCGCGCGACCATGTCGTCCTCGCGGAGCGCGCCGCGCAGCCGCTGGGCGACCTGCTCCAGCAGCTCGTCGCCGCGGTCGTGGCCGAGGGAGTCGTTGATGTCCTTGAACCGGTCGACGTCGAGCAGCGCGAGCCCGACGGTCGTCCCCGTCGCCTCGGAGTCGGCGATGGCCCGCTCGAGCTTGTCGGCGAGCATCCGGCGGTTCGGCAGCCCGGTGAGCGAGTCGAGCAGCGCGAGGCGGGCGTTCTCGAGCGCGGAGGACTGCAGGCGGCGGGACGCGTTCCACACGGTGCGGAACAGCAGCAGCCAGAGCAGGACCAGCCCGCCGACGACCACGAGGGTCACGGTGCGGGTCGCGCTGGCGACGGCGTCGGTGGTCCCCTGGTAGTCGAGCATGACCTCGGCCGCGCCGACGACGACGCCGTCGTGCCGCACCGGGACGTAGACGTCGAGCAGCGTGGACTCGGAGCCGCCGAACTCCTCGCCCCGGACCTCGGTCACGACGCGGGCGTCGGGCTCGCGCTGCCGCACCGCGGCGTCGAGCCGCTCGCCGTCGGGGAACCCGGTGGCGTCGGCCTGCGAGTCGTAGAGCAGGGTGGAGTCGACGGTCCACAGCCGCAGCCGGCGCAGCTCGCGGAAGCCGGCGACCTGCTCCGTGACCGCGGCGGCCTGCTCCGGCGCGAGCACGCCGATCGTGAACGCCTCCTCGGGCACGGAGGCGGAGGCGTACGACTCGATGCTGCGGGCCAGCGCGATGCCGTCGCGCTGCGCCTGGTCCCGCATGACGTTGCCGGTCACCCAGACGAGCGCCACGCCGAGCGCGAGCATGGCGACGACACTGACGACGGCGAAGTACCGGGTCAGGGGCCAGCGCCGGGTCGGGGTAGCCAGCTCAGCCTCGTCTGCTCGGAGGGCACGGCCGGCGCGGGTCCGCACCGGTCTCGGGGCCGAGGGTAGGTGCCGCTGCCGGAAATGGCGAGAAAATCCGCGTTGCGGCGTTTCTCCTGGTTTGCCCGGCGCGTCGGTCGACCGGGTGAGAAGCCGCGCGACACGGCCGGCCACCCGTTCGGATCACGTGCGCGCGCACGCCCGCGGGGTAACGTCCACCCCGCCCACCCC
>NZ_JAKRMS010000205.1 GCF_022346185.1 Cellulomonas sp. ACRRI | reverse complement strand
CTCCACCCGCTCCACCCGAGAGGACCACCCCGCATGTCCGAGAACGCCAGCCCCGCCCTCCGCGCCGTCGTCACCGGCGCCTCCAGCGGGATCGGCGCCGCGACCGTCCGCCGGCTGCGCGCCGAGGGCTGGGACGTCGTGGCCGTCGCCCGCCGCGCCGACCGGCTCGAGGCCCTGGCCGCCGAGACCGGCGCCGAGGCGTTCGTCGCCGACCTCACCAGCGACGACGACGTGGCGCGCCTCGCCGCGCACGTCGAGGAGACCGGCGGCCTGACGTCGCTCGTCAACAACGCGGGCGGCGCGCTCGGGCTGGACCCGGTCGCCGAGGCCGACGTCGACGGCTGGCGCCGGATGTACGAGGTCAACGTGCTCGGCACGCTGCGCGTCACCAAGGCCCTGCTCCCGCTGCTCAAGGCGAGCGGCCGCGGCGACGTCCTGGTCGTCACGTCCACCGCGGCCATCGCGCCCTACGAGGGCGGCGCGGGCTACACCGGAGCGAAGCACGCCGAGCGGATGCTCACCACCACGCTCCGCCTGGAGCTCATCGGCGAGCCGGTGCGGGTCATCGACATCGCGCCCGGCGCCGTCGCGACCGAGGAGTTCTCGCTGGTCCGGTTCGGCGGCGACGCCGAGCGCGCGGCGAAGGTCTACGAGGGCTACCAGCCGCTGCTCGCCGAGGACATCGCGGACGTCATCGCGTTCGCGCTGACCCGGCCGCACCACGTGAACATCGACACGCTGGTGGTCCGGCCGCGGGCCCAGGTGTCGAACACCCAGACCGCGCGGTCCTGACGACCCGCGGGCGCGGCGCCGGGCACCGGTTCCCGGCACCGCGCCCGACGCGGCCGGCGTCACGCCCCGGCGCTCACCGTGCCCTCCATCTCGTCCGCCCGGCGGATGTGCCGCGTGACCCACGGCGACAGCGCCAGCAGGATCGCCGCGAACACCAGCGCCACGGCGCCGATCCCGCCGAAGTAGGCGGTGTCGGAGGCGCCCTCGGTCGCCTTGATGAGCTGCGCGGTGATCGCCTGCCCGGCGGCCGGCGCCAGGAACCACACCGCCATCGCCTGGTTCCGGAACGCGCGCGGCGCGAGCAGCGTCGTCGCGGCCAGGCCGACCGGCGACAGGCAGAGCTCGCCGAGCGTCTGGATCACGTAGACGACCACCAGCACCCAGGCCGGCGCGAGGCGGTCGACGAACACGGCCGACGCCAGCGACATCACCAGGAACGACAGCGCCGCGAGCGTCAGGCCGATCGCGAACTTGGTGGCGGTCGGGGGGCGGTCGTGCGTCTTCGACCAGATCCACGCGAACACCGGCGCCAGGATGATGATCGACAGCGGGTTCACCGACTGGAAGAACTCCGGGCTGATCGTCACGCCGAAGAAGCTGAGCTCCGTGCGGTTGGCGGCGAACGCCGCCAGCGTGGTCGCCGCCTGCTCGAAGATCATCCAGAACAGCATCGCGGCCACGAACAGCGGGATGTACGCGATCACGCGCGGGCGCTCGGCGTCCGTGACCTTGGGGGAGCGGTACATCACCACGAAGTACGCCACCGGCGCGATGAACGCCAGGTACGACATCGTGTCGATGAACGTGTCGAGGTTGAACCCGCCCGCGACCACCGCCGCGACCAGGCCGACGACGACGATCCCGGCGAGCAGGACGAGGAAGCCGCGGATCAGCTTCACGCGCTCCTCGGGGCGCACCGGGTTCGGCGCGACGCCGCCGGCCCTGCCGAGGTACTTGCCGCCCGCCACGAAGAACACCAGGGCGATCGCCATGCCGACGGCCGCCACCAGGAAGCCCGCGTGGTAGCCGCCCCAGGCGCGCGCGGCGCCGACGAGGAACGGCGCGGTGAAGGAGCCGATGTTGATGCCCATGTAGAAGATCGAGAACGCCGAGTCGCGGCGCTCGTCGTCCCGGGCGTACAGCTCGCCGACCATGCTCGACACGTTGGGCTTCAGCAGGCCGGTGCCGAGGGCGACCAGCGCGATGCCGAGGTACGAGGACCCGGCCGACGGGATCGCCAGGCAGACGTGCCCGGCGGCGATGATGATGCCGCCGATCAGCACCGACCGGCGGGCGCCGATCACGCGGTCCGCGAGCCAGCCGCCGACCACCGACAGCAGGTAGACGCTGGTGCCGTAGATCGACACCAGCGCCAGGCCCGTCGTCTCGGCGATGTCCAGCCCGCCGTTGCGCACCGAGTCGGTCAGGTAGTACAGCAGGATGGCGCGCATCCCGTAGTAGCTGAACCGCTCCCACAGCTCGGTGGTGAACAGCGTCATCAGGCCACGCGGGTGGCCGAAGAACGCGCGGTCGCCGGCCAGCTGCCCGGCCGGGGGTTCGCCGTGGGCGGCGGTGGTCATGGGGCGACTCCTGACGTTCGTCGTGGCGCGCCACGACGACGACACCGAAATCCAGAATGTGGCCCCCCGTCGCAGCACGGCAACAGGACCATGGGCCCGTGAGGTGGTGGACGGCCGCCGCTACGGCGCTCCCGGCGCGTGCGACCGGCGCTGCTACGGTCGCCAGGTCCGGACGGGCCCCCGCCGTCGCACCGCGTCACCGACGACCGCGAAGGGCCTGCCCATGACCACTGACGGCCGAGCCGCGCTGCCGATCCACGGCCGCGCCAGCTTCCGCACGGCGATCGACCGCACCGAGTTCCCGCCGCACGGCCTGGACCCGGACGAGGTCTACGAGCTGCTGCACACCGGGCTGATGCTCGACGGGCGCGAGACGCTCAACCTCGCCTCGTTCGTCACCACCTGGATGGAGCCGCAGGCGGAGGCGCTGATCCACGACACCCTGCGCAAGAACCACATCGACCACGAGGAGTACCCGGTGGCCTCGCTCGTCGAGGAGGCCTGCGTGCACATGCTCGGCGACCTGTTCCACGCGCCCGACCCCGCGGCCGTCGTCGGCGTCGCGACCATCGGGTCGTCCGAGGCGATCATGCTCGGGCTGCTGGCGCACAAGCGGGCGTGGCGGCACCGGCGGGAGGCCGCGGGGCTGCCCGCCGACCGGCCGAACGTCGTGTTCGGCGCCGAGACCCACGTCGTGTGGGACAAGTTCGCCGACTACTTCGACGTCGAGATGCGCAAGATCCCGATGCGCCCCGACCGGTACACGATCACCGCCGAGGACGTGGCGTCGCGGGTCGACGAGCGGACGATCGCGGTCGGCGCCGTGCTGGGCACCACGCACATCGGCGAGGCCGACCCGATCGCCGACATCGACGCCGCGCTGGTGCGGATCAAGGCCGACCGCGGCTGGGACGTCCCCTTGCACGTCGACGGCGCCAGCGGCGCGTTCATCGCGCCATTCGCCGAGCCGGACCTCGTGTGGGACTTCCGGCTGGAGCAGGTCGCCTCGATCAACGCCTCGGGCCACAAGTACGGGCTCGTGTACCCGGGCGTCGGCTGGCTGGTGTTCCGCGACGGCTCGAAGCTGCCCGAGGACCTGGTGTTCAGCGTGAACTACCTGGGCGGCGCGCAGCCGACCTACACGTTCAACTTCTCCCGCGGCTCCGCGATGATCCAGGCGCAGATGTACAACTTCCTGCGGCTCGGGCGCGACGGCTACACCGCGATCGTCGAGACGATGCTGGCGAACGCGCGGTACCTGAACGAGGCCCTGGCGGCCACCGGCCGGTTCGAGGTCCTCAACCCCGGCCTCGCGGAGCCCGTCGTCACCTTCCGGCTGGTCGGCGACCCCGGGTACGACGTCTACCACCTGTCCGCCCGGCTGCGGGAGAACGGCTGGATCGTCCCCGCCTACAGCCTGCCGCCGGACGCCGAGGACGTGCACCTGATGCGGGTCGTCGTCCGCCTGGACCTGAGCCGGCTCATGATCGACCAGCTGCTGCGCGACCTCGACCTGGCGTGCACCGCGCTCGCGGCGGAGTCGCCCGTGCCGCGGGCGCACCCGGCCCCCGACCTGTGGACGGCGCCCGCGCACGCCGCGGCGCGGAGCAAGGCGCGGACCGGCCTGCAGCCGTGACCGGGGCGGGGCCCCCCCGCCCCCGGGGGCCCCGCCCCCGGCCCGGCTGCCGGCCCGGGCCCCCCATGCGCCGCGCCGCCGCGGGGGCGGGCCCCCTGCACCGGTCGGGGGGCGGGTGCGCCCGCG
>NZ_JAKRMS010000204.1 GCF_022346185.1 Cellulomonas sp. ACRRI | reverse complement strand
GCCGCCGCGACCCCGCTGCCGACCCGGACCCGCGGGGACGTCCCGCCGCCGGCCCCGGAGCCGGGCGCGGTCGCGCCGGCCGAGCGCCGCCCGCACCGCGACATGAGCGCCTGGGCGTCCTCCTGGTCGCCCGACGGCGCGTCGCTGCCGCAGCCCGCGCCCGCGCCCTCGTGGTCCGCGCAGCCCGCGGACGCCGCGGCGCCCGCGGCGGACCAGTCCCGCCGGCCCGGCGCGCTCGACGCGGAGGCCGCGCAGATGCTCGCGCTGCGGGCCGACATCCAGGAGCAGGCGTTGAGCGAGCTGAGCCAGCTGTCGGCGTACCGGCCCAAGGTCGACGTGCCGGCCGGCGGCTCGCTCACCCGGCGGGTGCCGACGGCGATCCCGGCCGCGCCCGAGATCTCGCAGCCCGCGTCGGGCCCGGCGCCGGCGCGCGACGCCGACAGCCTGCGCGACCGGCTGTCGAGCTTCCAGTCCGGCAGCCGCCGGGGCCGTCGCGCCCTCGCGGACACCGACCAGGGTCTGGCCGGCGCCGAGCCGGAGCAGCCCCGCACCGAGTCCGACTCCCAGCCCGTCCCGCCGTCGCCGTCATGGTGACACCCGTCCCCGCAGCCGCCACCGCGCCTGCATCACGTCAGGAGGATGTGTGACCACCCTCAGCACCGAGGCAGCCAACTTCGGCTGGCTCCTGGACAACTTCGTCCGGACCGTGCCCGGCACCCGGCACACGCTGGTGGTGTCGGCCGACGGCCTGCTCATGGCGATGTCCGAGCAGCTCGACCGCACCAGCGGCGACCAGCTCGCGGCGATCGTCGCGGGCATGTCGAGCCTCACCCGGGGAGCGGCGCGCCAGCTCCGCGCCGGCGACGTGCGGCAGGCCATCGTGGAGATGGACAACCTGTTCCTCTTCCTGATGAGCGTGTCGAACGGCTCCGTCCTCGCGGTCGTGGCCGACGCCACCTGCGACGTGGGCCTCATCGGCTACGAGATGGCGATGCTCGTCTCGCGGACCGAGGCCACGCTCACCCCGCAGCTCATCACCGAGATGCGCGGCAGCCTCCCCGTCGACGGCGCGACCCGCGCTCCCACCGTGTGAGGTAGCCCATGAGCGAGAGCGAGTTCGAGACCCGCACCGTCCGCCCCTACGCCCTCACCGGCGGCCGGGTGCGGTCCGAGCGGTCCGACTACCCCCTGGAGGCGCTGGTCGAGATGCTGCCCGCCGGCGTCTCGGGCCAGGGCCTGACGCCCGAGAAGCGGGCGATCCTGCAGCACGCGTCGCACGGCTACATCTCCATCGCCGAGCTGTCCGCGCTGCTGCACCTGCCCCTGGGCGTGACGCGCGTCGTCGTCTCCGACCTGGTCGACGCGGGCTACGTCCGCGTGCACTCGTCCACCCCGGTCGAGACCACCACCGGTCAGTCGCCCGCCCTGTCCCTGAGCGTCCTGGAGAGTGTTCTCAATGGCATTTCCGCCCTCTGACGCCGTGGCCACCGGCCAGGCCGCTGCCGTGCCGACCGCCCGACCCGCCGGCGACACCGGTGAGATGGGCGCCGCGCCCACCGTCGTGAAGATCGTCGTTGCGGGCGGGTTCGCCGTCGGCAAGACGACGTTCATCGGGTCGATCTCCGACATCGAGCCGCTGAACACCGAGGCCGCCATGACCGAGCACTCGGTGGGCGTCGACGACGCGGGTGGCGTGTCCGACCGCAAGACGTCGACCACCGTCGCGATGGACTTCGGGCGCATCGCGCTGCCGGGGTCGCTGTGGCTCTACCTGTTCGGCACCCCGGGCCAGGACCGGTTCCTGTTCATGTGGGACGACCTGGTGCGCGGCGCGATCGGCGCCGTCGTGCTGGTGGACACCGACCGGCTCGACCAGTGCTTCCCGGCCGTCGACTACTTCGAGTCCCGGGGCATCCCGTTCGTCGTCGGCGTGAACTGCTTCGACGGCGTCGCCAAGCACCGCCTGGAGGACGTGCGCGAGGCGCTGGCCATCCCGGCGCACGTGCCGGTGCTCTACACCGACGCCCGGTCCCGCACGGCGACCAAGCAGACGCTGATCTCGCTCGTGCAGCTCGCGATGGAGCGCCTGCGCAACCACGCGTGACGGCCCCGCCCGCGCGCCCCGCTACAGTGCGGGGCGTGCGGGTCTACGCCGACGGCTCGGCGCTCGTGCGCTACCTGCCGTTCCCGGACCACTCGGTGGACTGGCAGCGGTGGGCGGAGCGGCACGGGGCCGACCTCCTCGTCACGTCGCTGTCCCTGAGCGAGCTGCGCCACGCGGCCGCCACGGCGCCGGCGCACGTCCGCGCGCGCGCCCGCGACGCCGTCGAGGGGCTCGAGGTCGTCCGGTTCTCGGACCAGGCGGTCGGCGCCGCCGCGATGACCACCGCGGTCCTGTCGCCGTTCGCGTCCCTGCACCTCGGCGTCGCGCTGGCGCACCCGGAGGTCACGGCGTTCGCGTCGTACGACGTGCGGCTGGCCTCTGTCGCCGCGATCCACGGCCTGACGGTCGTGTCCCCGGGCCTCCCGGACCGCTGGTGGGAGCCCGCGGCCTGACCCCCTCGCGCCGACCGCCCGAGAACCTGCCCCCTACAGCCACCCGCATCTCGGGTGCCCACCGCATTTGTGCGAAACGTGGCGCGTGATCTGCGACGTCGCAGAACACCTACCCCCCGGTCGGCGTCCCTAGCGTCGACGACGAGCCCGTGGCCGTCCCGGCACGGGCCGTTCGAGCGGGGGCGACTCGACCTCGCGCGCCGCGGGCCGGCCGCCCCCTGGTGGGAGAGGACGGGAAGATGAGACTGATCAGACGCACGCTGGGGACGGGGGCGGCGCTGGCGCTGCTCGCGCCGGTCGCCCTGGCGACGGCACCGGCTGCGTGGTCGCACGGCTACGTCGGTGGGTCCGAGTCGGGCATGGTGGCCCGGGCGGCGCTGCGCACCAACGCGAACCTCGGCGCGGTGCAGTACGAGCCGCAGAGCATCGAGGGCCCCAAGGGCTTCCCGGAGGCGGGCCCGGCCGACGGACAGCTCGCCTCGGCGGGGAACGCGCGGTTCTCCGCGTTGGACGAGCAGTCCGCGGACCGGTGGGTGAAGAACGCGATCTCCCCCGGGCCGAACCGGATCAGCTGGGTGTACACGGCACCGCACAAGACCACCAAGTGGGACTACTTCATGACGGTCCCGGGCTGGGACCAGGACGCGCCGCTGAGCCGCGCGTCGTTCGAGAAGATCGGCACCGTGCAGCACGACGGGTCGATGCCGACCGCCGGTGCCGTGCACGTGGTGGACGTCCCGGCGGACCGGGTGGGCTACCACGTCATCTACGCCGCGTGGACGGTCGACGACACCGGTGCCGCGTTCTACAACGTCATCGACGTGGACGTCGCGGGCGAGGAGCCGGGCGTGGTCGACCCGCCGGTCGACCCCGAGACCCCCCCGGACGTCGACCCGCCGGTCGACCCCGCGGAGCCCGGGACCGGTGACGAGGGGACGGTCGACGTCACCGCGACCGTGCCGCGCCCCGAGCAGACGGACGGCGTGCTGGCCATGTCGGTCGCCGGTTCCGGCCTCGACCTCGGCTCGCCGACCAACGCCGGGGACCGGCTGCGGTTCGAGGGCGCCCTGCCGACCGTCACCGTGACCGACTCGC
Organism: Cellulomonas sp. ACRRI; assembly: GCF_022346185.1. Lineage (GTDB taxonomy): Bacteria > Actinomycetota > Actinomycetes > Actinomycetales > Cellulomonadaceae > Cellulomonas. Next base: position 524 of record NZ_JAKRMS010000204.1, on the reverse strand, counting down.
GCTCCGACGCGCAGGCCGGCGACGGCGGCTGGACCGTGTCCGGCCAAGCCCGCGACCTCGTCGCGGGCGCCACGACGCTCACCGCCGAGAACCTCGGCTGGACGCCGGTCCTGCTCAGCGACAAGCACTGCGTCACGCCCGGGTCGCCCGTCTCGACCCGCCTCGCCGGTGGCACCGGGCTCGCGGCCCCCGCGACCCTCGCCACCGCGGCGTCGCACGGCCGTGCCGGTGCCACCGAGCTGACCGCGGGCGTGGTGCTCGACGTGCCGGTCGACGCGCCGGCCGGCAGCTACGCGGGCGCCGTCACGCTCACGCTGTTCCCGGTCGACTGACCCCCCGGTGCCGACGCGGCCGGTCGCCCCGGCCGCCGCGGGGCCGCCCGGGCGGCGCGCCCCCCGGGCCGGGCCGGCGCCCCCCCGCCACCGGCGGGCGGGCCGCGGTCGCCTGCTGCCGGTCACCGGCCGGGGCAGGACTCATGCCGCCAGCGTAGGTCCCCCCGGGGGACAACGGTTGCTCTGGGCGAG
>NZ_JAKRMS010000203.1 GCF_022346185.1 Cellulomonas sp. ACRRI | reverse complement strand
CGCCGCACCCGCACCCGCGCGGCGTGGCTGCACCCGCTGCTCGGGCCGCCCCGGCGCCCAGGTCCGGATCACCATCCCCGCCTCCACCCTGCTCGGCCTGGACGACCAACCCGCCCACCTCGACGGCCACGGACCCGTCGACGCCGTCACCGCCCGCGCCCTCGCCGCCGGCGCCATCTGGCAACGGGTCGTCACCGACCCCCTCACCGACCGCGTCCTGGACGTCGGACGCCAGAGATACCGACCACCCGCCGCCCTCGACGAGCACGTCCGGACCCGCGACACGACCTGCGCCGCACCCGGCTGCACGGTCCCGGCCCGCGGCTGCGACCTCGACCACACCGAGGAGTACCACCCCCGACCCGGCACCGACCCCGACACACCCCCGGGCCGCACCGACGCCGACAACCTCGGACCGCTCTGCCACCGCCACCACCGCCTCAAGACCGACGGCGGCTTCCGGCTGCGCCAGATCCAACCCGGACTGTTCGAGTGGATCACCCCCACCGGCCACCGCTACCTCACCCGACCCGGCACCGGCCAGTCCCACGACGCCACCACCGACCCCTTCGACACCCCACCCCCGTTCTGAGCCGTGACGGCTCCGCGGTCTGCGACCGGCCTGGACATCGGCGCACACCTCGCGGCCGGCCTCGACCCGGCCGCCCCGCTCCGACCTCGCGCGTGTCGGCGGCCGGTGCCAGCATCGGGGCATGCGGATCAGGCATCAGGTGACGGTGTTCGACACGGCGGACCTGGCGACGGAGAGCGCGTTCTGGGCCGGTGTCCTCGGCGGGACGGTCGAGCCCGACGACGACTGGCACATGCTCTACGTCGACGGCGAGCCGCGGATGGGCTTCCAGCTGGCCCCGAACCACGTGCGGCCCGACTGGCCGGACGGCGAGCAGCAGCAGATCCACCTCGACCTCTACGTCGAGGACCTGGCGGAGGCGCACGCCCACGTGACCGGGCTGGGCGCCGAGCTGCTCCAGCCGGCGGACGACCCGGACGCGCCCGAGGGGTTCCAGGTGTACGCGGACCCGTCGGGGCACCCGTTCTGCCTCTGCTGGTGAGGTCGGGCGCTCAGCCGCTCCCGACGCCGACCAGGTGCTCGCGCTCGGCCAGGTGCCGGGCGACGTCGCCCGGGTCGGTGCGGGCCGACAGGTAACCGAGGTACCCGTCGGGCCGGATCAGCGCGGCGCCGTCGTGCCCGATCCCGTAGCGGTCGGCGACCACGCCGCCCGGGTCGACCAGCACCGGGCCGTCGGCGGTGCCGTCCGGCCCCGGCCGCACCGGGACCACCGTGCCGAGCCCGCCCAGCACGGCGCGCAGCCGCTCGTGCGACGTCCGGGACAGGCACGTGGTCAGCAGGAGGTGCCCGGGCCGGCGCAGCAGGTCGCCGATGCGGGCGGGGCCGCCGTCCACCGCCCGGAGCCCCTCCGGGTCGGGCGCGTGGTCGCCCGGGCACGCGCCCTGCACGCCGGCGCCGCCGCCCACGGCCGGGCTCCCCCGGTACCGCAGCCGCACCTCTGCCATGCTCGCCGCGACCGCCTCGCCGACCGCCGGCACGTGGCCGAGCAGCAGCAGCCCGACGTCACGCAGGTGGCCCCGCGGCCCCTGCGTGGCGACGGCGCGGGTGAGCCGGGTGGTCTGCCGGACGACCGCGGCGCCGACCGGGTGCCGCTCCGCGTGGTAGCTGTCGAGCAGCGCGTCCGCGGCCCGCCCGGTGCTGACCAGCGCGAGCTTCCACGCGAGGTTGACCGCGTCCTGCATCCCGGTGTTCATGCCCTGGCCGCCCGCCGGGCTGTGCACGTGCGCGGCGTCGCCGGCGAGCAGCACCCGCCCCCGGCGGTACCGCTCGACCTGGCCGTGGTGCACCTCGAACCCGACGAGCCAGCGCGCGTCGCTCAGCCGCCAGTGCTCGCCCATGCGCTCGTCGACCAGCCGCTGCACCTCGTCCAAGGTCGGCTGCGCGGGCGGTCCCGCCGCGGGGACCTGGAGCAGGAACCGGGTGCGCCCGTCGGGCATCGGGAACGCCCCGGAGACGCCGTCCGGGCCGGCGAACAGCCGGATCGTGTCCGACGGGAGCGTGGTCGCGGCGGCGACGTCGGCGAACAGGAAGTGCCCACCGTCGGGGACGCCCTCGATCCGCTCGCCGACGGCGGCCCGCACGCGGCTGTGCCCGCCGTCGGCGCCGACCACCCACCCGACGCGCTGCCGTGCCGTGCCCGCCGCGGACGCGAGGGTGACGTCCACGCCGCGGTCATCCTGCGCGAGGTCGGTCAGCGTGACGCCGCGCTCGACGGCCACGCCGAGGCGTGCGGCCAGGGCGGCGAGGACCGCCTCGGTCTCCGGCTGCGGGGTGTCGAGCGCGCGCGGGTAGCGGGAGTCGATGCCGGTGGTGACGGCCCGCAGCCGCAGGGTGCCCGCCGCGCCGGAGCGCACCTCGACGGCGGTGATCTCCACCGCCCGCGCGACCAGCTCGTCCAGGACGCCCATCGCCGCCAGGTGCTCCTGGGTGCGGGCCTGCACGACCACGGCGCGGGACTGCGTCGTGGGCTCGGTCAGCGCCTCGACCACCCGGACCCGTGCGCCCTGGCGGGCCAGCTCGCACGCGGCGGTCAGGCCCACCGGACCGGCGCCGACGACGAGCACGGTGGACGGCTCCTCTGCGGTGCCGGACATCGGACTCCCCCGTTCCCGGGCGCTGCCGGCCGGACGGCGCCCGTTCGCGCCCACCGTGACCGCGCGCCCCGGCCGGCGGCCTCACCCGCGGCGGATGAGCGGCCGCCGCCCGCAGGGCGCTCCCCGCCTGCGCGCCCCGCCGTCGTGCCGCTCCTCGCCCTGAGGTCCCGGCCGGTCAGGCCGGGACGGCGAGCTCGCCGCGCACGATGCTGTCACCCGAGTGGGCCGGGTCGCCGTCGAACGGCTCGGCCGACACGTCGACCACCGGGAACTCGGCGAGGTCGAGCCCGTCCGGGATGACGAACCGCCCTTCGTCGCCGTCGAGCACGCCCAGCGAGACCAGGCGCGTCGCCCCCGTGTCCAGCAGCCACACCTGGCGGAAGCCGTCGGCGTCGGCGTCGGCGAGCCGCACGACCAGCGTCCGGTGTCCCGCGGCGTCCTCCTCGAGCTGCGCGTCACCGGTCGCGGACCAGCCCGGCAGGGCGTCGAGCCGGACCTCGGCGACGACGGTCTCGGCGTCGCCGCGCAGCGCGGCGGAGACGGCGACGCCCCCGGCGACGGCCCCGACGACCAGGCCGGCGGCCGCGGCGGCGAGCCAGGGCCCGCGGCGGCGCGCGGGTCCTGCCCCCGCGGCGGGTGCGTCGGCGGGGCCCTCGGCGGTCCGGGTCGACCGCGACGCGTCGGGCCCCGCGCCCGCCCCGGCCGGCCGCGCAGCCTCGTCCGACCCCCCGGGCGCGGCGGGGGACGGCGTCGCGTCTCCCGGCGTCACGTCGGCCGCGAGGCCCAGCTCGTCCCGCACCCGCACCCAGACGCCGTCGGGCGGCGGCACCGACGCGTCCCCGGATCCGTCCCGTGCCACCGCCACCGCGGCGGCGAGCGACGCGACCTCGCGCGCGCAGCCGGCGCACGCCGCGAGGTGCGCGCGCGAGGTCGCGTCGAGCGGCTCGCCCAGGGCGGCGAGCGCCAGGTCCTCAGGGTCGAGGTGCGGCACCGTCCACCTCCAACCGGTCGCGCAGCCGTTGCAGGCTACGACGGATGTGGCTCTTGACCGTGCCGAGCGGCAGGTCGAGGCGCCGGGCGATCTGGTCGTGCGTGAGGTCGTCGTAGAACGCCAGGGCGAGGATCGTGCGCTGCGGCTCGCCGAGGCGGTGCAGCTCGTCGACGACCACGACGTGGTCCGCCACCCGCGCCGCCTCGGGCTCGGGCTCGCGTGGGGCCCGGGCGGCGACGGCGCGCAGGTCCCGGGCGTCCCGGCCGCGGCGGGCGAGCGCGTCGGCCACGGCGTTCCGGGTGATGCCGGTCAGCCAGGCGCGCAGCGGCCCACGGTCGGCGCGGTACCCCGAGCGCCCGCGCCAGGCCGCGACGAACACCTGCTGGGTGACGTCCTCGGCATCGGCGGCGGACCCGAGGGTCCGCAGGGCCACGGTGTGCACGAACGCCGACCACCGCCGGTACGCCTCGGCGAGCGCCTGCTCGTCGCCCGCCTCGAACGCGCGCGCCAGGGCGTCGTCGTCCCAGTCGAACGGCGGGCGCAGGCGCGCGACGGGGCTGGGCAGGGTACGCCTCCTCGCGGGCCGGGTCCCGCCGCGGGGCGCGGGGGTCGCGGAGGCCATCATGCGCCGACCGGGGTCCCGGTGACCAGGACGTCGTCGGCGGCGGGCGGCGCGCCCCGGTCGACGGTGGCACGCACGGGGCAGGAGCCCGGCCACGTCGCGGGGGCGGCGGCGTGGCCG
>NZ_JAKRMS010000202.1 GCF_022346185.1 Cellulomonas sp. ACRRI | reverse complement strand
TCCCGCCCGCGCCCGAGCCCGTCCCGCCCGCGCCCGAGCCCGCGCCGGCCGTGCCGGTCCCGGGCGTGCCCGCGACCGACCCCGCGACCGCCGCCGCGCGTCGCAGCTGCACCCGCTGCGCGGGGCGCCCGGGTGCCGAGGTCAACCTCACCATCGCCGCCTCCACCCTCCTGGGCCTGGACGACCACCCCGCCGACCTCGACGGGTACGGGCCCATCGACGCCGTGCGCGCCCGGGCCCTGGCCGACGGCGGCATCTGGCGGCGCATCATCACCGACCCCGCCACCCACCAGGTCCTCGACGTCGGACGCCAGCGCTACCGACCACCCACCGGGCTCGCCGCGTTCGTCCGCACCCGCGACACCACCTGCGTGGCACCCGGGTGCACCGTCCCGGCCCGCAACGCCGACCTCGACCACACCATCGAGTACCACCCCCAACCCGGCGACCCACCCGACCAACCCCTCGGCCGCACCGACGCCAACAACCTCGGACCCCTGTGCCACCGCCACCACCGCCTCAAGACCGACGGCGGGTTCCGGCTACGCCAGATCGCCCCCGGGCTGTTCGAGTGGATCACCCCCGCCGGACACCGGTACCTCACCCGCCCCGGCACCGGCCACACCCACGACGCCACCACCGACCCGTACGACGCACCCCCACCGTTCTAGGCGGTGGACCGCCCGCGGCTCGGAGGACGCCTACGCGCGCAGCCCCACCGCGAGCGCCAGGTCGCCGAACGCCACGAGCGAGCCGTCCGCGAGCCGCACGCGCCGGTCCGGCAGGCACACGATCCGCTGCCCGTCGGCGAGCGTCACCAGGGTTCCGTTCGTCGAGCCCCGGTCGACGACCCACGGGCCGTGCTCGTCGGCGCCCAGCATCAGGTGGGTCTTCGACACCGAGCGGCCCGGGTCCGCGACCGCGACCACCCGGACACCCTCCTGCGGGTCGGGGTTCCGGCCGATGAGCAGCGGGGCGTCGAGGTCCACGACCGTGCCGTCGGGGAGGCGGGCCGCCCAGCCGGCGCCGCTGGCGGGTGCGCGGACGGGGACCGGGAGCGGCGCGGGCAGGTGTCCGGTCGCTCCGGGGACGTGCCCCTCGGCGGCGGGCGGGACCGACGGCGCGGGGGCCGGCGCCGGGGCGGCCGCGGCGGTCGCCGCGGGCTCCTCGGCCGCCGGTGCGGCGGCGGCCGGCGTCGGCGCCGAGGCCAGCACCTCGCCCCCGAAGGCGCGCGCCGGGTCCGCGATGCCCGCGCGGAACGCCTCCAGGCTGTTGGCCCGCGAGTCGACCCGCCAGTCGTTCGTGGCGAGCTGCCCGTCGACGTAGGTGGTCACCGCGAGGTTGAACCAGGCGAACCCGATCACGTCGTCGTTCCGGCCCGGGTCGAAGCCCTGGAAGAACGACGTCACCCAGGCGGGCTTGGTGCCGCCGATCTCCGACGCGCCGACCTCGGCCAGCAGGATCTTCTTGTCGGTGATCGCACGGAGCTGGTCCAGCGTCCGGTCGTAGGTGTACGAGAAGGTCGCGTTGTTGTCGGCCTTGTACGGCGGGCGCTGGTAGCCGGAGACGCCGACCCAGTCCACGTAGGCGTCGCCCGGGTAGAGCGCCCGGAGGAACTCGGTGCTCTGGTGCGAGGACGACAGGTTGTTGACGATGTTGGGCGCCCAGACCCAGATGACGTACTCGTTGGCGCCGTTGGCCTCGAAGATGTCGTGCACGTGCTGCCACATCTTCACGTAGTCGCCCACGTTGTTGCCGTTGATCGACGCCCCGGAGCCGGACTGCTCGGCCCAGGGGTACCAGGTGCCGTTCATCTCGTGGTCCAGGCGGATCGCGAGCGGCAGGCCCGTCGCGGCGACGTCCCGCGCGTACTGCGTGAGGTAGGCGTCGAAGTCGCCCGCGACGATCTTGGGCAGGCTGTAGTCCGGCTCCTCGACGACGTCGTTCTTGGACGCGATCGGCCGCGACTCCCAGGTCAGCATCGGCAGCATCCCGCGCTGCCAGGCGCGGGTGACCGCGTTGGCGCGGTACGCCTCGTCCCAGCCGCCGAAGAACCCGACCATCGTCTGCTGCCGGCCGACCTCCTCGGCCGCGTCGTCGAACGTGGCCCAGTTGAACGGGGCCTGCTCGGTGTACATGCCGAAGTAGCGGCTGGTCGGGTTCACCAGCGCGGCCTTGCTCGGGGCGGTCGGCTTCGTGGGCGCGGCCGGGGCGCCCGGGTCGTCCGGGCGCGGGGCGCTCGGGTTGGCCGCGCCGGAGCCGCCGCCGGAGCCGCCCGAGCCGCTGCCCGAACCGCCCGTGCCGGCCGCGGCAGCCGAGCCGCCGCGGCCCGAGCGGGACGACGACCCGGACGACTTCGAGGAGCCGGACGACCCGGAGGTCGCCTTCTGGTCGGTCTCGGCGGCGGCAGCGGCCTCGGCCTCCCGCTGCGCCTGGTTCTGCGCGGCGGTCTCCTCGCCCTTCTTGCGGGCGGCCTGCTCGTCGCCCAGGACCTCGCGCAGGGCGTCGGCCTGCGCGCGGCTGGACTGGAGCTGGCCCTCGAGCTCGGCGTTCCGCTGCTGGAGCGCGAGCTCGGCGGCGGTGGGCTCGTCGGCCTCGGCGTTCACGATCGAGGAGACGGTCGGCAGGTTCCACACGACGGCGGTGACGGCGACGAGCGCCAGCACGATGACGGCGGTCGCGACGCGGGCGCGGAGGGTCATCCGGCCCATCGTGGGCGCCCACCAGTGCTTGCCGCTGGGCGTGATCGGTGCGTCAGACATAGAGGAGGGCCTCCAGGGCGAACAGGACCACGGCGATCGCGTAGGGGATCGCCGCGAGCGGGTTGAGCCGCCGGCGGGGGCTCGTGGGGGCGGCGGCACGGGCGTGCCGGCGCGAGCTCTCGGGGGCGGTGACGGTCGCGACCGCGGCGTGCGCGGCCGGGGCCGGGGACGCCGCCGGCGCGGCGGGCGCGGCGGCGCCGGCCTCCAGGGGCGCGTGCCCGGCGACCGCGTGCACCGGCTCCCCGTACGCGCCCGGGTCGGTGGCGTGGTCGCGCTGCGTCGGGAAGCCGCCGCGGTCGACGACGTCCACCGGGGCGGTGTCGGCGATCAGGCCGAGCTCGGCCTCGAGGGTGCCGGGCTGCGGGGTCTCCTCGACGCCGCCCTGGCCCGGGTCGCCGCCGGCGTACGCGCCGGCCCGGGTCCCCCAGCCGGAGGCGTGCGCCATGCGCAGGAAGCCGAGCAGGCGGACCGGCATCAGGAAGAACGTCGAGACGATGATGAAGATCGGCAGCCGGAAGAAGTCGCTGGGGACCTCCTGCAGGTGCCGGATCTGCCGGATCGCCATCGACAGCACCGAGGACACGACCATCAGGCCGATGACCCAGAACCAGCCGGCCTGGGCGCCGTACGTCTCGAGCATCGCCTCGTAGAGGTTGACGCCGGTGCCGCTGACCGAGCGGTAGATCCAGCCCGCGATCGTCCCGACGAGCAGGAACGGCAGGAGGATGTCGGTCAGGAAGAAGATCGCCAGGATCGGCGCGTGCCCGAGCATCCAGGGCAGCATCCGCAGCGTGTTGTACTGCGAGCCGCGCGCCCAGCGGAGCTGCTGCTTGAACAGCTTCTTCACCTGCAGCGGGGCGTCCGTGTAGACGAGGCTCGTGTGCTGGTAGACGGTCCGGTAGCCCTGCTTGAGGGTCAGGTTCGTCAGCGTGCGGTCGTCGGACACCTCGAGGAAGACGCCCATGAACCGCTGGGTCATGAAGTCGTCCATGACCTCCATGAGGATGTGCCGGCGGAACGCGATCGTGCGGCCCGGGAGGCAGCCGACCTGGCCGAGCACCGACTGGGCGGGCATCGAGTAGAGCGACCGGGAGTTCTCCAGCCAGTCCGCCCAGCGGGTGATCCAGGAGCGCGTGGGCTCGAGGATGCGCTGGCGGGTGGTGACGCCGCCGATGTTCGCGTCCTTGAACGGCTTGATCAGCTCGGGCAGCGTGCCCGGCGTCCACACCGTGTCGGAGTCGAGCAGCACGGTGATGTCGTACTTCGACATCTCGGTGCCGATCTTGACCGCGTTCCGCTTGCCCGGGACGGGGGTGTGCACCCAGCGGACGAGCGGCGCGAACTCCTCGCAGACGGCCTGGAGCCCGGGGTTGACCGCGCCGTTGATGACGACGATCACCTCGTCGGGCCGCTGCTCGGTCACGCGCGTCAGCACGTCGCGGAACAGGTCGAGGGGCTCGTCGACCACCGGGACGATCACGCTGGTCGTCTCGTGGTGCTCCTCGGTCCACGGGCGGTACCGGCGGGACAGGCCCACCTTGAGCAGCCACAGGGCCCAGACGAGCCCGGAGAAGATCGTGAAGAGGTACAGCTCGGCCTGCTCGTCGAGCATGTGCCGGATCTGCAGGATGAAGATGAACATCGCTCACCTCGGCGTCGGTCGGGAGGGGGCCGGCGGCGACGGTGACGCGGCGGAGGGCGG
>NZ_JAKRMS010000201.1 GCF_022346185.1 Cellulomonas sp. ACRRI | reverse complement strand
ACCCCGGCCCCGCCGCCCCCACCGGGAGACCCATGCTGCTCCGCCTGCTCCGGGACTACCTGAGGCCGTACCGGCCGCAGGTCGTCGCCGTGCTGCTGCTCCAGCTCGCGCAGACCATCGCGACGCTCTACCTGCCCAGCCTCAACGCCGACATCATCGACAAGGGCGTCGCCGTGGGCGACACCGGGTACATCATGCGGATCGGCGCCGTGATGCTCGGCGTCAGCCTGCTCCAGGTCGCCTGCTCGATCGCGGCGGTCTACTTCGGTGCCCGGGTCGCGATGGCGTTCGGCCGGGACCTGCGCGAGGGGCTGTTCACCCGCGTCCAGGACTTCTCCGCCCAGGAGATGGGCCAGTTCGGCGCGCCGTCGCTCATCACCCGCACCACCAACGACGTGCAGCAGGTGCAGATGGTCGCCCTGCTGTCGTTCACCATCATGCTGATGGCCCCGATCATGCTGGTCGGCGGCGTCGTCCTCGCGCTCCAGGAGGACGTGGCGCTGTCGGGGCTGCTGCTGGTCGTCGTGCCGGTGCTGGGCATCGTCGTCGGGCTGATCGTGAGCCGGATGGTGCCGTACTTCCGGATGATGCAGCAGCGCATCGACGCGATCAACCGGGTCATGCGCGAGCAGATCACCGGCCTGCGGGTCATCCGGGCGTTCGTGCGGGAGCGCCGCGAGGCTGCCCGGTTCGCCGAGGCCAACGACGCCCTGTTCGACACCTCGCTGCGGGTGGGTCGGCTCATGTCGCTGATGTTCCCGGCGGTCATGCTGATCATGAACCTGACGAGCGTCGGGGTGCTGTGGTTCGGCGCCGGCCGGATCGAGGCGGGCGACATGCAGATCGGCGCCCTGACGGCGTTCCTCAGCTACATCATGTACATCCTGATGGCGGTCATGATGTCGACGATGATGTTCGTGATGGTGCCCCGCGCCGTCGTGTCGTCGGAGCGGATCACGGCCGTCCTGGACACCGAGTCGTCGGTCGTCCCGGCGGCGGACCCCGTCCGGCTGGAGCGGCCGCAGGGCCGCCTGGAGCTGCGGGACGTCGAGTTCCGGTACCCGGGCGCCGAGCGCGCGGTGCTGCACGGCGTCGACCTGGTCGCCGAGCCGGGACGGACCACGGCGGTCATCGGGTCGACCGGCTCGGGCAAGACGACGCTGGTCAACCTGGTCCCGCGGCTGTTCGACGCGACGGCGGGGACGGTCACCGTCGACGGCGTGGACGTGCGGGACCTGGACCCCGAGGACCTCTGGTCGCTCGTGGGCCTCGTGCCGCAGCGGCCCTACCTGTTCAGCGGGACCGTCGCGTCGAACCTGCGGTACGGCAACCCCGACGCCACGGACGAGGACCTCTGGCACGCGCTCGAGGTCGCCCAGGCGCGGTCCTTCGTCGCCGAGATGCCGGGCGGCCTGGACGCCCCGATCGCCCAGGGCGGCACCAACGTGTCGGGCGGGCAGCGGCAGCGGCTCGCGATCGCCCGGGCGCTCGTGCGCAAGCCCGCGATCTACCTGTTCGACGACTCGTTCTCCGCGCTCGACTTCGCGACGGACGCCGCCCTGCGGGCCGCGCTGGTGCCGGAGACCCGACGCTCGGCGGTGGTCGTGGTCGCCCAGCGCGTCGCCACGATCCGCGACGCGGACCGGATCGTCGTGCTCGACGAGGGCGCGGTCGTCGGCGCCGGCACGCACGCCGAGCTGATGGCGTCGTGCACCACCTACCAGGAGATCGTGCTCTCCCAGCTGAGCGTCGAGGAGGCGGCATGAGCGCGCAGGACCAGAACCGGGACGTCGCCGGCGTGGCCCGCGACACCGCGACGGAGCCGCCCGCGCAGGCGTCGGCCGCCGCCGCGCCGGCCGCCCAGACCCCGCGCCGGATGCCCCGGCGGGGGATGGGCCCCGGCCCCGGCATGGGGATGGGCATGCCGGGCGAGAAGTCCCTGAACTTCAAGGCGTCCCTCGGCCGGCTGGTCGGCGTGCTGCGCCCGGAGTGGCCGAAGCTCGCGGCGGTGCTGCTGCTCGGCGTCGTCTCGGTGGCGCTCGCGGTCACCGGCCCGAAGGTGCTCGGCAACGCGACCAACGTGATCTTCAACGGCGTCGTCGGGTCGCAGCTGCCCGCCGGGGTGACCAAGGCCCAGGCGATCGAGGGACTGCGCGCCCAGGGCCAGGACCGGCTCGCCGACATGCTCGGCGGCATGGACGTGGTGCCCGGGCAGGGCATCGACTTCACCAGCCTGCGGAACCTGCTGCTCGCCGTCGTCGCGATCTACGTCGCCTCGGCGCTGTTCGGCTGGCTCCAGGGCTGGATCACGACCGGCGTGGTGCAGCGCGTGGTGTTCGGCCTCCGCGAGCAGGTCGAGGCCAAGCTCGGCCGGCTCCCGCTGAAGTACTTCGACGGGCAGCCGCGCGGCGAGGTGCTCAGCCGGGTCACCAACGACATCGACAACGTCGCGCAGACCCTGCAGCAGACCCTGTCCCAGCTGATCACGGCCGTGCTGACCGTCGTCGGCGTGCTCGGGATGATGTTCTGGATCTCGCCGCTGCTCGCGCTGGTCGCGCTGGTGACCATCCCGCTGTCGGTCGCCGTCACCACCGCCATCGCGAAGCGGTCCCAGCCGCAGTTCATCGGGCAGTGGACCTGGACCGGCAAGCTCAACGCCCACATCGAGGAGATGTACACCGGGCACGCGCTGGTGAAGGTGTTCGGCCGGCAGCGCCAGGCGGTGCAGGAGTTCCACGACCAGAACGCCGAGCTCTACGAGGCGTCCTTCAAGGCGCAGTTCATCTCGGGCATCATCCAGCCGGCGATGGGCTTCATCGCGAACCTCAACTACGTGATCGTCGCGGTGGTCGGCGGCCTGCGGGTGGCGTCCGGCAGCCTGACGCTCGGCGACGTGCAGGCGTTCATCCAGTACTCCCGCCAGTTCACGCAGCCGATCACGCAGATCGCCTCGATGATGAACCTGCTGCAGTCGGGCGTCGCGTCCGCCGAGCGGGTGTTCGAGCTGCTCGACTCCGAGGAGCAGGAACCCGACCCGGCCCGCCCGGCCCGGCTGCCCGAGCGGGTGCGGGGGCGCGTCGCGTTCGAGGACGTGTCCTTCCGGTACGTGCCGGAGACGCCGCTCATCGACGGCCTGTCCCTGGTCGCCGAGCCCGGGCAGACCGTCGCGATCGTCGGGCCCACCGGCGCCGGCAAGACCACGCTGGTCAACCTGCTCATGCGGTTCTACGAGATCGACGGCGGGCGGATCACCCTCGACGGCGTGGACACCCGGGACCTGACGCGGGACGACCTGCGGTCGCGGATCGGCATGGTGCTGCAGGACACGTGGCTGTTCGGCGGCACCATCCGCGACAACATCGCGTACGGGGTCGAGGACGTCCCGGAGGACCGGCTGGTCGAGGCCGCGGTCGCCACGCACGTCGACCAGTTCGTCCGGGCGCTGCCCGACGGCTACGACACCGTGATCGACGACGAGGCGGCCAACCTGTCGGCGGGGGAGAAGCAGCTGCTGACCATCGCCCGCGCGTTCCTCGCCGACCCGGCCATCCTGGTGCTCGACGAGGCGACGTCCTCGGTGGACACCCGGACCGAGGTGCTGGTCCAGCAGGCGATGAACGCCCTGCGGTCGGGCCGGACGTCGTTCGTCATCGCGCACCGCTTGTCGACCATCCGGGACGCGGACGTCATCCTCGTCATGGAGCACGGGTCGATCGTCGAGCAGGGCTCGCACGACGAGCTGCTGGCGGCCGGCGGCGCCTACGCCCGGCTGTACGCGAGCCAGTTCGCGGCGGCGGTGTCCGTGCAGGACTGAGCGGCGCACGCCCACCGGCCGCGGGCCGGGGTCCCGTCCCGGGGTCCCGGCCCGCGGCGTCGGCGGCCCGCTAGGGTCGGCGCGTGACGACGCAGCCACCGGCACCGGCGCCGCGGCTCCAGCGGGACCGGTTCACCCTCACCCTCGACGGCGTGTTCGTCACCTGGGGCTGGCTGCTGTACTCCTTCAACCCGAGCGTGCCGCTGCTCGCCGCCGAGCTCGGGGTGTCGAACGCCCAGGCCGGGCTGCACGGCACCGCGATGGCGGTCGGCGCGGTGCTCGCCGCCGCGCTGACGCCGTGGGCGGTGCCGCGGGTCGGCCGGCGGACGACCCTGGTCGGCGCGGGCGTGCTGATCGCCGCCGGGATCGCGCTGCTGACCACGGGGTCGACGCTGCCGGTCACGCTGTCCGCGATGGCGGTGGTGTCGCTCGGCGGCAACGTGGCGATCAGCGCGGCGCAGGCGGGGCTGGTGCTGCACCACGGGCGCACCGCCTCCGCCGCGGTCACCGAGGCCAACGGCGTCGGGTCGGGGATCGGGCTGCTCGGGCCGATCGCGGTGGGCGCGTGCGTCGCCGCGGGCTGGGGGTGGCGCCCGGCGGTGGCGGTGACCGCGGTGCTCGCGCTGGCGACGGCGGTCGCGGTGCGGCTGCTGCCCGCGGAGGGGGCGCTGAGCCGGCCGGGCGCGGGCGGCTCAGCGC
>NZ_JAKRMS010000200.1 GCF_022346185.1 Cellulomonas sp. ACRRI | reverse complement strand
CGGCCCGGGGTAGCCCGGCCACGCCCCGGGCGCCCCCTCGACGGCTCGGGTACCCACCGGTGCGGGTGGGTGCACCGGCGCCCGGGGTAGCGTCGAGCGGTGACCACCGGCACCCCGATCCGCGCCGACGCCGTCGACGCGGACCTCGTCCGCGCCCTGCTCGCCGAGCAGCACCCGCGGTGGGCCGGCCTGCCGGTGCGGCCGGTGCCGGACGGCGGCAACGACCACCGCATGTTCCGGCTCGGGGACGACCTGGCCGTGCGGCTGCCCAGCGCCCCCGGCTACGTGCCGCAGGTCGCCAAGGAGCAGACCTGGCTGCCGCGGCTCGCCCCGCACCTGCCGCTGCCCGTCCCCGAGGTGCGCGCCGTCGGCGAGCCGTCCGAGCGGTTCCCCGCGCCCTGGTCCGTCTACGGCTGGCGTCCCGGCACCCCGCTGGCGCGCGCCGCCGTCGACGACGCGGCCCGGCTCGCCGGCGACCTCGCGGGCTTCCTCGTCGCGCTGCGCGGCTGCGACACGACCGGGGCCCCCGGGCCCGGGCCGCACAGCGCGTTCCGCGGCGGACCGCTGGAGCACTGGGACGACGAGGTCGGTGAGATCCTGCACCGGGTGCACGGCCGCGACCGCGACCTGGCGGAGGGCCTGTGGCGGGACGCCCTCGACGCGCCGTTCACCGGCCCGCCCACCTGGCTGCACGGCGACGTCGCGGTCAACAACCTGCTGGTCCGCGACGGGGCGCTCGCGGCGGTGCTCGACTTCGGCTGCTCCGCGGTCGGCGACACCGCGTGCGACACCACGCCCGTGTGGACCTTCTTGTCCGGCGCGGCACGCCAGGTGTTCCGGGCGGAGCTCGGCGTGGACGACGCGACCTGGGCCCGCGGGCGGGGCTGGGCCGTGTGGAAGGCGCTGATCCTCGTGACGAACGAACCCCCGGAGCAGCGCCGGCTGGCCCGGCACGTGCTGGACGCGCTGCACGCGGGGGTGTGAACCCGGCGGGAGGTCGTCGGCTCAGCCCCAGAACGCGGCGAGCCGCCCGGCCAGCGCGCGGCCCTGGTCGTGCCCCGCACGTGCCGCCGCCGGCCGCAGGGTCGGGTCCATCGCCCGCTCCCCGAACAGCCCGGGGTCGTCCGGGACGACCACCTCGACACGGCTGCCGGCCGCCCGCAGGTCCTCGACCTGCGCCGCGAGGTCCAGCCGCCAGGCCGCCGGGGCGAACGACGCCCCGCCGAGCGGCGCCAGCACGAGCACCCGGCCGTACCCGGCGGCCAGATCCGCGTTCTCGCCTCGCCGGTGCGCGCCGTCGACGTACCACCGGTCCCCGATCGGGTACGCGGGCCCGCCGGCGCAGCTCGCGGCCACGGCGTCCGCGAGGTCGACCCCGCTCGACCGGTCGAGGACGACCGGCTCGCCGGTGTGCGCGTCGACCGCGGTGAGCAGCGTCCGCCGCTCCGGCCACCCGGCGCGCGGGAGCCGCGCCGCGACCGTGGCCCGCCACCGCCCCGGCGCGTCCGGGCCGGCCGCCCGCGCCTGCTCCAGCGCGTCCGCGCCGGTCCGACGACGCAGGTCGGCGGGGTCCGCCGCGGCGGCGACCAGGGCGCGCCGGCGGGCCAGCTGCTGCGCGACGCGACCGGCGCCCGGCCGCCCGGCGCCACCCCGGCCCGCACCGGTGCCCCCCGCACGCGGCTCCGGCGGCACCAGGGCGGCCGCGTACAGCTCGGCCGCCCCCGCCCCGCCGAGCTGCGCCGCGGCGGTCGCCCCCGCGGACGTCGCGACCACGAGCCCCGCCCCACCGACCACGTCGACCCCGCCGGCCAGCAGCCCGGCCACGACGCCGAGCAGCCAGGCGTTGCCGGTCGAGCCGCCGCCGCCCAGGACGAGGGCGCGCTCCCCGGAGCCCGGCGTGGTGGGATCAGGTGCCGTCACGATCCGGGGACGCTAGTCCCCCGGCCCCGGGAGCGCGACGGAATTCGGGCGCCGCGGCCCGTCGCGGCAGACCACCGCCCGCACGCACCGCCCGCGCCCGACGCGCGTCTCCCCGCGGCCGGCAGGTCGTGGATCCGGTCCTCGTGCGCCGGGGCCGCGAGCGGGAGCCCCAGCAGCGCCGAGCACCAGGCGGCCGCGGCGGGCAGGTCGCGCACCGGGACGAGCACCTGACCGACACGGTTCGGCAGCGGCGACGTGGTCACGCCGGCGAGGCTGCTGCGACCGTCGCCGGACCGGGCGCGCTCCGGCCCCTCGACGCACGTGCGGTCGGTCCTGCCCCTCCCCGGGACGCGGGCCGGAGGTCCCGCACCACCGGACCCTCCCGGCGCGACGATGTCGCCGGCCAGCCGCGACCCGGGAGGACCGCCGTGCATCTCGACACCGACGCCGTCGACCACTACCTCGCGCACGGGGTGCTCGCGACCTCCTGGACGGTCCGGGCCGCGGCGGGCGGGGACACCGACCCCGTGCTGCCACCCGCCCACGAGCGCGACGCCGTGCGGGCGCTCCGCGACGACCTCGTCGGGCTCCTCGACCCGTTCGCTCCCGCGCACCCGGACGCCTGGGCCGCGGTGTCCCCCGACTGGCACGCGCTCGTGGCCGGGGCGCACGTCGCCCTGGTCGTCGGCTGGCCCGAGCCGTACGACGCGGGCGTGCGCACCGCCCCCGACGGGCGGGACGTGGTCGTCCTCGACGTCGCGCGGCTGGCCGGCTACGGGCACGACACGGGGCTCGCGGCGGCGCGGGCGGTGCTCGACCACGAGGTGGCGCACGTCCTGGTCGCGCGCTGCTGGCCCGCCGACGCCGCGGCCGGCTACCGGGACCGGCTCGACCGGCTGGTGTTCGACGAGGGGCTCGCCCACCACCTGGGCATGCGGGGCCACCCGGCGCTGGCACCCACGTCACCGGCGCTGGAGGGCCGCAGACGCGCTGCGCAGGACGCACTCCGCTCCGCGCGCGACCTGGCCGACCCGGACGCGCAGCGCGCCGCCCTGCTCCGGGCCGCGGCCGCCGACGACTTCTGGGACAAGTTCGGCTGCGTGGCCGGCGTGCTCGCGTTCGCCGACTCCGAGCGCTCGGGAGGCCTCGCCGGGCTGGCGGCGCTGGCGGGGGGCGGCTGGCGCGGCTTCGTCGACCGTGTGCTCGGCGGCGCGGCCACCGTCGCCGCGGGGCCCGACCCCTCCCGCGTCCCCGGCGCCCGCGGGTAGCGTGCGCCCTGTCCCGACGGGGGGCACGACGAGAGGGGCGGCGCGTGGCCGATCGCATCGAGGAGCTGATGGACGCCAACCTGCGGCGGGTGTTCGGGGAACGCGACCCCGAGCGCCGCCGGGTGGCGATCGAGGACACCTACACCCGGGACGTCGTCTTCTCGGACCCCGAGGAGACCGTGCAGGGCTGGGACGCGCTGCACCGCAAGGCGCAGGGACTGCTGGACGACGCCCCGGGGTTCGCGTTCTCCGCCGACGGGCCCGTCCGTCGGGCGCAGGACCTGGCGCTGCTCGCGTGGCAGTTCGGGCCGCCGGGCCAGGAGGCCGTGGTCCGGGGCATCGACGTCGCGGAGGTGCGCGACGACCGCATCGCCCGCCTCTGGACGGTGCTGGTCCGGGACTGACCGGGTACCCGCCCGAGCCCGGGCGTGTCAGTGGTGGCCGGTAGCGTTCTTGCATGGCTGACCTGCAGGAACACCCCGGAGGCGACACGCTCGCCGACCCGGTGCTGCCGGTCTACGGTGCCGACGGGACGTGCCTGACCGACTACGGCCCGGACCCCGTGGTGGCGTTCGGCGGGTCGCCCAGGACGGGTGAGCAGCGGCAGGTCGAGGCCATCGCGTCGTGCCCGCCGGGGCCGGTGTTGGATGCGTGGCTGCGGGGCTTGGACCTGACGGTGCTGGCCCCGGCGATCCTGGTCGAGGTTGTGGCGGCGCGGGCCCGGATGGAGGCCCACCAGCACGCCGCGATGCTCGACGCCGTCGCCGAACTCGCGAACCGCCCGGAGATGAGCCCGCAGTGGTCCCCGCTGGCCGGTGCCCCACCCACCCAGGGATGCGTCGCCGGGGACGAACTCGCGATGCGCCTCGGGTGGTCGCTGATGACCGCGAACAAGGCGGTGCACCGGGCACTGACCCTGGACGGGATGCTCGCCGCCACCCGCGAGGCGCTGGAGTCGGGGCACATCGACGCCGGCAAGGCCGAGGTCCTCGCGAGCGGGCTGATCGACCTGCCCTACGAGGCGGCCCACGCCGTGGAGGACGCGGTGCTGCCCGACGCCGCCCAGTGCTCCCGCCGGCAGCTGGAGCAACGCGTGGCCCGCGAGGTCCGGATCGCCGACCCTAAGGGGGAGGCCGGCCGCAACACCCGCGCCCGGTGCACCCGCCGGGTCACCCGGCCCCGGCGCCGGCCGCACGGGATGGCCGCGATGTGGGTGGTCCTGGCGGCGGAGGACGCGACCCGGGTCGACGGGGTCCTGCACCACGCGGCCCGCACCGCCAAGGCCCTGGGCGACCCCCGCACCCTGGACCAGCTCCGCGCCGACGGACTCCGCGACCTGGTCGTGGGCGACGTCCCCG
>NZ_JAKRMS010000001.1 GCF_022346185.1 Cellulomonas sp. ACRRI | reverse complement strand
AGCGGGTGCGGGGTGCTCAGGCGACGACCATCGCCCCTGTTGCCCGACCCCGGGACCGGGGGCCACGCTGGTCGCGCGGACCCGGGAACGCAGGGGAGCCCGGGCCGCACCGACGCGCGAGGCCGACGACGCCCGGCGAGCAGCCCCGTCGTGGCCCCGCCCACGGCAGGGGGCAATCACATGTGCACAGGGATCAGGTTCTCGGACGGGGACGACCACCTCTATCTCGCCCGCAACCTCGACTGGACCAGCGGCTACGGCGAACGGGTGGTCGTCACGCCGACCGGCTTCGCCCCGAGGTCGCCGTTCGGCGCGGTCGAGGGCATCCGGCACGCCGTCATCGGCATGGGCATCGTCGCCGAGGAGACACCGCTGTACTTCGACTGCGGCAACGACGCCGGCCTGGCCGTGGCCGGGCTGAACTTCCCGGGGTACGCGGAGTACGCCCCCGGACCCGTGGCGGGCTCCACCAACGTCGCCGCCTTCGAGTTCCCGCTCTGGGTGGCGTCCCAGTTCGCCACGGTCGACGAGGTCGAGGCGGCCCTGTCGGACGTCGTCGTGGTGGACCGGCCGATCAACGACACCTACCCGAGCTCGATGCTGCACTGGATCATCGGGGACGCGACGCGCGCGATCGTGGTCGAGCACACGAGCAGCGGGATGCACGTCTTCCACGACGACGTCGACGTCCTGGCGAACCAGCCCGGGTTCTCCTGGCACCACGAGAACCTGCGCAACTACCTCAACCTGTCGCCGGAGTTCCCGGAGGAGGTCGACCTGGGCCGGGCGCGGCTGACGCCGTTCGGGTCGGGGTCGCACATGCGCGGCATCCCGGGCGACTACTACTCGCCGTCCCGCTTCGTGCGCGCCGCGTACGTCCACGCCCACTACCCGCCGCAGGACGCCGAGCAGGGCAACGTCAGCCGCGCGTTCCACACGCTGCAGCAGGTCGCGATGGTGGACGGCAGCGCGGCGATGGGGTCGGGGGAGTTCGAGAAGACGATCTACACCGGGCTGTTCTCGTCCCGGACGTCGACGTACTACTGGAACACCTACGACGACCCGGCGATCCGGAGCGTCGCCCTGGCCGACCACGCCCCCGACGGGTCGGAGCTCGTGGTCGTCTAGCCACCCGCGGCGGTACCGCCGGGCGCCGCGTGCGCCCGGCGGTACCGCTCGTAGACCACGCGCCCGCCGAACGTCCGGGTGTCGACGAGCTCGAGCACCAGCGCCTCGGCGACCGGTGGCAGGAGCGGCGTCCCGCCGCCGAGGACGACCGGGTTCCGGAAGACGCGGACCTCGTCCAGCAGGCCGAGCGCGATCGCCTGCGCCACGAGGTCGGGCCCGCCGATCGACACGTCGCGGTCCGTCGCGCCCAGCGCGCGGGCGACCTCCTCGGCGACCGGGGCCGTGGCCAGCCGGGCGTTGCCCTCGACGTGGTCGAGCGTGCGGCTGAACACGACCTTCGGCAGCGCCGCCCACACGTCGGCGAACGCGTCCCCGAGCGGCGTGCTGCGCATCAGGGGGTCCGTCTCCCAGGGGAGCATCGTCTCGTACAGCCGCCGGCCGCACAGGTACGCGCCGAGCTCGCCGATCTGCGCGAGGCTGAACCGGAACTGGTCCTCGCTCGGCGCGCTCCAGGCGAAGCCCCCGTCCCGGTCCGCGACGAAGCCGTCGACGGACACGCTCATCGAGCAGATCAGCACGGCGCGAGCCTACGACCGACCCGGCGAGGAGGTCGCGCGCCCGGCGCGGTCAGACCGGGCCGAGGTGGTCCGCCAGCCGGTCGATCGCCCGGCGGGTGAGCTCCATCTCCTGCTCCCCGCCGTGCCCCTCGGACTCCACGACGTGCAGCTCGCTGCCCGGCCACGCCGCGTGCAGCCGCCACGGCGTGACGACCGGGCCGCTGATGTCCCGGCGGCCGTGGACCAGCACCCCCGGGATGCCGGCGAGCTCGTGCGCGCGGCCCAGCACGGCCTGGTCGCCGGGCAGGAAGCAGTCGTGCGCCCAGAAGTGCGTGACGAGGGTGGCGAAGTTCGCCCGGTCCCGGGGGTCGGCGTGCAGCGGGCCCGGGGTCCAGGCCGGGTCGAGCGACACGTGGGTCGACTCCCACGCGTCCCACCCGTCGGCGGCCGCCGCCCGGACGTCCGGGTCCGGGTCGCGCAGCCTGCGCGCGTAGTGCTCGACCACGCGGACGTCGTCGGGCACGTCGGCCGCGAACCGGGCCCACGCCTCCGGGAAGACCCGCCCCACGCCTTCCGTGATCCAGTCGATCTCGTCGCGGCCCCCGGTCGTGACCGCCGTGAGCACCAGCGCGTCGACCCGGTCCGGGTGCGCGAGCGCGTAGGCCAGGGCGAGCGTGGACCCCCAGGAGACGCCGTGCACCAGCCACGACGCCACCCCGAGGTGCTCCCGCAGCGCCTCGAGGTCCGCGACCAGCACGGCCGTCGTGAGGTCGTCGAGGTGCGTGAGGTCGTCGACCGCCCACGGGGTGCTGCGCCCGCAGCCCCGCTGGTCCAGCCCGACGACGAGGTAGCGCCCCGCGTCGAACCGGCGGCGGTACCCGCCGGGGCCGAGCCCGCTGCCGGGGCCGCCGTGCAGGTACAGCGCGGGGCGGCCGGCGGGGTCGCCGGACGTCTCCCAGTACAGCCGGGCGCCGTCGGGGCGGTCGAGCAGGCCGTGCTCGAACGGGTTCGTGGGCGGGTGCACGCGGTCCACCGTACGAGCGCGCGCCGCCGGGCGGGAGGCGCACGGCGCCACCGCCGTCGACGGGCCTAGCCTGAGCGCGTGAGCGACGCGCTGGACGACGGACCGTTCTTCCACGGCACCCGGGCCGACCTCCGGGCGGGCGACCTGCTGACCGCCGGTTTCCGGTCGAACTACCGCCCCGAGATCGTCATGAACCACGTCTACTTCACGGCGCGTGTCGACGGCGCGGGCCTCGCCGCCGAGCTGGCCGCGGGGGACGCGCCGCCCCGCGTCTACGAGGTCGAGCCCACCGGGCCGTACGAGGACGACCCGAACGTCACCGACAAGAAGTTCCCCGGCAACCCCACGCGGTCCTTCCGCAGCGCCGAGCCGCTCCGGGTGGTCCGCGAGGTCGCCGACTGGCCGCGGCTCGGTCCGGAGGCGCTGGCGGCGTGGCGGGCGCGGCTCGCGGCCCTGGCGTCCGACGCCCGGGGCGAGATCATCAACTGACGCGAGCACCTCGCGCACGGGCGCGGCCCGGGACCACAATGGCGTCATGGCCCACGTCGTCAGGCCGCTCACCCCGGAGACGTTCCCCGCCTGGCTCGCGCTGGCGGAGAAGCACAACGGGGTGTGGGGCGGGTGCTACTGCAGCTACTTCCACGGCGACACCCCGACCACGTCCAAGGCCGAGCACGACGGGCCGACGTTCAAGCGGCGGCTGGTCGAGGAGGGCGTCGCCCATGCCGCGCTCGTCCTCGACGGCGAGCAGGCGATCGCGTGGTGCCAGTACGGCAGCCCCGAGGAGCTGCCGCGTATCTACCACCGCAAGCAGTACGACGCGGGCGAGCCGCGCCCGGCGCCGTGGCGGATCACCTGCTTCTTCGTCGACCGGGACCACCGCCGCCAGGGCGTGGCGCTGGAGGCGCTGCGCGGGGCCCTGGACCTGATCGCCCAGGCCGGCGGGGGCGAGGTGGTGTCGTTCCCGAACGAGGTCCCGCCGGGGCGGCGTACGTCGTCGTCTTTCCTGCACAACGTGACGCGCGGCATGTTCGAGGAGGCCGGGTTCGTCTTCGAGCGGCGCATCGGGACGAGCAAGACCGTGATGCGGGCGACGGTGGCGCCCGCCGGGCCGGGCTGACGCCGACCCGACCGCGGACCGGCCCCGTCGCCGACCCCCGCCCGGCTAGGGTCGGCGCCGTGAGGGAGCCGCCGGTGACCATGCTCTGGGAGCCCGTCGACGCCCGGCAGGCGCTGGCGCAGCGGTTCGGGCTGGCCGACGGCGCCGCGGCCGCGGCCCACCTCGCGGCCGTGCTCGCGGAGCACTGGGGTCGGCGCACGACGTGCTCGCGGCTGGTCCTGAGCGACCAGAACCTGCTGGCCTGGGTGCACGGCGACGGCGGCTCGTCCGTCGTCAAGGCCTGCGCCACGCAGGTGGCGTTCCCCCGCCTCGCCGCCGTCGCCGAGGTCGTCGCCCGGCTGGGCGGGCTGGGCCTGCCGGTGGCCGCGCCCGTGCCCGCGCTGGACGGGGCGCACCGGGTCGTGGCCGACGGGGTCGTGCCGCTGTCGGTCGTCGTCATGCCGCTGGTCGAGGGCGCGGCGCCGGACGCCGAGGACGCCCCCGCGCTGCGCGCGACCGGCGCCGCCCTGGCCCGGATGCACACCGCCCTCGCCGGGACCGACCTCGCGCTGCCGGGACCGGTGCCGCCCGCCGTGCGCGGAGCCGACCTGCCGCGTCCCGTCCGGCCGCTGCCGGGCGACGCGCCCGCACGGACCCGCGCACCCCGGGCCGCCGCCCGGCTCGACGCCCTGCTGGCGGAGCTGCCGGACCTCGACGTCGTACCGACCCTCGTGCACGGCGACGTCCGCGGCGCGAACGTCCTCGTCGCCGACGGCCGAGCCGTGCTGCTCGACCACGACAGCATGGGGCTCGGGCACCGCGTGCTCGACCTGGCCCGCGGCGCGGTGACGATCGCGACGCAGTTCCGCAGCTGGGACCCGCCGCCGCCGGGCGCGAGCCGGCACGTGCTGGACGGGTACCGCGAGCAGGCGGCGCTCACGCCGCTCGAGGAGGGGTGGCTGGCGGCCGCCCTGCTGGCGGAGGGGCTGCGCCAGGTCCCGGCGGGTGCCGACCCCGCCGGCTGGGCGGCGGCGGTGGAGCGCGACGCCTGAGCGGGTCGGGGCGCGCCGGCGCGGCCGCCGCCCCGTACGCCCGCGGCCCGCGTCGTAGCCTGCGCCCATGGACGACGACGCCCGCGCCGCCGCGGCCCCGCGCGCGCGGGTGCTCGCCTCGTTCGGCTGCACCGGCGAGCCGGAACCCCTCGCCGGGGGCCGCGGGACGGCGTGGCGCTGCGGCGATCTCGTGCTCAAGCCGCTCGACGGTCCTCCCGACGCCCTCGCGTGGGCCGAGCGGGTGCTCGGTGGCGGCGCCCGCCGGTCCGACGAGGTCCGGTGGACCGCCCCCGTCCGGTCCGTCGGGGGTCACCTGGCCGTCGACGGCTGGACCGCGTGGACCCGCGTCGAGGGACGGCACGAGCCGCGACGCTGGGCGGAGGCGATCCGCGCGGGTGAGGCGTTCGCCGCCGCGCTGGCCGGGTCGCCGCGGCCGGCGTTCCTCGACGCCCGGTCCGACCCGTGGGCGGTGGCGGACCGGGCGGCCTGGGGGGAGTGCGACGTGCCCGGGGCCGACGACGTCCCCGAGATCCGGGCGCTGCGCGCCGCCCTGCGCCCGGTCGACCTGCCCGCTCAGGTGGTGCACGGTGACCTGACCGGGAACGTGCTCCTGGCGGCCGGGTCGCCGCCGGCGGTCATCGACCCGTCCGTGTACTGGCGCCCGGTCGGGTACGGGTCCGCGGTCGTGGTCGTCGACGCGCTGGCGTTCGAGGGCGGGACGGTCGACCTCCTGCGCGCCCCGCGCGTCCGCGGCGAGCTCCCGCAGCTGCTGCTGCGGGCGGCGCTGTTCCGGCTGCTCACCGACCACCTGACCGGCGCGCCGCCGTCCGCACGCGCGCCCTGGGGCCCGGTGGTCGCGATGCTCTGCCGCCTCGCGCGTCCGTGAGGCGGCCGAGGTCCTTCGCGGGCGCCGGCCCGGGCATCGGGTGAGTCCGGTCCGGGCCGCCGGTCAGTCGTGCGGCTCGGCGGCGGGCGTCCGGCGCCGCAGCACGACGGCGGTCGAGCTCGCGAGGTAGGCCAGCCCGCTCAGCGTGAACACCGTGGCGGCCGTCGGCGCGATCCAGCCGCCGCCCGGCTCGAGCCACGCCCAGCGGAGCACGCCGAGCAGCAGCCAGAGGCCACCGAGGACGAACCCGAAGGCGGGCGTCCGGGTCAGCTGCCACCACGGCTTGGTCGTCGCCTCCACGGGCGCCACACTACGGGCGCGGGTCGGTCGCCAGCATGCCCATCAGGACCGAGTCGACCCACGTGCCGTCCCACAGCAGGGTGTGCCGCGCACGGCCCTCGACCTGGAAGCCGATCTTCTCGTACGAGCGCTGAGCGCCGGGGTTGAAGGAGAAGACGTCCAGCGAGATGCGGTGCAGGCCGACCTCGTCGAACGCCCAGGCGACGACCGCGCGTCCCGCCTCGGTGCCGTAGCCGCGGCCCCGCACCGCCGGACCCGCCAGGGCGATCCGGTAGTTCATGGCGCGGTCCTCCTCGGCGAGGTCGTTCAGGACCACCTCGCCGACGTACGCGCCGGCCTCGTCGAGGATCGCGAAGTCGGCCCGGTCGTCCGCCCCGGGCAGTCGTCGCAGGTGCTCGCGCACCTGGTCGCGGGTGAACGAGCCCCGGGTGCCGGTCAGCCGCATCGCGTCCGCGTCCTCGAGGGACGCCAGGGTGGCGTCCAGGTGGTCGGGGCCGAGCTGGACCAGCTGGAGCCGGTCGGTCCGGAGGGCGGGCTGGGCGGCGAGGGACGAGGTGATCGACACGGCCGTCACCGTAGAGAAGCCGGGGCGACCGGGTCGAGCGGAAATGGCGCGCCCGAGCGCGGTCCGCGGCAGCGGCCGCGCTAGCGTCGCGGGATGATCACCGTCGACGAGGCCTACACCCGGCGCGCGGGCGAGTACGTCGACCGGTTCGGCTCCATGACGGCGGTGCACCCGTCGGACCGGCAGCTCGTCGAGACGTGGTCCGACGGGGTGTCCGGCCGGGTCCTCGACGCGGGGTGCGGGCCGGGCCACTGGACGGACCACCTCGTCCGTCGCGGGAGGGCGGCCCGGGGGATCGACCTCGTCCCGGCGTTCGTCGAGTCCGCTCGCGCGACCTATCCCGGGGTGGCGTTCGCCGTGGCGAGCATCGACCGGATCGACGAGGACGACGGGGCGCTCGGCGGGGTGCTCTCGTGGTACTCGACGATCCACCACGCCCCGGACCGCATCTCCGTCCCCCTCGCCGAGTTCGCGCGCGTGCTCCGGCCCGGGGGGACGCTCCTCCTGGGGTACTTCGACGCGGAGACGACGGTCCAGCAGTTCGACCACGCGGTGGCCCCCGCGTACCGCTGGCCCGCGAGCGGACTGCACGCGGCCCTGCAGGGGCACGGGTTCGAGGTGCTGGAGTCCCACCGTCGGACGGGACGGGGGTACCGGCCGCACGGCGCCGTCGTGTGCCGGCTCGGCGACGGGGTGGCCCCGACCACCTGACCGTGTTCCGGCCGGACCCCGGCGAGGGCGTCCGGCGCGGGCGCGTCAGGGCTGCGGCTGCCCGGCGGCCCGGCGCCGGGCCGCGGCGTCGACCGGGGTGAACAGGTTGACCAGGGTGCCGTCGGGGTCCCGCAGGAGGAGCGAGCGGTTGCCCCAGGGCATGTCGGTCGGCTCGTTGACGAACGTGTCCACCACGCCCCGCAGGTCCTGGTACGCCGCGTCGACGTCGTCGACGAGGAAGTCGAGCGCGACGCTGCGGTTGGCGCGGGCCTCCGCGGCGTCGTCCCCGAGGAGGGGCACCGTCGCCGTGCTGGCGACCGCGAGCGTGCCCGACGGAGTGCGGATCTCCCCGAACAGCGGGTGGAGCCGCGTGGCGGCGACGCCCGTGACCCGCTCGTAGAAGGCCAGCACCGCGTCGACGTCGTCGGTGAAGATCCGGGTGGCTGCGAGCTGCATGGTGCTGTCTCCTCGTGGTGCGAACGGGTCGTCGAGGACGCTAGACGCGATACCGGGCGTGATCCGCCCGGTATCGGCGCGATGATGGCTCCCGTGGCTGACCCGACCGCACGCACGCTGCAGCTGCTGGACCTCCTGCAGTCCGCGCACCAGCGCACCGTCGCCGAGCTGGTGGACCGGCTGGGCGTGGACGAGCGCACGGTCCGCCGGGACGTGCGCCGGCTCGCCGAGGCCGGGGTGGACGTCGAGTCCGTGCGCGGGCGGTACGGCGGCTACCGGCTGGCGCCGGGCGCGCGCGTCCTGCCGGTCACGCTCACCGGCGAGGAGGCGGTGGCGGTGGTCCTCGGGCTGGCCCGGGGCGGCTCGGCACCGGCCGGGCAGGACGTCGCGGCGCAGACCGCGCTGGCGAAGGTGCGGCGCGCGATGCGGCGCGAGGACGCGGCGCGGGGCGACGCCGCGCTCGGGATGATCGCCCGCGGCGAGCCGGACTCGGGGGAGCGCCCCGACCCCGGCGTGATGCTCACGCTCGCCGACGCCGTGGCGTCCTCCCGGGTGGTCGAGCTGCGCCACCACCGGGACGGGCGACCGTCGTCCCGGCGGGTGGTCCACCCGTACGGCCTCGTCGCGCGGGAGCGCCGGTGGTACCTCGTGGCGTCCGACACGGGCACCGGGGAGGACCGGGCCTTCCGGGTCGACCGGATCCGGTCGGCCCGCTCGCTCGCCGAGACGTTCGCGGAGCCCGGGCCGCGCGACCCGGCGTCCTGGTTGACCGAGCACTTCGCGACGGCGGACTACACCTGGACCGTCGTGCTGCACGTCCGGGCGACCGAGGACCACATCCGGGCGCACCTCCCGCCGAGCGTCGCCCGGCTCGAGCAGCAGGACGCGGGCACGGGGACCGCCGGGCCGCCGTGGCACCGGGCCGAGATCCGCGCCGAGAGCCTGGACTGGATCCCCGCGGTCGTCGCCGCGCTGGGGTGCGAGGTGCGCATCGTGGGCCCGGACGAGCTCCGCGACCGGGTGCGGGCGGTCGCGGCCCGGCTGCTGGCCGCGGCGACCGACGGGGCGCCGGGACCGTTCGCGCAGCACTGACCGCCGCGGGTCGCGGGGCGGGCGGCCGGTGAACCGCCGGTCAGCGAGCGGGTGCCGCCACGTCCTCGGGTCCGGGCGCGTCGGGCGCGTCGGCGGTCCGGTGGACCACGTGCCCGGACAGCTGCGGCGGCACCGGCCGTGCGCCCGGCCCGCCGGCCCGCAGCCACCCCTCGAGCACCGCGGTGCCCCGCTCGCCCGCGAGGCGCTCGAACCAGACGGGTCGCGCCCCCGCGCGCCGGCACGCGCCGGAGGGTCGCGCGACGACCACGTCGCCGCGCTCGCACTCGTCGAGGCACTCGACCTCGGTGAGCCGGGCCGCGCCGCGGGCCGCCACCGCGCGCAGGCGGGCCAGCTGGCCGCCCGGCAGCGGGTCGTCCCCGCCCAGCGTCTCGCCGGCGCACAGGGAGCAGGCGGTCAGGCCGGGGAGCGTGGCGTCCCTGCCGGGCTCGGTGGGGGTCTCGGGCACCGGACGACGATACGCGGCGGGCCGTCGCCCCTGGGCCGGCGGACCACTTACGCGCTCGCGCAACTGTGCAACGATGTGGGGGTGCTGTCCGCTCTCGCCGTCCCGACGTACCGCCGCCTGTTCACCGCCCAGGCCATCTCGCTCGCGGGCACCGGCCTGGCGACCGTCGCCCTGGGCCTGCTCGCGTACGACGTCGCCGGTGCCGGCGGGGGTCTGGTGCTCGGGACGGTGTTCGCCCTCAAGATGCTGGCCTACGTCGCGGTCGCCCCGGTCGCCGCCGCCCTGGTGCACGCCGCGCCGCCGCGCGCCGTGCTCGTGACGGCCGACCTGGTGCGGGTCGTCGTGGTGCTCGGTCTGCCGCTCGTGTCCGCCGTGTGGCAGGTGTACGTCCTGGTCCTGGTGCTGCAGGCGGCGTCCGCGGCGCACAGCCCGGCGTACCAGGCGGTGCTGCCCCGGGTGCTCCGGGACGAGCGCCGGTACACGCAGGCGCTGTCGCTGTCCCGGCTCGGCGAGGACCTGGAGATGGTCCTGTCGCCCCTGCTGGCCGCGGCGCTGCTGCTGGTGGTGCCGGGCTCCGACCTGTTCGTGGGCACCGCGATCGGGTTCGCGGCGTCCGCGCTGCTCGTGTCGCGGCTGGAGCTCGGCGGTGCCGGCGGTGCCGGCGGCGCCGCGGACGGCGGCGGGAGCGGTGACGTCGACGGTCGCGTCGACGCCCCGACGACGTTCGGGCGGCGGGCGCGCCGGGGGATCGCCCTGATGGTCCGCACCCCCGCGCTGCGTGCCGTGCTCGCGCTGAACATGGTCGTGGCGGCCGGGGGTGCTTTCGTGCTGGTGCAGTACGTCCTCATCGCCCGCGAGGTCTACGCCCGGGGTGACGGGGTCGCGGCGCTGCTGATGGCCGCGCTCGGCGCGGGCTCGATCACGGTGGCCGTGCTGCTTCCCCGGGCGCTCGACGCGCTGCCGGAGCGCGCGCTCATGCTCGCCGGCGGCGGGGTCGTCGTGGCCGCGACCGCCGGGCTCGCGGCGGCGCTGCACGTCCCCGGCACCCGTGGCCTCGTCCTCGTGGGAGCGCTGTTCGCCCTCGTCGGCGCGGGTTGGGCCGCCGCGGAGACACCCGTCGGCCGGATCATCGCCCGCACGACCCCCGAACGCGACCAGCCCGCGGTGTTCGCCGCGCAGTTCTCGCTGTCGCACGCGTGCTGGCTCGTCACCTACCCGGTGGCGGGGTGGCTCGGCGTGCTCGGGCTCGGCCCGGCCGCGCTCGCCCTCGCCGGCCTGGGCGCCGCGGCACTCGCGGCGACCGCCGCGCTGTGGCCCACCCGGGAGGTCAGCCACGTGGCACGCTGAGCGGGTGACCGCCGAGACCTCCCGGGCCACCATCCCGGACGCCGACCTCGACACCGCCGTCGACGTCCTGCGCCTGCTCGCCGACCGCACCCGGCTCGCGATCCTCGGCCTGCTGCACGACGGGGAGCTGTCGGTCGGGGCGATCGCCGAGCACCTCGCCCGCCCGGTGCCCGCCGTCTCGCAGCATCTCGCCAAGCTGCGCGCGGGCCACCTGGTCACCACGCGGCGCGACGGCGCGACGGTCTACTACCGGATGACGAACGAGCACATCGACGCCCTCGTGCTCAACGTCCTGCACCAGGCCGAGCACCTGCGGTACGACCGACCGCCGCACCACCGCTGACCGGCGCGCGCCCGCGCGACGCCCGGCTGCTCGGCGCCCCGCGCTGCCGCCGTCGAGCGCGGGCCCGCTGGCCCGGGCTGGGCTGCGGCAGCCGGTGCAGCTCGCCGACCCCGCCCGCCGGAGGGCCCAGGTGAGGGAGCCGGCGGACCGGGGGCACCCGACGTCCCCGGAGGCCGCGCGGCTCCGGCACGTCGAGGTCGTCGACCTGCGCACCGGGCACTGGCCGAGGTGGAGCCGGCCCGCCGGCCGGGCGCACCTCGTCCCCGCCGTGGCGGCTGCGCCCGAGGCCGGGTGAGGCCGCAGGCCCCCGTGCGGTGCCAGGCTGGTGCCGTGACCACGACGCAGCTACCCGCTGGCCTCCGTGCCGTCGTGTTCGACGTGGGCGAGACCCTCGTCGACGAATCGGGGGCGTGGAGCCGGCAGGCCAGAGCAGCGGGCGTCACGGCGTTCAGCCTGATGGCGGCCGTCGGTGCGGCGATCAGCCAGGGACGCGACCACCGCGACGCGTGGGCGCTGCTCGGCGTGCCGGCACCGCGGTCGGTGCCCGACATCGACGGCGCGGACCTGTATCCCGATGCGGTCGGCTGCCTCCGCGCGGCGCGCGCGGCGGGGTTCGTCGTCGGCGTCGCGGGCAACCAGCCATCAGGAGCGGAGGCCGCCGTCGAGGGCCTCGGGGTCGACCTCGACTTCGTGGCCGCGTCCGCGACGTGGGGCGTCGCGAAGCCGTCGCCCGAGTTCTTCCGACGCGTCGTCGCCCGGACGGGCGTCCACCCGGACCAGGTGCTGTACGTGGGGGACCGCCTCGACAACGACGTCCGGCCGGCCCGCGCGGCGGGCCTGCGGACCGCCTGGCTCCGACGGGGGCCCTGGGGCCGCCTCCAGCAGCTGCGGCCCGACGAGGAGCGCCCGGACCTCGAGCTCGCAGACCTCGCCGCGCTCACCGACGCGCTGCGCGCCGTCGCGACCGGGGACGGGGACGGGCAGCCCGGCGCGACGGTCTGATCCGGTTCGTCGGCTCGCGACGGCCGCCGGGCGGACCGGGCAGCGCTCCGACGGCGACCGCCCGGCTCAGTCCGGCCGGAGGCCCGCGTGCAGGACGGCGGCGATCGTCCCGCGGTCCTCCGGCGGGCCGAGCCGGGCGGCGTGCTCGAACCCGCAGACCAGGTGCATGAGCTGCTCCAGGGTGAGCCCCTGCCGGACGTCGCCGGCGCGCTGGGCGCGCTCCAGCAGGACGGCGGCGCTCCGCGTCAGCTCGGCCTTCGCGTCGCGGACCTCGGGGGAGGCGCCGGCGGCCGCCAGGAGCACCTGCTGCAGCCCGTCGTCCGCGAGCATCAGGTCCAGCACGGCGGAGAGGAACCCGTGGAACGCGGGACCTGCGGCGTCGTCGGCGACGGCGGCGCGGGCGGCGTCGAGCGCTCGCTGGACGGTGCCCGCGGTGAGCTCCTCGACGAGGGCGTCGACCGTGGGGAAGTGCCGGTAGACGGTGCCGACGCCCACCCCGGCGGCGCGCGCTACGTCGTTGAGCCGGAGGGTCCCGCGGTCCTGGCCGGCCGCGGCCTCGAGGATGCGTTCGCGGCTGCGGGCGGCGTCGGCGCGGAGCGGGGTCATGTCGACCACCCTACCCGAACCGGATGGATCATCCGGTACGGTGAC
This sequence comes from Cellulomonas sp. ACRRI, assembly GCF_022346185.1. Lineage (GTDB taxonomy): Bacteria > Actinomycetota > Actinomycetes > Actinomycetales > Cellulomonadaceae > Cellulomonas. The sequence continues at coordinate 118,011 of NZ_JAKRMS010000001.1, read as the reverse complement.
CACGACCGGATGATCTATCCACTTACGGACGGGGCCACCATGACCGAGCAGGCGACCACCCGGCGGACCGGGACCGGCGACGCGACCTGGGACCCAGCGCGCCCGCCGCGCCAGGACGGACGCACCGTCGTGGTCACGGGCGCCACCGCGGGCATCGGGTACTTCGCCGCCGAGCAGCTCGCGGCCGCGGGCGCCGACGTCGTGCTCGCCTCGCGCTCCGCCGCCCGGCTGGCGGGGGCCCGGGAGGCGATCCTCGCCCGGACCCCGGACGCGCACGTGCGGACCGTCGTGCTGGAGCTCGGCTCCTTCGGGGCGGTCGACGAGGCGGCGGCCGAGCTCGCGGCGCTCCCGCGCCTCGACGGCGTGTTCCTCAACGGCGGCGCGATGTCCATGAGCACGCGCGCCCGCACGTCGGACGGCCACCCGCTGCTGCTCGGCACCCACGTCCTCGGGCACGTGCGGCTGCTCGCGGGGATCCTGCCCGCGCTGACGGCGACCGCCGCCGAGCACGGGGGAGAGGGCCGGGTGGTGCACGCCTCGACGGGGTTCGTCGCGCGGTTCCGACCGGACGTCGACGACCCCGCGCGGGTCCCGCGGCTCGGTGTCGTCGCGTACGCCAAGGCCAAGGCCGTCACGGAGGTGCTCGCGTTCGAGCTGGACCGGCGGCTGCGCGCGGCCGGCCGGCCCGTGGCCTCGGTGGTCACGCACCCCGGCGTGGGCGTCGACGCGCGCACGCCGCACCGCCCGGGCGTCCGCGACGACAGCACGCCGTACCGGCGCAACCCGTACACCCCGTGGGCGCAGGGCAAGGACGCCGCTGCCTGGCCCGGCGTCCGCGCGCTGACCGACCCCGGGGTCCGCGGCGGGGACTACGTGGCGCCCCGCGAGGGGATGCGGGGGCTCCCGGTGCGGGTGCCGACGCCCGCGCGGACCGCCGACCCGGGGGCCGAGGCGGTGAGCCGGGTCTGGGAGCGGGTCGAGGCCCTCGCGGGCGTCGAGCTGCGCGTCTGAGCGGCCGCCCGCCGGGGCGACGAGCGTGCCCCGGCGCCGTGGTGGCGCCGGGGCACGTCGGGGTCGATCCGGTGCGTCGGGGTCAGCGCGGCGGTCCCGCGAGGACCTCGGCCTCCCGCGCCGCGTCCCCGTCGCGCGGCGCCTGCCGGGACGTGAGCGCCGCGCCCTCGACGTCGACGTCGGGCAGGAGCCGGTGCAGCCAGCCCGGCAGCCACCACGCGTGCGCGCCCAGCAGGTGCATCGCCGCGGGGATCAGCTGCATCCGCACGACGAACGCGTCGACCAGGACGCCGAAGGCCAGGCCGAACCCGATGGTCTGGATCATCACCGAGTGGGAGAACACGAAGCCGCCGAAGACCGAGACCATGATGAGCGCCGCGGCGGTGACCACGACGCGCCCGTGGTGCACCCCGTGCTGCACCGCGACCCGGGCCGGCACGCCGTGGGCGTAGGCCTCGCGCATCCCGGACACCAGGAAGAGCTGGTAGTCCATCGCCAGCCCGAACAGGATCCCGACGAGGAGGATCGGCATGAAGCTCAGCACCGGCCCGGGGTCGTGGACGCCGAGGAGGTCGCTGAGCCACCCCCACTGGAAGATCGCGGTCACCGCGCCGAACGTGGCCAGGACGGACAGCAGGAACCCGATGGTCGCGGTCACCGGGACCAGGACCGAGCGGGACACGAGGACGAGGATCAGCAGGGACAGGCCGACCACGACCGCGAGGTAGAGCGGCAGGACGTCGGCCAGCTTCTGGCTGATGTCGATGTTCGCGCTGGCCGTGCCCGCGACGCCGAGGGTCACCCCGGGGAGCGTGTCCACGCCGTCGCGCAGGTCGCCCACGAGCGCCTCGGTCCCGGGGCTCGTGGGCCCGTCGGCCGGCACGACCTGGAACGCGAGGAGCCGGGAGTCCGCCGAGACCCCGGCCGGGGCGACCCCGCTGACGTGGTCGAGCCCGGCGACGGCCCGACCCACCCGGACCTGCGTCCCGACGAGGTCCGCCTCGGCCACCGGGGCGCCGAGGTCGGCGACGACGAGCAGCGGACCGGTGGCGCCCGCACCGAACTCGTCCCGCACGAGCGAGTACGCCTGGTACGCGTCCGAGTCGACCGGCTCCGAGCTGCCGTCCGGCAGCCCCAGGCGCATGTCCAGCGCGGGCACCGCCAGCAGGAGCAGCGCCCCCAGGCCCGCGGCCAGCGTGACGACCGCGCGGCGCGTGCTCATCGGCGTCGACGGCAGGACCTTCCGCTCCCGCGTGCGCGGGGCGCGCCGCTCCCGGGCCGGGGTGATCCTCCGGCCGAGCACGGCGAGCAGCGCGGGCGTGAGGGTCACGGCGATCGCGATCGCGATGACCACGCAGACGGCGGCGACCGTGCCCATGAGACCGAGGAAGGACACGCCCGTCACGTTGAGGGCGACCAGGGCGATGACGACGGTGATCCCCGCGAACACGACCGCGTTCCCCGAGGTCCCGTTCGCGCGCCCGATCGACTCGTGCAGCGCCATCCCGTCCCGCAGCTGGTTGCGGTGCCGGTTCAGGATGAACAGCGAGTAGTCGATGCCCACCGCGAGCCCGAGCATGAGCCCGAGGACGGGGATGACGGAGTTCATCTCGATGACGCCCGACAGGGCGAGCGTCCCCGCGAGCCCGGCGCCGATGCCGACGAGCGCGGTGACCAGCGGCAGGCCGGCGCCGACGAACGTGCCGAGCATGACGAACAGGGTGACGGCGGCCACGGCCAGGCCGACGGCCTCGCCCGGCCCGAACACCGACATCCGGGGCGGCTCGGCGGCGCCGCCGGCGCGCTCCACCAGCACGCCGTCGAGGTCGTGGTCGGCGATCACGCCGGCGAGGGCGTCGGTGACCCGCTCGTCGACGGGGTCCTCGTCGAACTGGATCGAGCCGAGGGCCGCCCGGCCGTCGCCCGACACCGGGACGGCCGACCCGCTGAGGTCGAGCAGGGCGAGACCGTCGGCGAGGGCGGCGGCCTGCCGGTCGAGCTCCGCCCGGCCCTCGTCCAGGGCGGTCTGCTGCGCAGCGAGCTGAGCGGCGACCTCCTGGCCCGCACCGGCCGCCGCGGCCTGGGACCGCGCGGCGTCGAGCTGCGCCTGCCCGGCGTCGAGCTGCTCCCGGGCCTGGGTGAGCCGCGCCTCGCCGGCGGCGAGGTCCTCGCGCTGCTGCTGCACCGCGGCGGCGGCCGCGAACGGGTCGACCACGGCGGCGACGCCGTCGGCGGCCGCCACGTCGCCCAGCAGGTCGGCGATCGCGGCCTGGTCCTGCTCGTCCAGGGCGGATCCGTCGGTCGAGGCGAACGCCAGCTGTCCGCTGGCGCCGCCGGTTCCGGGGAACTGCTCCCGGAGCTGCTCGGTGACCCGGGTGGTCGGGGTGTCGGCGATCTCGAAGGACCCGACGAGGGTGCCGCCGAACGCCAGGTAGGCGGTGACGGCGAGCACGAGCGCCGCGATCCAGAAGCCGATCACGAGGCGGGCGCGCCGGGCTGCGCGCAGCCCGAGCCGGTACAAGAACATGGCCATGCGGAGAACCTCTTGGGGTGGGGGCGCGGACGTGGTCGGGTGGCGCGACCCTCCGCCGCGCCACCCGCGCCACGAGTCTCCGGCGGCCCGGTGCCCCGGCGCGTCGTCCCGGGAGACGCACGTCCTACCGCGGGCGCAGTAGGGCGGCGGCGGGTCGCCGCGACTCCCGCTACGCCAGCCCGGACCGGTGGGCGAGCACCACCACCTGCGCGCGGTCCCGGGCGCCGAGCTTCGTCATCGCGCGGTTCAGGTGCGTCTTGACCGTGAAGGGCGAGATGAACAGGTCCGCCGCGATCTGCCGGTTGTCCGCGCCCTGCGCGGCGGCCGCGACCACGTCGCGCTCCCGCGGGGTCAGCGTGCCGACTCTCCGGGCGAGGTCGTCGTCGAGGGCCTCGCGGGCCTGCCTGCGCGAGGCGTCCTCGACCACGACGCTCAGCGCGTGCGCGGACAGCGCCGCGCGACCGCGGGCGACGTCGAGGACCGCCTCGATCAGCTCCTCGGGACCCGCGCCCTTGCCCAGGAAGCCGGAGGCGCCGGCCCGCAGCGCGGCGACGGTCTCCGCGTCGCCGTCGAACGTGGTCAGCACCAGGACGCGGGTCTCCCGCAGCCGGGGGTCGCTGCGCAGCCGGCGCGTCGCCTCGACGCCGTTGACGCCCGGCATCCGCAGGTCCATCAGCACGACGTCGGGGCGCACCTCCCCGGCCTGCCGGACCGCGTCGGCGCCGTCGGCGGCCTCGCCGACCACCGCGATCGCCGCCGAGCTGTCCAGGATCGCGCGCAGGCCGGTGCGCATCATGGCCTGGTCGTCCACCACGAGGACGCGCGTCACCACGCCGCGTCCCCGGAGGGCCCGCCGGGGTCCCGCACCGGCTGGCGCGTGCGCGGCAACCACACGTACGCGGAGAAGCGGTCGTCACCCGCGACGATCTCCAGCCGCCCGCCGGCCTGCTCGACGCGCTCCCGCATCCCGACCAGCCCGTAGCCGCCGACCGGGCGGGCGCGGGCACCCGCCACCGGGTTGGTCACCTGGACGGTCAGGGCGTGGTCGCCCTCGTCCCGGATCTCCACGGTCACCTCGCCGTCGCCGTGGCGGTGGGCGTTCGTGAGCGCCTCCTGGACCACGCGGTACAGCGCCGCGCCGGTCGCGGGGTCCAGGCCGTCGAGGTCGACGTGCACGTCCGCGCGGACCGCGTCGCCGCGCGCCCCTGCCTCCTCGAGCAGCGTGCGGACGCCGGACGCCGAGACGCGCCCCGCGAGGTCGTCGTCCTCGGTCGCCCGGCCCGAGCGGAGCACGGCGACGATGTCGCGCAGCTCCAGCAGGACCGCCCGGCTGGTGCGGCGCACCTCCCGCAACGAGTCCTCGGCCCGTCCCGGGTCGGCGCGGAGCTGCCGCTCCGCGGCCCCGGCCTGCACGTTGATGGCGGCGATCGAGTGCGCGACCGCGTCGTGCAGGTCGCGCGCGATGCGCAGGCGCTCGTCGGTGACGTGGCGGGCCGTCTCGCTCGCGCGCGCGGCCCGGATGGCCGCGGCCTCGTGCTCCAGGGCCAGGACGTAGTCGCGGTTCGCGCGCACCGCGGACCCCAGGCCGAGCGCGAGCGCGGTCCAGGTCGTGACGGTCAGGAACGACACGACGAGCGTGCTCCGGCCGTCGCCGGCCCCGTCGATCGTGAGCCCCAGCACCACCAGGACGACGGTCGCGAGCACGAGGACCGAGCGGCCGCGGACGTGCATCGCCGCGCTGAACAGCGCGGCGCAGGTGAGGACGGCGTACACGGTCGGGTCGGCGCCCAGCGCGGCGGCGACGACCGTCAGCGCGCACACGACCCCCACGGCGACCAGGAGGTGCCGGCGCCGCAGCACCAGCACCACCGCGATCGCCGCCAGGACCTCCGCCTCGGCCGTCGCACCGTCCCGGACCACGAGCCAGCCCCGGACGACCACCGCGATCACCAGCGCGACGTCCAGCAGGCCGTCCCAGCGGTCGTCGCCGGGCCGCCGCGCGAGGAGCCGGCGCCGAGGGCGATCGGGCGCCGGCCCGGGGCGGGGATCGGCGGCCTGCATGTGCTCTCTCCTCGTCGGGTCGGGCCGCGCACACCGCGGGGTGGTGGGCGCGTCGGCCGGACCCAGCATCCCCGGGCGGGCGCCGCGCGTCACCCGCCGCGCCGGCGATCCGGGCCCGGATCAGCCCAGCGGCGTAGCCGGCTACTGCGCCCGCAGTACCCGGGCGCGGCGGGGCCGCCCGTCACGGCCGGTGCTCGGGGACCGCCCCGCGGCCCCAGTCGATCGTGAACCGTCGCGGCTCGAACCGCACCACCCAGACCGGCAGGCGGTCGCCGACGCGCACCGGCCTCGGGAGCGCCTCGGTGTGTGTCACCCGCGGCTGGCCGGGCGCGTCGATCCGCAGCACCAGCTCCGCGCGCCGCGGTCCGTCGCCCGTGGCGGGGAGCGCGGCGACCGCCTCGACGAGGGCGGTGGTGGGCACGCCGTTGTGCGCGCCCACCACCCCGCTGACCAGCGCGTCCTGGTACGCCCGGACGTCGTCCGTGGCCTGGACCCCCGCGCTCAGCGCGTCGGCCACGGAGGGCCGGCTCTGCGCCCGGCTCCACCGGACCAGGCGGACCAGGTCGCCCAGCGCCCCCATGGTCAGGCGCGGCCCTCGCGCACGATCCGGCCCATCTCCCGGCCGACCGCGGGGTTGGTCTGGGCGCGGGCCGCGAACTCCTCGGCCGCCGCGGTCCAGGCCGGGCCGTCGATGCCGAGGCCCGCGGCGAGACCGGCGATCGCCCCCTGGTCGTAGCCCACGGCCTGCGACTGGGCGATCACGGAGGCGTACTGCTGCCAGGTCACCCCGTTGGCCGCGGGGGCGAAGGCAGCCTCGTCCGCGGACCCGCCGGTGTTGCGGAAGTCCGCCTCGGCCTGGGTCGCAGGCTGGGCCATCGCCTGGGCGACCAGCGCCTGCTGGTCGGCCGCGCTCATCCCGGCCACCCCGGCCGCGTCCGGGGCGCCGGACGCCGCGCGCGCTGCGGCCACGGTCGCGTCGGCGTCGCGGCCCGCCTGCTGGGCCCCGCCCACCGCGTCCTTGATCCGGTCGAAGATCCCCATCGTGGTCCTGCCTCTCGTCTCGTTGCCTCGTCCGGGGTCAGGCTTACCAAGCGCGTGGTCGGGAATCAAACGCTGGCGACAGATCGGTGCAGGTCAGCGGCCCGTGGCGGGCCGGTCGGCCCCGCACCCCGGGGACCTCACGCGTCCCGTGCCCGGAGCGTGAGGTGGGCGGCCAGCGTGGTCCAGAGGGTGAAGACCGCCATCACCGCGAGCCCGGCGGGGCCCGTCAGGAGCCCGGTGCCGGTGGTCGTGTAGGAGGCCTGTCCGGCCGTCGTGGGCCAGTAGGTCCCGGCGAGGTCCCCGAGGGCCCCGGGCAGCCCGGGCGCGAGCGCCGGCACGAGCAGCGCCACGGTCACGACGACCGCGAGCGCGCCCGAGGAGGAGCGCGTGAGGGCGCCGAGTGCGACGCCGAGCACGGCGGTGAGCACCAGGTAGCCGATCGCGCAGAGGACCGCCCGGACGGTGTCGGCGTCGGTCGGGTCCGCCGTCGGCAGCCCCGCGGCGGCGAGGGCCGCCTGGCTCGCGCCGAGGCTGCACGCCACGGTGAGGACGGCGGTCGCCAGGGCGACGAGGGCGGTGACGGCCAGCTTCGTGACCAGCAGGACGGCGCGCCGGGGCGCGATCGTCAGGCTCGTGACGATCTGACCGGTCGCGTACTCGCTGGTGAACGCCTGCGCGCCCAGCGTCGCGACGAGGATCTGCCCGACGAGGATGCCCTTGAAGCTAACGCCGGTCGGGTCGAAGTCCGCGGGCAGGTCGGCCTGCCAGCCGGCCATGAGGCCGCTGATGCCGAGCAGGCTCACGACCACGGTGACCAGGACGGCTCCGGCCGCGAGGATCCAGGTGGTGCGGATGCTGCGGGTCTTGATCCACTCCGAGGCGAGGAGGTCCATGTCAGGCGGCGTCCTTCTGGGTCGAGGTCATGGTGAGGAAGACGTCCTCGAGCGACTCGCGGACCGCGGTCAGCTCGGAGAGCCCGATGCCGGCGGCGGCGGCGACGCGGCCGACGCGGTCGGTCCCGGCCCCCTCGACGTCGATCCCGTCCGCGCGGGCGGCGTCGGGTGCGGCCCGCAGCCCCGCGCGGGCGAGCGCCTCGAGGAGTCGGGGCCGGTCCGGCGTGCGCGCGCGGACGTGCTCGGTGGTGTGGTCGGCGATGAAGGCGGCCAGGGGCTGGTCCGCCAGCAGCCGTCCGTGGTGGATCACGACGAGGTGGTCGGCCGTCAGCTCCATCTCGCCCATGAGGTGGCTGGAGAACAGGACGGTCCGGCCCTCGGCCGCCAGGTCGCGCATCAGCGAGCGCGCCCACCGGATCCCCTCGGGGTCCAGGCCGTTGAGCGGCTCGTCGAAGATCACGACGGCCGGGTCCCCGATCAGCGCGGTCGCGATCCCCAGCCGCTGCTTCATCCCGAGCGAGAAGTCGCCGGCGGGGCGGTTCCCGACACCTCCGAGCCCGACCAGCTCCAGCATCTCGGGCACCCGGGACCGGGCCACGCCTCCGGCGCGCGCCACCGCCGCGAGGTGGTCCGCGGCCGCGCGGCGCGGGTGGACCCCCCGGGCGTCGAGCATCGCGCCGACGACGCGCATCGGGTGCGGGGTCTCCGCGAGCCGCAGCCCGCCGACCGTCGCCGCACCGCTGGTCGGCCTGTCCAGGCCGAGGAACATCCGCAGCGTCGTCGACTTCCCCGCCCCGTTGGGGCCCAGGAAGCCGGTCACGACGCCCGGGCGGACCGCGAACGACAGGCCGTCGACGGCGGTGAGGCGCCCGTAGCGCTTCTGCAGGGCGTGCGCCTGCAAGGTCACCGGGTTCATGGTGTGCATGAGTCGCGACACTACACCGTGTCGTGTAGTTCTACACCGCTCGGTGTAGCCTCGACCCCGAGGACCACGGAGGAGGACGATGACGACGGTGGGCGAGAAGCCCCTGCGCGAGGGCCAGGCGCACAAGCGCGCGGCGATCCTGACCGCCGCCAGAGAGCTGTTCGTGCAGACGGGCGTGGAGCGCACCAGCATGGACGCGGTGGCTGCGCTCGCCGGGGTGTCGAAGCGGACGGTCTACGACTACTACGGGGACAAGCGGCGGCTCCTGCTCGGTGTCGTGGAGGACGCGGGGGAGCGGGCGCTGACCACGCTCCGCGAGCTCGTCGCGCAGCACCTCGACGACGTGAGCATCACGGACGTCGCCGAGCTGGACGGGGCGCTCACCGCGCTCGCCGCCGACCTCGGCCGGTCCCTGCTGCTGTCGTCGGACTACCTGGCCGCCGTCCGGCTGATCAACGAGAACGAGTCGCTGCTCCCGGAGCTCGACGACCACCCGCTGGACGAGGCCCACGCGCAGGTCCTCAGCGAGCGGGTCGACCGCTTCGCCCGCGCCGGCCTGCTCGACGCCGAGGAGCCGGGGCTCGCCGCCGCGCACTTCCACGCCCTGACCGCGCTGCGCGTGCTCAACGAGCCGGCGCGCCGGCGCACCGAGAGCGCGCACGTCCGGCGGATCATGACCGACGGCGCGCGTGCGTTCATGCGCGCCTACGGTGCGCGCGACGCAGGGGAGCGACCGGCGCGCCGGTGACGGCCGCCCCGGAGGACGCGCGTCGTCACGTCGCGGTCGCGCACCCGCTCTCGTCAGCGCGCCGGCCCCGACCCGCGCGGTTCGTCCGACCCTGCCGGATGACCTCGTCGAGCTTGTCGCGCGTCGCGGTCAGCTGGTCGAGCTGGCCCTGCACGCGGGCGCGCTCGGCCAGCAGCCGGTCGAGCATCTCGTCGGTGAGCCCGCCGTGCTCCATGCAGGGCAGGATCCGCAGCACGGCCTTGCTGCCGAGCCCGGCGGCGTAGAGGTGCTGGATGAACGTGACCCGGTCGACCGCCTCGGGGGCGTACCGGCGCTGCCCGCTCGGGCTGCGCTCGGCGGCGAGCAGCCCCTGCTCCTCGTAGTACCGCAGCGCCCGCACGCTCACGCCGGCCCGCGCGGCGACCTCCCCGATGCGCATCCGTCTCCTCGACCGCTCGACCTGGACTTGACCCTGACGTCAACGTCAGGTCTTAGCGTGCCAGACATGACAACCGCACTCATCACCGGGGCCAACCGCGGCCTCGGCCACCACTTCGCCGCCGAGCTCCTCGCCAGGGGGGCGACCGTCTACGCCGCCGCCCGCGAGCCCGCGACGATCGACCTCCCCGGCGTCCGGCCGGTGGCCCTGGACGTCACCGACCCCGACGCGGTCGCCGCGGCCGCCGACCTGGCCGCCGACGTCGACCTGCTGGTGAACAACGCCGGCATCTCGACCGGGTCGCAGCTCCTCGGGGACCTGGAGGGCGTGCGCGCCGAGATGGACGTCAACTTCTGGGGCGCGCTGTCGATGGTCCGCGCCTTCGCCCCGGTCCTCGCGGCCAACGGGGGCGGGGCGATCGTCAACATCGCCTCCGCGCTGTCCTGGTTCGCCGCTCCGGGTGCCGGCGCGTACGCCGTGTCCAAGGCGGCGAACTGGAACATGAGCAACGCCCTGCGGCTGGAGCTCGCCGCGCAGGGCACGCGGGTGACCTCCGTGCACCTCGGGTTGGCGGACACGGACATGGCTGCCGGGCTCCAGGGGCCGAAGACCGACCCGGCCGTGGTCGTCCGCACGGTGCTGGACGCCGTCGAGGCGGGCGACCTCGAGGTCGTCGTCGACGAGTGGAGCGCGATGGTCAAGGCCTCGCTGGCGGGCGACCCCCGCGCGTTCTACGACCGCTTCGGTACGGCCTGAGCCGCGCACTGCGCCCGCCGGGTGGAGCGGCGCGGCGTCGTCATCGAGCGCCGGAAAGATGCTGCCCGAGGTGCGCCGACAGCTGCTGCACCGCCTCGGGGACGAGGGTGTAGTACGCCCAGACCCCGCGCTTCTCGCGCGTGACGAAGCCGGCCTCGGTGAGCACCTTGAGGTGGTGGGACACGGTCGGCTGCGACAGCCCGACGGGCTCGGTGAGGTCGCAGACGCACGCCTCGCCGCCGTCGTGGGCCGCGATGATCGACAGCAGCCGCAGGCGGGCCGGGTCGGCCAGCGCCTTGAGGGTCCGCGCGGTGCGCTCGGCGTCCTCGGCGCTCATGGTCGAGCCGGTCACGGGGGTGCAGCACCCCGTCGCCCGGGTCGAGGTCGCCGGGAGCAGGTCGAGAGCCATGGCCCCATCATGCGCGACACATCGACGCCTGTCGATGTTGACAGCCGTCGACGTGCGGGTCCACGCTCCTGGTGTCGACGGACATCGACGAGGATCGATGTGAAGGAGGAGTGATGGCACAGGACATCCGGGAGCAGGTCCGGGCCCGCTACGCCCTGGCGGCCGTGCGGGGCGCCGGGGACGCCGGCTGCTGCGGCGGCGGCTCGGCCGGCGGGTGCGGGCCGACCGACCTGGTGATCGACGAGCGGTTCGGCGCCGGCCTGTACGGCGCGGAGGACGCGGCCGCGGTCCCGGCGGAGGCGCTGGCGGCGTCGCTGGGGTGCGGGAACCCGCTGATGGTCGCGGAGCTGCGGGAGGGCGAGCGCGTGCTGGACCTGGGGTCCGGGGGCGGGATCGACGTGCTGCTCTCGGCACGACGGGTCGGGGCGGACGGGTTCGCCTACGGGGTCGACATGACCGACGAGATGCTCGACCTGGCCCGGGCGAACGCGACCAGGGCCGGTGCGAGCAACGTGGAGTTCCGCAAGGGCACGATCGAGGACCTGCCCCTGGACGACGCCGCGGTCGACGTGGTGATCTCGAACTGCGTGGTCAACCTGTCCCCGGACAAGCCGGCGGTGCTGGCCGAGGCGTTCCGGGTGCTGGTGCCCGGCGGGCGGCTCGGGATCTCCGACGTGGTCGCCGAGGACCACCTGACCCCCGAGCAGCGGGCGGAGCGCGGCTCCTACGTCGGGTGCATCGCCAGGGCGCTGTCGCGCACCGAGTACCTGCAGGGGCTCGCGGCGGCGGGGTTCGTCGACGCCGAGGTCGCGTTCACCCACCCGGTCGCCGACGGCATGCACGGCGCGATCGTGCGCGCCCGCAAACCCGGACCCCAGGAGGTGTGAGGCGTGGCAGGCGCGTCCCCGGCGTCGTGGGAGCCGCCGGTCAGGCGGTGACGGGCTCGACGCCGAGCTCGGACAGCAGGGCCAGGACGCGGCCGCGGATCTCGTCGCGGATCGGCCGGACCGCCTCGATGCCCTGGCCGGCCGGGTCGGCCAGGGCCCAGTCCTCGTACCGCTTGCCGGGGAAGATCGGGCAGGCGTCGCCGCAGCCCATGGTGATGACGACGTCGGATGCCTTCACCGCATCGGTGGTCAGCACCTTGGGGCGCTCGGCGCGGATGTCGATGCCCTCCTCGAGCATCGCCTCCACGGCGACCGGGTTGATCTGCTCGGCGGGCATCGACCCGGCCGACCGGACCTCGACGGCGCCGCCGGACAGGTGCCGCAGGTAGCCGGCGGCCATCTGGGAGCGGCCGGCGTTGTGCACGCAGACGAACAGGGCGGACGGCTTGGTGTCGGTCATCTCGGTCTCCACGGAGGTCAGGCGGCGGGCAGGGTGAGGTCGGGCAGCAGGTCGGCGAGCAGGGCGCGCACGCGGCGGTCGATCTCGTCGCGGATCGCCCGCACCCCGGTGTCGGACGCCAGGGCGGGGTCGCCGACGACCCAGTCCTCGTACCGCTTGCCGGGCAGGACCGGGCAGGTGTCGCCGCAGCCCATCGTGATGACGACGTCCGCGGCGCGGACCGCGTCGTCCGTCAGCGGCTTGGGGAACGCCTCGCCGTCGGCGCCGAGCTCGGCGAGCAGGGGGCGCACCGCGGCGTGCACGTCCGCCGCCGGCGCGGACCCCGCCGAACGGACCGTGACCGCGTCTCCGGCGTGGTGCCGCAGCAGGGCGGCGGCGAGCTGGGAGCGGCCGGCGTTCGCGACGCACACGAACAGCACCTGCGGGCCCGCGCCGGCCGGGCGGGCGGTGTCGGTCAGCCGCTGGCGGGCGAACCGCTCGGCGTTGCCCACCAGCTGCGACGCGACGGCCGAGGACCGGGCCAGGCCGGTGTAGGACTCCCGGACGACGCTGAGCACCGCGCCGGGGTCGCGGTCGGGGAACGCCGAGGCGAGGCGGCGGGCGATCCGCGCGAGCGCGTCCTCGGCGTCGGTGAGCCCGGCCGGCGGGACCGCGTCCGCGGCATCGGCGGCCGCGGGGGCGAAGGAGTCCAGCAGGGTGGTGACCGCGCCGCGCAGCGCCGGCTGCACCCGGTAGTACACCCAGGTCCCGCGGCGCTCGGACGTCAGCAGCCCGACCTCCTTGAGCAGCTTGAGGTGGTGCGAGACGGTCGGCTGGGAGACCTCGGCGACCGTGGCCAGGTCGCACACGCACGCCTCACCGGTCGGGGAGGCCGCGAGGAGCGACAGCATCCGCAGCCGCAGCGGGTCACCCAAGGCCTTGAGGGTCCCCGCGACGTGCACCGCGGCGTCGGCACCCATCGCGTGGTCCGCGGGTGAGGTCCACGGCGTGCTGCGGGCGGCGGTGGCCGGGCTCGCATGGGTGGTCGGCATGTCTCCATATTGACAGATGTCGAACCAGGCGCCGCGGTGCGCTATCGGCCGGCGCGATGCCCGTGGTGCGATCCGTGCGAGCATGCGACCGTGGCAGCCCATGACCTCGAGCACGTGCGGACGTTCGTGACGGCGTACCGGACCGGCTCGGTCAGCGACGCCGCACGGCTGCTGGGGATCTCGCAGCCCACCGCGTCGGCTCACGTGCGTGCGCTCGAGAGCCGGCTCGGCTACGCGCTGTTCGACCGGACGCCCACGGGAGTGGTCGCCACGGCGCGGGCGACGGTGCTCGCCCAGCAGGCCATCCGGCACCTCGACGCGCTGGACGACCTCGTCGAGCTCTCGGGGGAGGCCGGCACCGTCCTGCACGTGGGTGGTGCCGCCGAGGTCGTCGGCGAGGTGCTGGCACCGCACGTGCCCGAGCTCGTCGCGGCCGCCGGTGCCCCGGTCCGCCTGCACCTGGGGGTGGCTGACGACCTGCTCGAGCAGCTGCGCGTCGGCGAGCTCGACATCGTCCTCAGCTCGGTGCGACCGCGCGTCCAGGGCCTGAGCGGCTCACCGGTCACCGACGAGGAGTTCGTCCTCGTCGGTGCACCCCGCTGGGAGAGGGAGCTCGCGGGCAGCCAGGCCGCCGTCGACGCGCTCGAGCGCATCCCCGTCGTGGCGTACGCCGAGAACCTGCCCATCATCCGCCGGTACTGGCGGTCCGTGTTCGGTCGCCGGCCCGACATCGCGACCACGGCCGCCGTGGTGCCGGACCTGCGGGCCGTCCGCGCGGCGGTCGTGGGGGGCGCCGGGATGTCGGTGCTGCCCCGGTACCTGGTGGGGGAGCAGCTCGCGGCCGGTGCGCTCGTCGAGCTGCACCGGCCGGAGGTCGCCCCCCTCAACACGCTGTACCTCGTGACGCGGTCGGGGCGGGCCGAGGCCAGCCGGAGCGTGCGCGACCTGGCCGCCGTGATCGCCCGGATCACGGCGGCCGGGGTCTGACGCTCAGGCGGCGAGGAGTCTCAGCACGGCGGTCGCGACGTCCTCGCTCGACTGCGGGTTCTGCCCGCTGACGAGGTTGCCGTCGACGACGACGTGGCTGCTCCAGGGCGCTGCGGACTCGACCACGGCGCCGCGCTCGGTCAGCGCGTCCGCGACGAACCACGGAGTGGCGGCTCCGAGGCCACCCGAGGTCTCCTCCTCGTTGGTGAACACCGTCAGCCGGCGGCCCGCGAAGGCGAACGTCCCGTCCGGCCGGGTCGCGCTCAGGAGCGCCGCGGGCCCGTGGCAGAACGGCGCGACGACGCGGCCGGCGTCGTCCGCCGCCACCAGCGCGGCGCCGACCACCGGGTCGCTCGCCAGGTCGGCCATGGGGCCGTGGCCGCCGGGCAGCACCACGGCGTCGAACGCGGTCGCGTCGAGTGCGGCGAGATCCGCGGGGTGCTCGAGCTCCGCCTCGATGGTGCGGAGATACGCGGCGAACTCCTCGACCCTGCTCTCGTCGCCGACCACGGCCACCTCGAGCGAACCGGGGTCGACCGGTGCACGGCGACCGCCCGGCGTCGCGAGGACGACCTCGTGCCCCGCGGCGGACAGGGCGCGGTGGGCCACGACCAGCTCCTCCGCCCAGAAGCCCGTGGGGTGGGCCGAGCCGTCGGCCAGTGCCAGCGAGTCAGCCGCCGTGATGATCATCAGGATGCGTGTCATGCGCCCCAGCGTGCACGCCCGGCCGAGCCGAGGGTCATCAGCGATCTTGCGTGCCGTCATCGGGGCAGCAGGGCGTGATCGTCCGGCGCACCTCGGACCCGGCCGACGGCACGGGGGTGTGCACCGTCCGCGGGTCGGGGCAGCCGTCCGCGCGTCAGGCCGGAGGCCCAGCCGGCGCGGACACGACGGCGCCGAGCTGGCTGAACGCGTCGTCGAGCAGGTCGGACAGGCTCAGTCCGGTGCTGGCGGCGAGGTCGTTCGCGGTGCGCACGCACGCGAACGCAGCGCCGACCGCCGCCGCCGGCGCGGGGCTCGCGTCGTCCCAGGCGTGCCCTGAGGCCCGCGCTCGTTCGCGTGCCGCGGTGACCAGCGCGCCCTGGATGGCGTCGAGGCGCTGGAGGTAGGAGGCGCGCAGCGCGTCGTTCGTCTGCACGATGCGTTCCATCGCCGCCATGCGGGGCGCCTTGGTGGGGTCCGTGGCGTAGTCGACCACGCCGTCCAGCACCCGTCGCAGCGAGACCCACAGCGGCTCGTCGGACGGACGGCTGTGCAGCGCCTCGACGAGCTGGTCGGCCATCGCGTCGTACTTGCCGAGGACGAGGTCGTCCTTGGAGGCGAAGTAGCGGAAGAAGCTGCGGCGCGACATGCCGACGGCCGCCGCGATCTGGTCCACGGTCGTCCCCTCGTACCCCTGCGCGACGAACAGGTCCTGCGCGGCGTCGATCAGCTCCGCGCGGACCGCACGGCGCGTGCGCTCCCGCAGCGGCGAGCTCGCCGGTCCCGAGGTCATACGCGGAACCTACCATCGGTTGCACACCTGACACCGAGTGCCATACCGTGCCCAAGGTGACGATGTTGGTTCTCGGGGAGGTTCACATGTCGAAGGTCTGGTTCATCACGGGCACGAGCCGCGGGTTCGGCCGGGAGTTCGCCCGAGCCGCGCTCGGGCGCGGCGACCAGGTGGTCGCGACGGCGCGCGACGCCGGGTCGCTGGACGACCTGGTGGGGGAGTACGGGGAGAAGGTGCTGCCGCTGGCGCTCGACGTCACGGACCGTGACGCGGCCTTCGCGGCGGTCTCCACCGCGGTCGAGCGGTTCGGCCGGATCGACGTCGTCGTCAACAACGCCGGCTACGGGCTGTTCGGCGCCGTCGAGGAGATCACGCCCGAGCAGCTGCGCGACCAGCTCGAGGTCAACCTCTTCGGCGTCCTGAACGTCACGCAGGCCGTGCTGCCGGTGCTGCGCGAGCAGGGGAGCGGGCACATCGTGCAGATCTCCACGATCGGCGGCGTCGCCGCGTTCCCGGACCTCGGCGGGTACCACGCCTCGAAGTGGGCCCTCGAAGGCCTGACCGAGTCCCTCGCCCAGGAGGTCGCCGGCTTCGGGATCGCCGTCACCCTGGTCGAGCCCGGCGGATTCGCCACCGACTGGGCCGGCAGCAGCGCCACGCACGCGACCCCGCTGCCCGCCTACGACCCGCTGCGCGCGGCGATGGCGGCGCGCCAGGGCGGCGCGGACGTGGGCGACCCCGCCGCGGCCGGCCCGGCACTGCTGAAGATCGTCGACGCGGAGCGGCCGCCGCTGCGCGTGCTCTTCGGCACCCAGCCGACCCAGATCGTCCCGGCGGTCTACCAGTCCCGCCTGCAGACCTGGGAGCAGTGGAAGGACGTCTCCATCGAGGCCAACGGGCACTGAGTCGCGCGACGGCCCTCGGGTCGGCGGCCACCCTGGCGCCCGCCGACCCGAGGCGCCCGGCCGTGCGGAAAGGGCGAGACGCGGACTGTTCCTGGCACCTCGGCGCATCACGATCGGTCGTACTCGACCCGCACTCGTGGCGCGGTGACTAGCGTTTCGATCATGAGGAGCGAGATCGAGCTGCACGAGCGACTGGACCGCCTCGAGTCCGAGTCCGCCATCCGCGCGCTCGTGCACGAGTACTGCCACGGAGCCGACAAGCGTGACCGCGCCCGGTTCGCGGCGGTGTGGACCCCCGACGCCGTCTGGCAGGTGGCCCCGACGCAGGAGTTCCGAGGTGTCGAGGCGATCTGCGCCGCCGTCGAGTGGCAGTGGGGCGCGTTCCTGCAGATGCACCATTGGACGTCCAACCTCGTGATCGATCTGGACGGCGATCAGGCTCGAGGTGAGGTCGACGTCAGCGTGACGACGCAGTTCGACGACGGGACGTGGGTCCGCGGTGGCGGGGTCTATCGCGACTGTTACGTTCGCACTGACGTCGGCTGGCGCATCTCGCGACGGGAGGCCGAGCACCTGTTCGATCTGGACCCGAGGCCCAGCCTCAGCGCCGGCACGATCTCCCGTCACGCATCGCTCCGGCCCGGAGCGACCGCGTAGGAGCCCGTGCCGGGGGGCGTCAGACGTCGAGCGCCACTCCCAGGTGGGTGAGACCTTCGACCAGCAGTGCGCTGCACTCCGCCACGGCGAGCCGCCGCGGGTCGCGCAGCTCGACGGTCGTGACGTCCTCGGCGTCACGGACAGGGGAGGGCGCTTGCCAGACGTCGAGGACTGCGATGAGCCCGGAGTGCCGGAAGTCGATCGGGTCGCCCGAGCTGTCGCGCACGACCACCAGGTCGAACTCGTGCCACGAGAGCACGTGCGCCGCCGTCACTCCGCATTCCTCGATCAGCTCTCGGCGCAGCGTCTGCTCTGGGGTCTCACCGAGCTCGGGAGTGCCGCCCGGAAGATCGAGCAGTCCCGTGTACGGTCCCCGGGACTTCCGGATCAGGGGGACACGGCCGTCGGCGCCGATCCAGATCCCGTAGATTCCGCGATGCTGCACACCCGAGACGGTGTCACGCACCAGGTCGGCAAGCCAGCGCTGCCATCGTCACCGCAGCTCGTAGGTGATCGCCTGGGAGAACCGGACGACACGAGACTCCGCAGTTAGCGCCACGGTGCGAAGGCACCGTCAGGCTGAACGCGCGGACCGCGGCGGTGCCGCCGGGGTAGATCTTGGTGACGTCCCGGAACTCGATCATGCGACCGCCGTCCGGACCGGACCGGCGAGTCCGGGGCGCGACCAGGTGGCCGCCGGCGTCACCGACGGCTCGGGGAACCGTGTCACAGCAGCACCACGCCCTTGCCACCGACGACGCCGGCCTCCATGTCCCGGTGCGCCTGCACGATGTCGTCCAGGTGGTAGACCCGGCCGACGGGCACGCGGGCCCGGCCGCGGTGCACGTGGTCCAGGAACGCCTGGAGCACGCTCGCGGGCAGATCGGCGGCCTCACCGGAGTACGCGGTCAGGCGTACGCCGTTCGGGATCCAGTCCATCGGGTAGAAGTCGGGGATCGACCACTCGTCCGAGAGCATCCCGGTGAAGCAGACCGTGCCCCCGGGGCGCACGGCGCGCAGCGTGTCGCCGATGACGTTCGTCCCGACGAGCTCGACCGCGCCGTCGACGCCGTCCGGCACGATGGCGCGGACCCGGTCGGCGATCTCGCCGTCGTCGATCACGACGTGGTGGACCCCGGCCGACTCGAGCATCGGGGTCCGGTCGGCCGAGCGGGTGGTCGCGAGCACGGTCAGCCCCTGCAGGCGACCGAGCGCGGCCAGCGCGAGACCGATGGAGGAGGTGCCGCCGCGGATCAGGAGGGGAATCGGTCGTCCTCCCACCCGCAGGGCCACGTGACGTGCCGCCTCGGCCGTGCGCCCACGGGCGTCAGCGGCGGCCTCGTTCGTCCGCCTCAGCCTGCCGTCGGGGCGGCGTCGTTCCTGGCGCCGACCAGCTGGCGAGCATCTGCAGGGCGTCCTGGGTGGGGGATCCCGGTTCGGCCGTGTAGAAGAGCAGGCTCTGCCCGGCGTCGGCCGGCAGGGTGACGGACTCGTAGGGCAGGTCGAGGTCGCCGACGACGGGGTGGTGGATGAGCTTGACACCGCTGGTGTGGATGCGGACGTCGTGGGCGGCCCAGCGGCGGCGGAACTGCTCACTGCGGGTGGACAGCTGCCCCACCAGGTCGCTGAGCTCCCGGTCGTAGGGGTCACGGCCGGCCTCGGCACGCAGCAGGGCGACCGTGTCGTTCGCGGCGCGGTTGTAGTCCCGGAAGAAGTCGCGCGCACGTGGGTCCAGGAACACGAAGCGAGCGGTGTTGGCAGACCGCCGGGGACCGTCGAGGATCGGCGCGTACAGCGCTGCACCCAGGCGGTTCGGAGTCAGCACGTCGAGGCGTCCGTTGAGGACGAAGGCGGGGCTGCCGCTCATCGAGTCGAGGATCCGCTGGAGGGTGGGGCGCACGCGCTCGGTGGTGGGTCGACGTCGGGGTGGTCGGCTGCTGCCGGCCGTCCGGAGGAGGTCCTCCAGGTGCGCGCGCTCGGCGTCGTCGAGCTGCAGCGCGTTGACCAGGCCCTCGACGACGCCCTCGGAGACGCCGGTGGCGTTGCCGCGCTCGAGCTTGGTCATGTACTCGGGGGAGATGCCGGCCAGGCTGGCGACCTCGGAGCGCCGCAACCCGGGGACCCGGCGTCGGTCACCGCCGTAGACGGGCAGGCCGGCCTGCTCGGGGGTGATGCGCGCGCGCCGCGTGGAGAGGAACTCCCGGATCTGCGCGCGGACGTCGCCGCGCACGTCTCGATGTTCGTCCCGGTCGGCCATGTTCTCGACTGTACGACTCGGGTCGCCGCTCTCGGGGGTCTCTGCTGGTACCCCTCTCGCAGGGTCTCCCGCACGGTTCGAGCGGTCGGTTCCATGGATGGAGTGAGCGGCCCGCGGGGCCGTCTCGGTCAGCTCCACCCCCACGCCACCCACGAGAGCAGGGCACAGCCATGAGCGACAAGAGGGTCTTCTTCATCACCGGAGCCGGCCGCGGACTCGGCGTCGACATCACGAAGGCCGCACTGGCCGCCGGTCACGCGGTGGTCGCCACCGCCCGTGACAGCGCGACGGTCACCCGGGCTGTCGGCCGGCACGAGGACCTGCTGGCGGTCGACCTCGACGTCACCGACCCCGCTGCGGCCGAGGCCGCGGTCGCCGCCGCGGTGCGGCGGTTCGGCCACCTCGACGTGCTGGTGAACAACGCCGGCAGCTTCCAGGCGGGGTTCTTCGAGGAGATGACGCCCGAGGCGTTCCGTTCCCAGATCGAGACCACCCTGTTCGGGCCGGTCAACGTCACCCGAGCAGCGCTGCCGCCGATGCGTGCGCAGCGTTCCGGGCTCGTCGTCACGATCTCCTCCACCGCGGGCATCGCCTCGGCGGTCGAGTTCACCAGCGCGTACGCCGCCTCCAAGTTCGGCGTCGAGGGGTTCATGGAGGCCCTGGCCCCCGAGGTCGCACCGTTCGGGATCACGACGATGCTCGTCGAGCCCGGGTTCTTCCGCACCGAGCTGCTCAGCCCGCAGTCCACCCAGTACGCCCCCGCCTCGATCCCGGACTACGCCGAGCGCACCGAGCAGACCGTGGCGGCCTGGCGCGGCATGGACGGCATCCAGGGTGGCGACCCGGCCAAGCTCGCCCGCGCGATCGTCGAGCTGTCCGACCTGGACCAGCCGCCGGCACGCTTCGCCGCGGGGGAGGACGCCGTCGCGGTGTTCGAGACCAAGGCGAACCAGCTGCTGGAGCAGGCGGCCGCGCACCGCGAGCTGTCCGTCAGCCTCGCGCACGACGACGCCTGTGCTCGAAGCTCACGACGTGTGATGGCTCGCGTTTCGTCGTCGTGGTGAGCACAGGCAGCCGGACGGTTCGGCCGGTTTCTCGGCCGCCGTGCTGTACCAGTTCGCCGGGGACGGCACGACCCGAGGGCACGCTCTGGCATCGGCGCCGTCAGAGCGACGAGCGGGTCAGAAGAGTGCCCGCGTGAGAGCCAGCTGGAAGTCCGGGCCGGGCAGGCTTCCCTCGGTCTGGGTGCGCTCGTCGTAGATCTGGATCATCAGGTCGCGTCGGCGGGCGGCGGCGTGGGCGTCGGCCTTGGCGAGCGCCGCGGGCAGCTCCTCGACGGTCAGGTCGGTGGTGTACGCCGGGGTGCCGGGCTGCTGGCGCCACGAGTCCGCGATCACGCCTGCGTCGAACGCCGTGAATCCGGTCTGCTCCACCAGCTCCATGCCGACGGCTCGCTGCCGGTCGTCGTCCGCCGCGACGGGCAGCGCGATGCGTCCGGGGGTGCCGGGCTCGGTGGACCTGTCGGCGAACGACGCGGTGGTGATGGTGTTCCACGCCTTGACGAGGGGACGCCGGTACTGCCGCTGCACCCACAGGCTCTCGGTCTGGCCCTGGCCCAGGCCCTCGATCACGCCGTCCCGGTGTGGGAAGTAGTTGGAGGTGTCGATGATGACCGCGTCCGCAGGAGCGGCGGCGACCAGGTCGGCTACGGACGGGATCTGGCCGAGGTTGACCGACACGATCACGACGCCGGCAGCCGCGGCCGCGTCCGCCGCCCACACCGCCGTGGCGCCCGTGCTGAGGGCCGCCGCGTTGACGGTCTCGGGGGCACGGGAGTTCGCGACGGAGACGTCGTGCCCGGCGCGGGCGAGCCGGCGGGCCAGGATCGTCCCGATGGAGCCCGCCCCGATGATGCCGATCTGCATGGTCGGTCCTTCCGTGGTGCTCGAGATGCTGAGGTGGGTGCTCCGGGGTGGGTTCCGGATCAGCCGAGGTTCAGGCCGTGCGGCTTCCGACGTCGATCCGGGGGACGCCGGCCAGAGCGCGGCGGAGGCGGTCCGCCGGCAACGGTGCGCTGGCCGTGGTCATGATCTGCTCGTACGCAACGGACGGGTCGACCAGGTAGAGCTGGGTGTACCCGCCGGTCTCCGGCTCGAGACGCCAGGAGTCCGACAGCGGCCCGGTGTCGACGGTGTCGAAGCCGAGCGCGTCGATGAACCCGGCGGCTGCTGCCACGGCGTCCGGGTGGTCGCCGGCAAGGGGCAGAGCGCTCCGGTCGTCCGCACCTGCCGGTCGGGCGAGCTCGGTGATGTGGTGGGCGAGGATGTTGTTGAACGCCTTGACCAGGCGGCTCTTGGCCAGGTGGGCCTGGACGAGCTCGCTGGTCGTCGTGCTGTTGTCGTCGAGCTCGCCGATCCGGCCGTCGCGGGACGGGTAGTAGTTGCTGGAGTCCAGGACGGTCGTGCCGGCGAGGAGCTCGGGCGGCAGGGCGAGCGTGACCGTCAACGGCACCGCCACCACGACGATGTCGGCAGACGCGGCCTGCTCGACGGTGCCGGCGCTCGCCCGCGGCCCGAGGTCCGCCACGAGATCGGTCAGCGATGCCGGGCCGCGGGAGTTGGCGATGATGGTGGTGAATTCGGCCTGAGTCGCCAGACGGGCGACCGCGGACCCGATGTTGCCGCTGCCGATGATGCCGATGGTGCTCATGCGCTGCTTGTTCCTGTCGTGGTCGGACGCTGGCGGACGGGTGGTCGCGGCCACACGCGGCGGTCGTCACGCGGGTGCTGTCTCCGCGAGCGGAGAGGACTGGCTCGCTCAGGTGAGGGCAGTGGGCGCGAGAAGGACGACGGTCTGCCCGGAGGCGTCCTCGGCCCGACGAGCCAGGGCGGCGGGGACGTCGTCGAACGGGTGCACCGCGGTGACGGGCGGGTCGATCTGCCCGGCGGACAGCATCGCGGACAGGGCCTCGAGGGTGTCGGTGCCCTCGTCGTCGTCGCGGAACGACGACAGGGTCCCGATGACCGCGTAGTCGCGCATCAGCATGTCCTGCGCGTCGGGGCGTGCGGGCGTGCCGCTGGCGAAGCCCACCAGGAGGACGCGCGCGCCGCGGGCGAGGACCGCGGTCGCGGCGGCGTACGCCTCGCCGCCGACGGTGTCGTAGACGACGTCGACGCCGTGCCCGTCGGTGAGGGCGTCGATGGCGCCCGCCGCATCCGGGGCGCTCAGGTCGACGACGAGGTCCGCTCCCTGGGCTTCGCAGAAGCGCGCCTTGGCGGCGGTGCGCGCGGTGGCGACGACGGTCGCGCCCAGCGCCTTGGCGACCTGGATCGCAGCCGAGCCGGTCCGGCCGGCCCCGCCCAGGACGAGCACCACCTCTCCTGCGCGCAGGCGGGCGCGGTGATGCAGCCCGATGTGCGCGACGTGGAACGACCCGACGAACCCGACCGCCTGCTCGTCGCTCAGGCCCTCCATCACCGGGAACGCGCTCCACCCCGGCATCGCCGTGTACTCCGCGAGACCCCCGGCACCGATGTCGAAGCGGGCGCCGCCGACGACCCGGGTCCCCACGGGAAGGGGGAAGCCGTCGCCGGCCTTCTCGACGACACCGACGACCTCCTGCCCCGGGGTCACCGGCGGGGCCGGGACCATCGGGTACTCGCCGCGCAGCATCATCAGGTCCGGCAGCGCGAGGCTGGCCGCGCGGACCCGCACCAGCGCCTCACCCGCGCCGACCACGGGCACAGGGACCTCCTCCAGTCGGACCACCTGCGCCGGATCACCGAACTCTGCCGCCTGCCAGCGCTTCATGACGGGTGCCTTCACCTGACCGCTCCTCCCGCTCTCTGCTGCTGGACCACGAGGACCGGGGTCCGGAACAGGAGATAGTCTCCACTAACGCGACGACGTTACGGAGCCAGTCTCCGCTTGTCAACGAGAGGAGCGCTCATGCCCGACGCACCCACACCGGCGCCACGGACTTTCCGCGCCGACGCGCAGCGCAACCGCGACCGGATCCTGGAGGTCGCCGAGCAGCACTTCGCCGAGCACGGCGTCTCGGCCTCGCTGGACCAGATCGCCAAGGGCGCGCAGGTCGGCCCGGGCACGCTGTACCGGCACTTCCCGACGCGCGAAGCGCTCCTGGCCGAGCTCCTCGAGGCACGCGAGAGCCGCCTGGGGGAGCAGCTCGCCGCGATCAGAGCGGAGACAGCCGACTCCGGGTCGGCCCTCCACCTGTGGTTGGACGCCCTGGGGGAGTGGGCTGCCGCCTTCGACGGACTGCCCGAACCGTTGCGCGAGGCCGTGGCGCAGAAGGCGTCACCGCTGGCGCTCACCTGCGAGGGATACATCACCACGACCGAGACGTTCCTGCTCGCCGCTCAGCGCGACGGCAGTGCCCGTGCCGAGGTGCGCGCACGCGACCTGTTCCTGCTCGTCCTCGCCACGAGCTGGGTCCGCCGAGCGAAGATGGCCGACGACGCCTCCCGCACGGGCCTGCTCGACCTGGTCCGCACGGGGTGGTGTGCACCTGACTCTGCTGCACGGTCCGCTCCTCGTCGTCCCGTGATGCGCTAGGGCCGAGCGAGACCGGGCCGTGAGCCGACGGACGGCGGCGCGCGTCCGTCAGGGCGCGAGGACGCGCGCTCGGGGGAGCGTGGACATTCCCTGACGTCAGCCCGTTTGTCATCCCTACCGGGGTGCGACTGACCTGTGCGCAGGCTGTTACTGGCACCTCTGCGTATCGAGATCGGTCGTACTCGTCTCGATTGTGGCGACGACGAGCCCGCTGGCATCTCTAGGGTGTTCGAGTGCGAACGTTGGCGACCGACAGGCTCCTGCTCCGGGACTTCACCGCTGGCGACGTCGAGGCGGTGCACGCCTACGCGGCCGATCCCCAGGTGTGCCGGTACATGGAGTGGGGGCCGAACACGCTGGAGCAGACGCACGAGTTCGTCGACCAGATGGTCGCGGCCGCGTCTCAGCCGGAGCGTGCCGCGATCAACTGGGCCGTCACGGTCGGCGGGGCCCTAGTGGGGACGTGCATGGTCTCCGTGACGAGCGTCCAGCACCGTCGTGGCGAAGTCGGCTACGTCGTGGCGCGGGAGCACTGGGGAAGGGGCTACGCCACGGAGGCCGCGTCGGCGGTCCTGGCGTTCGCGTGGCGCGAGCTCGGCCTGCACCGGGTCGAGGCGACATGCCGACCCGGCAACCTCGGGTCCCAGCGAGTGCTGCGCAAGCTCGGCATGCAGCAGGAAGGAGTCATGCGTTCCCACATGCTCATCCGCGGGGTTCGCGAGGACAGCCTGCTGTTCGCCGTCGTCGCCGGCGACGGCCCAGGCACCGCCTGACGCAGCAAGAGCACGAGTCAGGGCGTCAACGGGTTTTACTGGCACCTCTGCGTATCAAGATCGGTCGTACTCCTCGCCGACGAGCAACCTCGCGACCGCACCAGCCAGCTCGCGCCCGCGCCGGCGACGAGCAGCAGCGTCACGCGACCGCCCCGTCCACGCCGCTGGCGGGAGGCCGTTACGCCGTGATGTTGCGGTAGATCTCGACTCCGTTGACCATGTCGATCCCCGTGCCGGGCCTGTACACCGCGGCGATCTCGGCGGCGGCGTCGACAGCCATCCGGGACCGGTCGGCGCGTGCAAGCGCGGCGCGCAGTGCGGCCGCGTCGAGGTCGGTGCAGTAGGCCGGCGTTCCGGGCTGCATCCGCCACGAGTCAGCCAGGCTGCCGGCGTCGACGGCATCAAAGCCGGTGTCCTCGACCAGCTGCATCACGGTGGCCTTCGCGACGACGTCGTCACCGGCGACCGGGAGGGCAAGCCGCTCGGGGGTCCCGGGAGCTTCCCGCTTCAGCGCCAGGCTGCGCGAGAAGATCGTGTTCCACGCCTTGATGACCGGGCGGCCGATCTGCTCGCTGACCCATGCACTGCTGGGGTCGTCATGCTCGAGGCCGTCGACCACCCCGGCGAGTGCGTAGTAGTTGGACATGTCGACGATCACGGCGGATGCCGGCGCCCGGGTCAAGTCCTCCGCCAGCGACGGCATCTTGGCGAACGGGATGGAGAGCACGATGACGTCGGCGTCCACCACGGCGTCGGCGGTCGTCGCGGCTCGGGCCAGGAGCTCGGCCGCCAGTCGGTCGAGGGTCTCGGGTCCTCGTGAGTTGGCCATGGTGAGCGAGTGCTGCGCGACGGCGATCGATCGCGCGAGTTGGCTGCCGATGTCGCCGGTGCCGATGACGGACACGTTCATGGGTACTCCTGAGGAGTGGATGTCGAACCTCGGGGGTGGGTGTGCGGAACTCGGGCCTGCCGGTCGGTGGTCCTCGTGGCGGCGCCGTTGAGCGCCGCGGTTCGCGGTCCTTGCTCGTCGTGCGCGGTAGCAGCGTACGCCCACCGTGTCAGCAACTGTCAAATGCGACGGCTGGCGGCATCGGCCACACCGGCCCCCATGCGTCAGGGCAGCCGCGGTCACACGCTGTCGGTTACCAGCAGGATCAGCTGCGCGGAAGGGAGGTGGCCCCAAGACGTGGTCCGGGGCCACCTCCCTCGCGTCGTACTGCGGCTAGGTCAGACCTGACCCAGGCCTCCGTCGACCTGGATGTCGGCGCCGTTGATGAACGACGCGTCATCCGATGCGAGGAAGGCGACAGTCTTCGCCACCTCGGAGGGCTCGCCGAACCGCCGGGAGGGCGACTTCTGGACTGCGTCGTCGATGAACGCCTGGACCGTCTCGTCGCCCATGCCGCCCAGGAAGCCCTCGCTGGCGATCTGGCCCACCGTCACGACGTTGACGCGGATCTTGCGATCAGCCAGTTCCGCAGCCCACGTACGCGCGAAGCTGCGGATTCCGGCCTTGGTTGCGGCATACACGCCGACCTGGGGGACGCCCTGCTGCGCCCCGAGTGAGGAGGTCATGACGATCGACCCGCCGTCCACCATCAGCGGGAGGGCCGCCTGAACGAGGTGGATCAGGCCCTTGAAGTTGACGCCCAGCTGCTGGTCCACGGCCTCCTCGGTGATCTGGCCCAGGGGCTCGAAGCGCGCTGCCGCGGCATTGGCGAACAGTACGTCGATCTTGCCCGTCGTGGACTTGATCTCGTCGATCAGCGCTTCGATGTCCTCCTTGCTCCCAGCGTCTGCACGCACTCCGGTCGCCTTCGGCCCGAGTGCCGCCTCGGCCGCCCGCAGCTCCTCCACCCGGCGGCCGGTCACGAAGACCGTTGCCCCCTCGTCGATGAGCTGCTTGGCGGTGGCGAACCCGATACCGACGCTGCCCCCGGAGATCAGGGCGACCTTTCCTTCGAACCGACTGCTCATTCTGTTCTTCCTCGATGTCTGGATGCTTGATGAACTGACCTGGTGCGGGCACTGCCTGGCCCTCGGGCGGCGTCAGCGCGCCCGGTGGACACCAGGCACCGTCGCCCTGCGTGTTGGCGAGTGGCATGGCTGTGCGGTCTCTGCGCCTGCCATCTGCGCCGCTCGGGGCGGGCCGTGGGTGGACCGCGAAGGTCCCGCCCCCTCCTTGCGGGGCCTACTTCGTGATGTCGCGGTAGATCTGCACGCCGTTGACCATGTCCATGGACTGGGTCTCGGGGTCGTAGATGGCCTGGGCCTGGGTCATCCGGTCCCGGGCGTTGCGGGCCTTGTCCGCGCGCTCGAGCGCCTCCTTGACAGTGGCGGCGTCCAGGTCGGTGCAGTACACGGGGGAGCCGGGCTCCTGGCGCCAGGACTCGGCCAGCGGGCCTGCGTCGACCGCATCGAAGCCCGTGTCCTCGACCAGCTGCATCACGACCTGCTTGGCCACGACGTCGTCGCCGGCCACCGGCAGTGCCACCCGGTCGGGCTCACCGGCGCGACGGCCCTTGAGGGCGAGGCTGCGGGAGAAGATGGTGTTCCACGCCTTGACCAACGGGCGGCCGATCTGGTCACTGAGCCAGGCGGTGGTGGAGGCCGCGTCCGCGGCGCCCTCGACGACGGGCTGACCGTAGTAGTTGGACATGTCCACGAAGATCGTGGACTCGGGTGCCCGGCGAATGGTCTCCGCCATGCCGGCGATCGTCGCGAACGGGATGGACAGCACGACCACCTCGGCCTGAGCCATGGCGTCCTCGACCGTGGCGGCACGCGCGGGGACCTTCGCCGCCAGCTCCTGCAGGGACTGCGGGCCACGGGAGTTGGCCAAGATCACCTCGTGCTCCGCGGCGGCGAGTGCCCGCGCCAGCGGCTCGCCGATGTTTCCGGTACCGATGACTGCGACCTTCATGCGACTTCTCCTGTCTGTGCCGGCGCCGGGTCCGGCGCGCGGGCGTGGTGTGCGGCGATGCCAGACCGGTCGGCCCGCCTCACCGCTTGCTGACACCGTACGTCCTATGTGTCAGACGCTGTCAACCGCGGCACGGGCCCGCGTGTTCCCTATGAGAGGCGGCAGCTCAACGACCGGCGTTCTTCCTGCGCACTGCGGTCCGGAACGTGTACGCCAAAAGTGACAGCGCCTGTCGAAAGCGGCGCGTGCTAGCATGAGGCATGGCCAGGTCAGGAACGCGCGAAGTCGCACGTCGAGCGATCGCCGCGGAGATCACGTCCGCGGCGGAGTGCCTGTTCCGTGAGCAGGGATACGACGCCACCACCGTCGACGACATCGCCGCGCGCGTCGGCATGTCGCAGCGGACCTTCTTCCGGCACGTCGGGACCAAGGAGGACCTGGTCCTGGCTGAGTTCGACCGGCACGGGGACCGGATGGTCGAGCTCCTGCGCGCGCGCCCCTCGACCGAGAGCCCCTGGACCTCGCTGCGCCACACCTTCGAGGTGTTCGTGTCACTTCGGGAGGAGCCGGCGACCCGCGACCGGTCGGACCTGATGTGGTCGATCCTCCTGAACACCCCGTCGCTGCGAGCGGCGTACTTCGACCGGATGAATCTCATCCAGCAGCGTCTGGTCGACGTGCTCCAGGACCGCGTCCCTGACCCCGGACCTCGCGTGGTCACCCGCGCGCTCGTCGGTGCCGCCTTCGCCGCCCTCCACGCCGTCACAGAGAACTGCAACGACCGGCCGGGCACCTTCGCCGCCGACCTCGACGAGGTCTTGGATCAGCTCGCACCCGCCGCTGTCGGCGACGTCGAAGCCAGCCCGGCGTAGCTCGGCGCGTCACCTGGCGGCATGGGCGAACGCTCGGCGAGGTGGCCGGCTCTAGGTCGCCATGCAACGCGACATCACGTTGCTCGAGTTGCGTTTGCGCTGGTCAATGGCCGGCCCGCCTGTACGCCGGGGGAGGGACAGCCCCTGGTGGCGGGCTGTATCAGATGCGGTACGCAGACCACGGTGTGACATAACGTGCATTATCGGCGAACGCGATCACGGCCCCGGAGCCGGGAGCCGCCGCCAGGGGCAACAGCCGCCGTGCCGCCCGCACCGTGGTCGTCAGCGCGGTTCGAGCACCACGACCGGGATCTCGCGCGACGTCTTCGCCTCGTAGCCGGCGAAGCCCGCGTGCTCGGCCTTCTGCTTCTCCCAGATCGCCGTCCGCTCGTCGCCGGTGGCCACGCGTGCGAGGAACGTGCGGGTCTCGGTTCCGATCTCCGCCGAGACGCGCGGCTCCGCGACCAGGTTGTGGAACCACGCCGGGTTGACGTCGAGCCCGGCGTACGTGGCGAAGACCGCGACCCGGCCGTCGCCCAGGTCCTGGTACATGACCGGGTTGACCCGCTCCTGGCCGGACCTGGCCCCGGTGGTGTGCAGCAGCAGCAACGGCGCGCCCTCGAACCGCCCGCCGACCCTGCCGCCGTTCGCGCGGAACTCGGTGATGATGCTGGTGTTCCAGTCGTTCACGGTGACTCCTCTCCTGCCGTCCTGCGCCGCTTCTGACATGACCATGACTCATCGCCCGGAGCCGTGCCAAGGGCTCACAGCGCCGACGCGAGCGTGGTGGCGACCGAGGTCCTCGGCGGGGATGCTGAACGGGTCGGCGCTGTGCCGCCCGGGCGCGACCAGGAGGTGCCCGTCGGCCCCGGGGTCGACGTCCATGGACGCGACGATCGCCTCGTCCTGGAGCACCGTGGCGCTCGGGACGGTGCCGGCGCACGATGTCGCAGAACACGCACTCCCCTGGCCGGTCCGCGTCGTCGCTCACCCTGGCGATGCTCGTTCGCCTCGCCCGGTTGAACCTGCCCCAGGGGCAGGCCCTAGCGTCGCCCGCATGACGAGCAGCTACAGCACCGGCCAGGTCGCCCAGGCCCTCGGGGTGAGCGAGAAGGCCGTGCGCCTCTACGCCGCCCGCGGGCTCGTCCCGGTGGCGCAGGACCCGCGCACCGGTCGACGCGCGTTCTCGCCGGAGGCCCTCGACCGCGCGCGATCGGTCGGGCTGCTGCGCGGTGTCGGGCTCCCGCTCGCGGACATCGCGCGCGTGCTCGACGCGGCGGACCCGGTCGCCGCGTTCGACGACCTGTGGGGCGCCCGGCGCGAGCGGCTGCGCGCGCTGACGGCGGCGGGCGAGCGGGGGCGCGCCGCGCTGTCCTCGGCCCCGCTCCGCGACGTGCGGGTCGGCCACCGCGACGTCCCCGAGCGGCTGACCCTCGACCTGGAGCTGCGGACCGACCTGCCCGGGCTGCCCGACGCCATCGCCACGGGGACCGCCACGCTGTTCGACGTGCTGCGCGGTGCCGGAGCGGACCTGTCCGGGCACCCGTTCGTGGCCTACCACGGGCGTGCGACGGGGTCCGGGACGGCGCGCGTCACGGTCCGCGTCCCCGTCGCCGACCTGGTCCGGCCGTCCGGGCCGACCCGGCTGTCGGTCGACCCGGCGCACCGGGAGGAGTTCGTGCCCGTCGAGGACGCCCACGCCCGGGACCAGGCGTACCTCGTCCGGCTGCACGACCACCTGTCGTCCGGCGCGTCCCGCGGAGGGGGTCCCGCGGCGGGCGACAACCGGGAGATCTACCTGCCGACCTTCGGGACCGGGGTGGCGGGCCCGGTGATGGAGGTCGCGGTCCCGGTGGGCGCGCCGGGCTGACCGGGGCCTGGAAATCCGGTCGACAGCCCCGCGCCACGTGGGGCAGCATCAAACCGACTGCGCCGCGGGCACCGCCGCGGCGCCGAGGAGCACGAGGAGCTCGCGGATGTCCGCAGGGAGCGAGGTCGGCCGCCACGGCCACCTTGTGTGACGGGGACTCCCCCGTCGCGCCGGACCGACCCACCCGCACGGGTGCTGGTCGTCGTCCCCCGCGACGGGCGCTCCCCCGTGCCCGCGCGACCCTGACCGCAGCGGGCGTCACCACTCCCTGAGAGCGAGCCTGCTCATGCGTGCCCTGACCGTGCCCGAGATCCGTGCGTCCTTCGTCAACTGCTCCCGACGGGAGGCGGCCCAGGCGGTCGTCCCCGACCTGGCCGTCCTCGACTGGGACCGGCTGGACTACCTCGGCTGGACCGACCCGAAGAACCCGCGCCGCGCGTACGTCGTGACCGTCGTCGACGACCGTGCCACCGGGATGGTGCTGCGCGCGTCCGACGGCTCCACCCGCAGGAACGCGGTGTGCGCCTGGTGCGAGGACGTGATCGCCACGAACGAGGTCGCGCTGTTCGTCGCCCGCCTCGCCGGGTCGTCCGGCCGGAACGGCGACACGATCGGCACGCTGGTCTGCGCGGACTTCGCGTGCTCCCGCAACGCCCGCCGGCGCCCGATGATCGCCGAGGCGGGCGAGGACACCGCTGCCGTCGTCGCGCGGCGCGTCGCCGGCGTGCAGGAGCGCAGCGCGCGATTCGTGGCGGCGGTCGCCCGCGGCTGAGCCCTCCCGGCGTGCGCCGCACGGCGGTACCGTGCGGCGCATGCCGATCGCGCTCGAGAACGTCGGGATCGCCGTCCGCGACCTGGACGCGACCATCGCCTTCTTCACGGACCTCGGCCTGGAGGTCCTGGGCGGGGACGAGGTCAGCGGCGGGTGGGCGGACACCGCCGTGGGCCTGGACGGGAACCACGCCCGGATCGCGATGCTGCAGACGCCGGACGGCCGCGGCCGGCTGGAGCTGTTCGAGTACCTGCACCCCGACGCGATCGAGACGGAGCCCACGCGGCCGAACGAGATCGGCATGCACCGCGTCGCGTTCTCGGTCGACGACCTCGACCACGCCCTCGCGATCGCTGCGCGGCACGGCTGCCACCCCCTGCGGGGCGTGGCCACCTACGAGGACCTCTACCGGCTGACCTACGTCCGCGGCCCGAGCGGCATCATCGTGATGCTCGCCCAGGACCTGCGGCGCGGCTGAGTCCGCGGGGCCCTAGTGGACGCGGTGCAGCGCGACCACGAACCACACGATCTTGCCGCCGGCCCCGTCCCCCACGCAGCCCCAGCTCTCCGCCAGCGTCTGCACGATGTGCAGGCCGTGACCGCCCGGGCGCCCGTCGCGCCCCGTGCGCACGAGCGGCGGACGCGGGTCGTGGTCCAGCACCTCGAAGTGCATCACCGCGCCCCGTGACCGGAAGCGCATCGTCACCGTCGTGGTCCCCGCGGCGTGCACCACGGCGTTGGTCACCACCTCGCTGACGGCGAGCTCGACGGCCGCGAGGCCCCCGGTGCTCGCCCCCGCGAGGCGGGCCCGGTTCACGGCCCAGTGCCGCAACGTCGGGATCGAGGACGGCGACGCCGGTCCCGTGACCTCGTGAACATCGCTGTGCGGCCGCGCCATCTCGAACCCCTGTGCGCTGATCGTCGGACGCGATCGCAGACGACGTCGGAAGGGGTCTGGCCCGGAATCAGCCTGTCCGGGAGTCAAAGCCGCACGGCCACGCTAACGCCGGTCCGGTGCGCCCGCCATCCCGGGTCGTCCGACGGTGCGGCCGGCCACGCCGGCGTCGTCGACGGCCCGCCGCACCGGGGCTCACTGCAGCCCGAAGCCGCCGTCCGTCGTCAGCACCTGGCCGACCACCCACGAACCCGCGGGGCCGACCAGCCACCCGATGAGCCGCGCGGGGTCCGCGGGCTCGCCCCACCGCCCGAAAGGGGTCGCCGCCCGGAGCGCGTCGAGCTCTGCCAGCGGGCGGTCCGTCGACCCGGGATCGAGGTACCCGGTGTTCACCGGCCGGGGTTCACCGTGTTCAGGACGATCCCCAGGTCCAGCAGCTCCGCCGCCACGGTGGCGGTCACGCCGGCCAGCGCCGCCTTCGACGTCGCGTAGGCGACCTCGCCGCGCATCGGGCCGTGCTGCTGGCCCGAGGTCATCCAGACGACCTTCGGAGCGCGCTCCGAGTCCGCCGGAGCCGTCCGCGGGCGGCGCTCGCCCGGACGGGCTGCCGCGACCCCGGGCGCGGCGGCGAACTGGCGCGCGAACCGCTGCGTGAGCTGGATCGTCGACCGGGTGTTGGTCCCCCAGAACGCGTCCAGCGTCTCGGCCGTCATGTCCAGGATCGACCCGTCGCCGCCGCTGCGGGCGTGGTTGCAGACCAGCACGTCGACGGAGCCGGTCAGGTCGCGGGCCCGGTCGAGCAGCCGGTCGACCTGAGCGGGGTCGCGCAGGTCCGCGCTCGTACGGCCGGAGACCGCGTCACCCCGCAGGGCCGCCCGGACCCCGGCGGCGACCGCGTCCAGGTCGTCACCGCCCCAGGGCTGGTCCGCGTCGTGCGGTGCGAAGTCGTGCGTGCACACGCTCGCACCGAGCCGCGCGAGCTCGCACGCGACCGCGAACCCGATCCCCTTGCGGCGCGACACCCCCGTCACCAGGGCGGTGCGGCCGGCCAGCGGGAGCTCCTCGACAGACATGCGGCGACCGTACCGGGAGCGGTCAAGCGCATTCCGGGCCCCGCCGCGGCTAGCCCAGCGCGACGACCGCGCTGATCAGCGGCCCCACGACGACGAGCTGCATGAGCCCGAAGAACGCCCCGCACACGACGGTGAACCCCGCGGCCGCGGCGAGCCTGCCCGGAGCGCGCAGGTGCGCCACGACCCGAGCCACGAGTCGCCAGGGCCGCAGGACGTCCCAGCTGTTCACCCGGATGTTGCGGCCCAGGTAGACGCCGAACGCGGCGAGCAGCAGGACGGCGATCGTCAGCCAGCGGACCTCGGCGGACGCCAGCCCGTCGACGTCGTCGAACCGCAGCGCCACGTACGCGAGCTGCACGAAGAAGACGTTGATCAGCATGTTCAGCACGCCCGACATCGCGAGCGACAGCACGAGCAGGATGTCGTACCACTCCGGGACCCGCTCCCCCGGCTTGCGGTGGGACTGGTTGAGCTCGGTGACCAGATACCCGGCGTTGGGCAGCAGCAGCAGCCACGCGAGGACGACGACGGCCTCCGTCGCGACGCCCAGGGCGCGCGGGGCGCCCGCGGCGAGCAGCACCGCCACCGCCAGGACGCCGGCCCCGAGGACGAGCACGGGCGCGACCGACAGGCCGACGTTCAGCAGCATCGGGCGGTACAGGCGGGTCCCGAACACGGGGGCGCGGGCGACGACGAGGAGCACGGCGAGCACGTTCATCCCGACGACGCCCAGCACCGTGTCCTGCAGCAGCACCTGTCCCCCGTCCCCCGTCCGCCGAACCGACCTCGCCCATCGTGCCCGAGGAGCCGGCGGATCGGCCCGCGGATCGCCGCGCCCTCCCTCTTGACGCCGCACTTGTTTTTTGCAAGTGTGGTGCAGGTCACAGTCGGCCGCGTCCGAGGGAGTGCATCATGACCGCGATCTTCGTCAACCTGCCGGTGACCGACCTCGACCGCGCCAAGGCGTTCTACGAGGCCGTCGGTTTCACCATCAACCCGCTGTTCACCGACCACAACGCCGCGTGCGTCGTCGTCGAGGAGGACCACGGCTACGTCATGCTCGTGACCCGCGACTACTTCCAGACCTTCAGCGACCGCCCGATCGGCGACCCGTCGACGACCGTGTCCGCCGCCACGGCGATCTTCCTGGACAGCCGCGAGGCGGTGGACGACACCGTCGCCCGGGGGCTCGGCGCAGGCGGCGCCGAGGAGCGGCCCGCCTCGGACTACGGCTTCATGTACCAGCGGCAGCTCGCCGACCCGGACGGGAACCTGCTCGAGTTCGGCTGGATGGACCCCGTCGCCGCCGCGAACGGCCCCGCGGCCGTCGCCGACCAGCAGGCCTGAGGCCGGTGGCCGCGCGCGACTACGGGCAGTACTGCGGTGTCACCCGCGGCCTGGAGCTCGTGGGCGAGCGCTGGGCGCTGCTCATCGTGCGCGACCTGCTCGTCGGGCCGCGCCGCTACGGCGAGCTCGCGGCGGGCCTCCCCCGCATCCCGAGCAACGTCCTGGCGGCGCGGCTCAAGGAGCTGCAGGAGGCGGGCGTCATCCGGCGCGCGCCGCGGTCCCGGGTCATCGTCTACGAGCTGACGCCGTACGGGCGGGAGCTGGAGCCCGTCGTGCTCGCCCTCGGGGCGTGGGGCTTCAAGGCGATGGGCGACCCCCGCGAGGGCCAGGTGGTCACGGCCGACTCGATGGCCGTCGCCCTGCGCACCGCGTTCCGCGCGGACGTGGCCGCGGACCTGCCCCCGACCGCGTACGCGGCGCGCGTCGGCCCGGCGGACCTGCTCGTCCGGGTCGACGGCCCGGCGCTCGCGGTCGCGCGGGGCACCGACCCGGCCGCCGACCTCGCGTTCGCCGTGGGCCCCGGCATCCGACGGCTCATCTCCGGCGAGCTCGACCCCGCGGGGGCGATCGCGACCGGCGTGGTCGAGGTGCTGCACGGCCCCGACCGGCTGCTGGGCAGGTTCGCCCGGACGTTCCACCTCGCGGCCTGAGCCCCGTCGGCCGCGCGCTCGTGTTCACTGGGCGGATGCGACGGGTCCTGATCCTCGGCGGCACGGCCTGGCTGGGCCGCGCCGTCGCACGTGCGGCGGTGGCCCGCGGCGCGGAGGTGACGTGCCTCGCCCGCGGGGCCTCCGGCGACGCGCCGGAGGGCGCCCGCCTGGTCCGGGCGGACCGGTCCCGCCCGGGCGCCTACGACGCGCTCGGCGGCGAGTGGGACGCGGTGGTCGAGCTGGCGGACGAGCCCGCGCTGGTGCGGTCCGCGCTCGAGGCGCTCGCCGACCGCGCCCGGCACTGGACGCTGGTCTCGTCCGTGTCCGTGTACCGGCGCGACGACCAGCCGGGCGCCGACGAGTCCGCGGACCTCGTCGAGCCGCGCGACCTCACCGCGTACCCCGACGCGAAGGTGGCGGCCGAGCGCGCGTCCGCGGAGCGGCTGCCCGGCCGCCTGCTCGTCGCCCGCCCGGGCCTGATCGTCGGTCCCGGCGACCCCTCCGACCGCTTCGGGTACTGGCCCGCGCGGCTGCACCGCGGCGGCCGGGTGCTGCTGCCCACCGTCGCCGGCCGGGCGGTGCAGGTGATCGACGTGGACGACCTGGCCGCCTGGGTCGTCCGCGCCGGCGAGGACGCGGTGACCGGGGCGGTCGACGCGGTCGGGACCAGCGCACCCTTCGACGCCGTGGTGGACGCGGTGCGGGCCGTGACCGGGTTCACCGGGACGCTGGTGCCCGCCGACGACGCCTGGCTGCGCGCCCACGACGTCCGGTACTGGGCCGGCCCCCGGTCGCTGCCGCTCTGGTTGCCGGCGTCCGCGACGGGCTTCGCCCGCCGGTCGGGCGCGCGCTACCGGGCAGCCGGCGGCGGCGAGCGGGATCTGGCCGAGACCGTCGCGCGCGTCCTGCGGGACGAGGTCGCCCGTGGCACCGGCCGCCCGCGGCGCGCCGGGCTCACCGCGGGCGAGGAGGCCGACCTGCTCGCGGCGCTCGGCTGACGACGCCCCGTCGACGCGCCGGAACGCGTGCGCCGTGGTCCACTGCGGGTCGTGACCGCACGAGGTCAGCGACCCTCCCCCTCGACGGAAGCAGCGACGACATGAGCACCACCAGCCCCGCCCACCCGGCGGACGACCGCGACCCGGCCGACGCCTCGCTCGCCCGCGACGCCGGGCCGCTGCGCTCGGTCGTCGTGTACAACCCCGTGCGCGTCGACGGTCTCGAGGAGCGGCGGGCAGCCGTCGAGGCGGCGCTCACCGAGGCCGGGTGGCCGCTGCCCGAGTGGGTCGAGACGACGGAGGACGACCCGGGGGCCGGTCAGGCGCGGCGCGCGGTCGAGGACGGGGCCCAGGTCGTGTTCGCCTGCGGCGGCGACGGGACCGTGCGGTCGTGCATCGAGGGCCTCGCCGGCACGGACGTCGCGCTGGCGGTGCTCCCCGCCGGGACCGGCAACCTGCTCGCCGCGAACCTCGGCGTCCCGGACGACCCGGCCGCTGCCGTGCAGATCGCCACGGAGCACGGGCGGCGGCGGATCGACGTCGGCGAGGCCGACGGCCACACGTTCGCGGTCATGGCCGGCATGGGCTTCGACGCGGCGCTGCTCGACGACGCCTCGACGGCCCTCAAGGCCAGGGCGGGCTCCGTCGCCTACGTGCTGTCGGCGCTGACGCACCTGCGGGACCGCAGCATGCACCTCGAGATCCACCTGGACGACCGGCCGCCCGTGCGCCGCCGCGCGCGCTCGGTGATCATCGGGAACGTCGGGCGTCTGCAGGGCGGGGTGCGCCTGCTCGCCGACGCCGAGCCGGACAACGGGCAGATGGACGTCGCCGTGCTCGCCCCGCGCACGCTGGGCCACTGGGTGCAGACCGCCTGGGGCGTGCTCCGGCACCCGCACCGGGTCGCGCACCTGGACGTGCTGCGCGCCTCGCGGATCACCGTCGTCAGCGACCGCGAGGAGCGGCGTCAGGTCGACGGGGACGTCATCGAACCGGGCCGCACGCTGACCGTCACCGTCCGCCCGCAGGCGCTGGAGCTGTGCGTGCCGCGGCCCGAGCGCAGCCCCGACCTCGCCGAGGGCTCGGAGCGCCTCGGGGGCTAGCTCCTCTCTGGCACGATGCCGGGGTGACCGCGCGCTCCGCCCTCCTCGTGATCGACCTGCAGGTCGGGGTCGTCGACGGCTGCGTCGACGCGGCCGGCGTGCTTGCCCGGACCGCGGCCCTCGTGGACCGCGCCCGCGCAGAGGGCGTGCCGGTGGTGTGGGTGCAGGACCACGGCTCCTTCGCCGTCGGCTCGGACCCGTGGCGGCTCGCCCCGCCGCTGACCCGGCTCCCCGACGAGCCGGTGGTGGGCAAGGAGTACCGCGATGCGTTCGCCGGCACCGACCTCGCCGAGGTGCTCGCGCGCCTGGCGCCCACGCACCTCGTGGTCGCCGGTGCGCAGAGCGACTACTGCATCCGCACCACGACCCAGTCCGCGGCGGTGCGGGGCTTCGACGTGACGCTGGTCAGCGACGCCCACACCACCACCGACGCCGAGCACGACGGCGTGCGGATCACCGGCGAGCAGATCGTCGCCCACACGACGATGTACTTCCGCGGCCTGCGCTACCCGGGGCGCCGGTACGCGGCCGAGCCGCACGACCGCGTCGTCCTCGGCTAGCACCGGCGCGCCGGTGCTGCCGCGGGCCCGTACGCTTCCCGGCGTGCTCCGCCTCTCCGCCCCCCGGCTCGCGTTCGTCACCGAGCGCCACCTCGCGACGCTGACCACCCTCCGGGCCGACGGCACGCCGCACGTCGTGCCCGTCGCGTTCACCTGGGACGAGGACGCCGGGCTGGCGCGGGTGACGACGCGGCCCACGACCCAGAAGGCCGTGAACGCCCGCCGCCGCGTCGGCGGCGCCCCGGGACGCGCGGTGCTGTGCCAGGTCGACGGGCGGCGGTGGCTCACGCTCGAGGGCACCGTCGAGGTCGCCGACGACCCGGGCGAGGTGGCCGAGGCGCTGGCCCGGTACGCGGCGCGCTACCGCACGCCGGACCCGACGATCGAGCGGGTCGTCCTGCGGATCACCGCGGACCGGGCGATGTCGTCCCGCGACCTGGCCTGAGGCCGCCGGCCGGGTCGGCGTCCTCCGCGGGGCACTGCACGCCGTCGGCCGCGGAGGCCACCGGCGCCGGCGGCCAGAGGTTAGATCATTGACAGTTAGACCTCGAACACTTAGGTTTCTCAGCATGGACGCGCCCGAGCTCACGACGACACTCGACCTGGTCCGGTGGATCGGCTGGGCCCAGCGCAAGGCCGCCGAGGACTGGGTCCGCTCGCGCGGGCTCACCCACGAGCAGGCCTTCGTCCTGGGGTACCTCGCGCAGCACCCCGGGACGATCCAGCGGGACATCGCCGCGATGACCCGGACCAGCGCCGCGAGCGTCTCGAGCCTGCTCAAGGGCCTGGAGGCGCGCGGCCTGGTCGAGCGCCGCACCGAGCCGGGCGACGAGCGCAGGAAACGCGTGCACGCCACGCCGGAGGGCGCCGAGCTCGTCGCGGGCTTCGCGTCCGCGGTGGCGGCCGCCGACGACACGATCCTCGCACCGCTGGACCCGGACGAGCGCGCCACCCTGCACGCCCTCCTGACCAGGGTCACGTCCGCGCTCCCCCGCCCCACGCGGGACTGACGCCCTCGAGACCTCACCCCACCGCGCGGCCGGTCCGCGCGGCGGCACCCCGCGCCCACGCGCGCCCACCCCTCACCCCTGAGCATCCACGCGGCCCGCCGCGCGCTTCGCCCTGCCCAGAAACGGAGCAGCCATGCGCACCACGACCTCCTCACCCGCACCGGCCGACGCCCCCGGCACCGACCGCTGGTTCCTCTCCACCGCGCCCGTCGTCAGCGCCCTCGTGCACCTGTGCGTGCCGATGGCGGCGGCGATGATCGTCGGCGCGATCTACAACGTCGTCAACGCGGGCTTCATCGGCTCCCTGCACGACGACGCGCTGCTCGCCGCCGTGACCCTGGGGTCACCGGTCCTCGCGCTGGTCATGGCCATCGGCAACGTGTTCGGCGTCGGCGGGGGCGCGCTCGTCTCCCGGCTCCTGGGTGCGGCCGAGCGGGACGGCGCCCGCACCGGCGAGATCCGGCGGGTGTCGGCGTTCGCCCTGTGGGGCACCGTCGGGGTCGGCGTGCTCGTCGGCGGGGCGGGCCTGCTCCTGCTCGACCCGCTCGTCTCGCTCCTCGGGGCGGACCAGGCGGCACGGCACGCCACCACGACGTTCGTCGGCGTCCTGCTGGCCGGGGTGCCCGTGCTGGCCGCGGCCGTCTGCCTCGAGCAGCTGGTGCGCGCGGAGGGCGCCGCGCGCCAGGTGATGACCGGGCTGATCGCCTCGACGGTCGCGAACGTCCTCTTCGACGTGCTGTTCATCCTCGTCCTGCACCGGGGCGTCGCGGGAGCGGCGCTCGCCGTCACCCTCGCGAACGCGGTGACCGTCACGTACTTCGCCGTGTGGCTCGCCCGGAACAGCACGCACGTCAGCCTGGCGCCGCGCTGGTTCACGCTGTCGCCGTCCGTGCTGAAGCCGGTGCTGGGCGTCGGCATCGGCACGCTCCTGCAGTCGGCCTTCCTGATCGTCACCGCGCTGGTGCTCAACAACCTCGCCGCGGACTACGGCGACGGCCCCCTCGCGGCCATGGGCGTCGCCGTGCGGATCGCCCAGATGCCCGAGTTCCTGGTCATGGGCGTGACGCTCGGCGTGCTGCCCCTGCTCGCCTACGCGTACGGCAAGGGCGACCGCGCCCGGCTGACCGCGGCGCTGCGCGCGTCGGCGGTGGCCGTCGGCGGCGTGGCGGTGCTGTTCTCGGCCGTGGTGCTGCTGTTCCGGGACTCGCTGCTGGCGGTGTTCCTCACCGACCGCGCGGTGCTCGCGCTCGGGGTCACGGTGCTCGCGGCCCAGCTCACGGCGATGATCGCGAACGGGTTCACCGGGCTGATCACCTCGCTGTTCCAGGCCACCGGGCAGGCACTCCCCGCGACGATCATGTCCGTGACGCAGGGCGTGCTGTTCGTGCCGGTCGTGCTGCTGGGCGACCTCTGGTTCGGCCTGCCCGGGATCATCTGGGCGCTGACGGTCACCGAGGTGGCGGTGCTCGGCGCGGGCGCGGTCCTGCTGCTCACGACCCGGCGGGCGATCGGCCAGGGCCTCGCGGACGGGAGCCCGGAGCGCGCCGAGGAGGCGCTGGCGATGGCCGAGGGCTGACCCCGCGCCGCCGGGCCTACGTCCTCCGGCGCGCCCTGCGCGGATCCGGGTGGGGCGCGCCGGAAGCCGGAGGCGACGTGGGCCCTCGACCCGACCCCGGGGACCGGCGGCGGGAATCGGCTGGAGGACCGCGCGCCGCCGCGCGAGCATGGCCGCGTGGACACGACGACGCCGGAGCCCGCCGAGGCCCGCCTCCCCGGCGGGGGCATGGGCGGCGCCGTCCGGGCCGGGGGCACCGTCCGCCGCGCGGCGGGCCCGTGGACCCCGACCGTGCAGCGGCTCCTCGCCCACCTGCGCGCGGCGGGCGTCGTCGGCGTCCCGGCCCCGCTCGGCGTCGACGACCGCGGCCGGGACACGACCGAGCACGTGCCCGGTGACGTGCCCCGCTACCCGCTGCCCGCGTGGGTCTGGCGGGACGAGGTGCTCGCCGACGCCGCCGCGCTGCTCCGGCGCGTGCACGACGCGTCGGTGTCGTTCGACCGGGCCGGCGCCGTGTGGCGGCTGCCGCCGCGCGAGCCCGCCGAGGTGGTCTGCCACAGCGACACGTCGCCGGACAACATGGTGTTCCGGGACGGCCGCCTCGTGGCCCTGATCGACTGGGACACCGCCGCGCCGGGGCCGCGCGCCTGGGACCTGGCGTACCTGGCGTACCGGCTGGTCCCGCTCGGCCCGGCCGGAGCCGACCCGGGTCCGGTCCCCGTGGCCGAGCGCCGGCGGCGCCTGGACCTGCTCTGCCGGTCCTACGGCGGCGTGCGCCCGGACGACGTCCTCGCCGCGGTCCCGGTGCGGCTGCGCGAGCTCGCCCGGTTCACCCGGGAGCGTGCCGGCGGCGACGCCCGGCTGCTCGGGCACGTCGGGATGTACCTCGACGACGCGGCGTGGGTGGAGTCCCACGTCGCGGCGCTCGGCGCGCAGCCGGGGGCCGGCTGAGCACCGGACCCGGAATCCGGTGGCCGC
This sequence comes from Cellulomonas sp. ACRRI, assembly GCF_022346185.1. GTDB lineage: Bacteria > Actinomycetota > Actinomycetes > Actinomycetales > Cellulomonadaceae > Cellulomonas. The sequence goes on along the minus strand of NZ_JAKRMS010000001.1, from coordinate 76,583 downwards.
CGGGACGACCGCGGGGCGACCATGGGCCGCATGGACCAGCCCACCCGGTGGACCAGGGCGACGGTGTACCCCGACATGTGGGTCGACCCCGCGGACGACCCGCGGAACAGCGAGGGCGTCAGCCCGGACGGCGAGCTGCCGACGCTCCTCGACTACCTGGGCCGGTACCGCGCGACGCTGCTCATGAAGTGCGAGGACCTGGACCCCGAGCAGCTCGCCCGGCGGTCGGTGCCGCCCTCCACCCTGTCGCTGCTCGGGCTCGTCCGGCACCTGGCCGAGGTCGAGCGGGACTGGCGCGGGTGGATCACCCCCGGCGACCCGCCGGCCCGGCTCTACGGCGCGGGAGACGCGGCCTTCGAGGACGCCGCGGCCGACCCCGACCAGGTGTCCGCGGCGTTCGCCGACCTGGCGCGGGAGCAGGCCGCGACCGACGCCGTCGTCGCCCGGCACCCGGACCTGGGCGAGCGCCTGGGTGCCGACGGGATCGCCGTCCGCGAGCTGCAGGTGCACCGGATCGAGGAGTACGCGCGGCACTGCGGGCACGCGGACCTGCTGCGGGAGTGCGTCGACGGCCGCGTCGGGCAGTGACGCGCGCGCCGAGCGGCCCCGGGGCGCACGTCCCGGACCGCGCCGCGAGGCCGCGCCCTCCGGCCACCTCCACGGCGACCGGTCCGGTGGGCGCTCGCCGGGGTCGGCGGGCCGGGCGACCTCGTCACCCCCGCGCCGCCCGGCCGCGGCGGCGCGGCGCCGCCGACCGCGGCGGGTTCGCCCGCAGGTGGTCCCGGACCGTGCCGAGCACCCGCGCGAGCGCCTCGACGTCCTCGCGCGGCAGCGGCTCGACCAGCAGGTCCCGCACCACGCCGATGTGCCCCGGGAACACCCGGGCGAGCACGCCGCGCCCGGCGTCCGTGATCGTCACCGTGACGCCGCGCTCGTCGTCGGGGGCCGGCGCGCGCGTCACGAGCCCCGCCTTCTCCAGCAGGCCCGCCTGGTAGGTCAGACCGCTGCGGCTGTACACGACGCCGTCGGCCAGGTCCGTCATGCGCCGGCTGCCCTCCGGCGCGTCCCCGAGCGTCGCGAGCAGCTGGAACTGGACGTAGCTCAGCCCGCCCGCCTCCTGCAGCTGCTGCTCGACGGTGTGCCGCAGCAGGCTGCTCACCTCGATGAGCGCGAAGTACGCGCCGAGCTCCACGGGGTCGAGGGACGGCTGGGCGGCGTCGGTCATGCGCCCCATCCTAGGTGCTTCGAATTCGCAGGCGCCGGCGTCGCGGGTCAGCGCAGCGTGAGGACCTCCACCCCGTCCTCGGTGATCGCCACCGTGTGCTCGCTGTGCGCCGTCCGCGCGCCCGTCGCGCTGCGCAGCGTCCAGCCGTCGGCGTCCGTGACCAGCTCGTCGGTGTCCGCCATGACCCACGGCTCGATCGCGAGCAGCAGCCCCGGCCGCAGGGTGTAGCCGCGCCCGGCCCGGCCCGTGTTCGCGATGTGCGGGTCCTGGTGCATCGTCGACCCGACGCCGTGCCCGCCGAACTCGGTGTTCACCGTGTACCCGGCCTCGGTGAGCACGGTCCCGATCGCGTGCGACAGGTCCCCGACGCGGGCGCCCGGGCCGGCGGCGGCGATCCCGGCGGCCAGCGCACGCTCGGTGGCGTCGATCAGCGCCAGGCTCTCCGCGGGCCGGGACCTCCCGACCACGAAGCTCACCGCGGAGTCCGCGACGATCCCGTCGAGCGATACCGCCAGGTCGAGGGTCAGCAGGTCGCCGTCGGCGAGCACGTAGTCGTGCGGCTTGCCGTGCAGCACGGCGTCGTTGACCGAGGTGCAGATGTAGTGCCCGAACGGCCCGCGGCCGAACGACGGCGCGTAGTCGACGTAGCAGGACTCCGCCCCGGCGTCCGCGATCATCGCCCGGGTCCACCGGTCGATTTCCAGCAGGTTCGTCCCGACGGTGCTGCGTTCCTGCATCGTGCGCAGGATCGACGCCACGAGGGCGCCGGTCGCGCGGGCGCGGTCCAGCTCGGCGGGGTTCAGGATCTCGATCATCGTGCGGCCTTCCAGCGCCGTGCGGATAACTATCCCGGCCATGCTATCCCGGTACTAGAATCCCGGGCATGGTCAGGCTCCCGCTCACCCCCGACGACGTCGAGCGCGGCCGCCGGCTCGGCGCCCTGCTGCGGCGGGCGCGCGGTGCGCGCACCGTGCTGGCGGTCGCGCTGGACGCCGGCGTCTCCCCCGAGACGCTCCGCAAGATCGAGTCCGGGCGCGTCGCGACCCCCGCGTTCCCGACCGTCGCGGCCGTCGCCGAGGTGCTGGGGCTCTCGCTGGACGACCTCTGGGCGGAGATCCGGCGGGCGGAGGCCCCGGCGCTCACCGGGGCCGGCGGCGTGCGCGTCGCGTCCTGACGGGCCCCGGCGTCACCAGGTCCGTCGCACGGCCGCCTTGCTGCCCGTGACGAGGCTCCGCTCCGGCACGTCCTCGGCGACCACGGCGCCCGCCGCGACGACCGAGTCCCGGCCGATCGTCACCCCGGGCAGGATCGTCGCGCCGGCGCCGATCCAGACGTTCTCGCCGACGTCGATCGGTCCGCCGGTGAGCCAGACGCGGCGGTCCTCGGTGTCCACGGGGTGCCCGACCGTGACGAACGTGGCCTTCGGCGCCACCAGCACCCGCGGACCGAGCCGGATGCCCGCGTAGTCGAGGAACGTGCAGTTCTGGTTGATGAACACCCGGTCGCCGAGGTCGAGGTTCAGGCCGTGGTCGGTGAAGAACGGCGGGTAGATCGTCACGCCGTCGGGCAGCGGACGGCCCAGGATCCGCTCCAGGAGCGCGGAGCGCCCCGCCTCGTCGTCGAACGGCAGGACGTTCAGCCGCGAGGTCAGCTCGGTGGCCCGCAGCACCCGCTCGGACATCGCGCGGAACTCGGGGCTGTGGATCCGCAGGAGGAGGTCGCCGGCCATGCGACGATCCTCCCGCGCGGCGCCCGGCGGCCGACGCAACCCATCCGCGCGCCGCTGCGTCTTCTACGGTGTGACCACCATGAGCAGCGCGGACGGCGTGGACTTCCTGCGCGAGAGGTTCGAGGCAGCCGGGCACGCGCCACCCGCCCGGACGGCGATCGACCCGCCCGGTGCCGACGAGGTCGCCCCCGTCGCGGTCGACCGCGACCGCCAGTTCACCGAGTTCGTCCGGCTCCACCAGGGCGACCTGCTCCGCACCGCCTGGCTGCTCTGCGGCGACCGGCACCAGGCCGAGGAGCTCGTGCAGCAGGCGCTCGTGCGGACCTACAGCCGGTGGGGGCACGTCCGGCAGCGCGACCCGCTCGGGTACACCCGCCGCGTCCTGGCCAACCTGCGCGTCGACCACTGGCGCCGCCGGCGGCGCGAGGTGCTGGTGCCGCCCGAGGACGTCGGCCCCGACAGCACGCCGCTGCACGGCCGGCCGGCGGGAGACCGCACCGGCGACCGGGACCAGCTCGTCCGGGCGCTCGCGACCCTGACCCCGCGGCAGCGCCGCGTCGTGGTCCTGCGGCACTTCCTCGACCTGTCCGAGGCCGAGGTGGCCGAGGACCTCGGCGTGAGCGCCGGGACCGTGAAGTCGACCGCCTCCCGGGCGATGGCCGCGCTCCGCGCCGTCCTCGCCCCCGATGACACCGACGACACCGACGCGGGCGCCGCCCGGGACGGGAGCCACCGATGAGCACCCCCGACGACGACCTCGCCCGCCGGCTCCGCGCCCGCGCCGACGCCGAGGCGCCCGCGATGTCCGTCGACCTCGCCGCGGTCGTGCGCGGCGGCCGGCGGCGGCGCCTGGCCCGCGGTGGCGCCGCGCTCGCCGTGACGGCCCTGGCCGTCGCGGGCGCCTGGTCCGGGGTGCGCGCGCTCGACACCGCACCCCACGAGCTCCAGCCCGCGGGCACCTCCTCCCCCGCTCCGACCCTGACGGAGGCGGACCTGCACGCCGAGGTCGACCCCGTGGCCGGCACGATCACCTTCCCGCTGGCCCGGTACGACCTGACCGAGGACGAGTGGGCCGTCGTCGGGCGCGCGCGGGCCTGGGAGATGAAGCGCTGCGCCGAGGTCGAGGTGGGCCGGGAGATCGCGTGGGAGACGGCCGTCCCGGGCGACCCGCACAGCGACCGCACGTTCGGCGTCTGGGACCTCGGCGAGGCACAGGAGTACGGCTACGCGGTGCCGCCCGAGGGCGGGCGCCCCGCCGGTGCGGTCGACGCCGACGTGCCGCAGACCGTCTGGGAGGCCTGCGGAAAGTCGGCGGCCGTGCGAGCGATGAGCCCGGAGGTCGACGGCAGCGATGAGCTCGCCGCCGCCCTCGGGACCGCGTGGGAGGCGGCGCAGGCATCCGAGGCGACCCGCGCAGCCGTCGCGGACTGGACGGCGTGCCTCGCCGAGCACGGGCTCGAGCCCGCCGGCGGCGACAGCGGCTACACCGTCGCCGGGGCGTCGCTGAGCCGGTGGGACCGGGACTCCGTCGCGCTCGCCGTGACGGACGTGCAGTGCAAGACGGCGGTCGACTTCGTGCAGCGCATGGCGGACGCCCGGGCCGCGGCCCAGGCACCGGTGCTGGTGACGTTCCGCGATGAGCTGGAGGCGCGGCTGGCCCACCAGCGGGCGGCGGTGGCCGAGGCGGAGGCGTACCTCGCGGCGCACCCCGAGATCCCCTAGCGCCGGCACGGGGCGCCCGCGGCGAGCCGGAGCTGGTGCACGAACAGGGGGCGCGACGGTCCGGCGTCGATCGACGGCCTCGACCGCGACCCCGCGCACCGGTCTGGTTCGAGCTGCACGAGGACCTGCCGGCGACGCTCGGGGCGTGCCGCTGACGCCCACGGTCCCCGGCGGGCGGGTGCGCGTGCCTACGCTCGGTCCCACGACCGGACGAGGAGGTCCCGCGATGCGGTTGACGACGACGACGCACGTCTCGCTCGACGGCGTGCTGCAGGGCATGGGCTCCGCCGACGAGGACCCCCGGGGCGGGTTCACGCGCGGCGGATGGGCGCTCGGCTCGGGAGACCCCGCGGTCGGCGACCTGGTCGCGGCGGAGTACGACGACGCGGCGGCGTTCCTGCTCGGGCGGCGCACGTACGAGATCTTCGCGGGGTACTGGGGCACGTTCCCGGACCCCGCGTCGCACCCGGTCGCGGCCGCGCTGCACGACAGGCCGAGGTACGTCGCGTCCCGCACGCTGACCCACCCGGCGTGGCCCGGCACGACGGTGCTCGCGGGCGACCTGGCCGAGGCGGTGGGCCGGCTCCGGTCGACGGGCGACGGCGACCTGCTCGTGCCCGGGAGCGGTGCCCTGGTCCGCTGGCTGCTGGCGCACGGCCTGGTCGACCGCATGAGGCTGCTGGTCTACCCGGTCGTGGTCGGGCAGGGGGAACGGCTGTTCCCCCAGGACGGGCCGTACCTGCGCCTGACGCTGGTGTCGTCCACGACGACGCCGGGCGGCGTGACGGTGCAGACCTACGAGCCCGCCGGGCGGCCGGCGTCCGCCGGGACGGGACGGCACCCGGACGCCTGACGCCGCGGAGGCGGCGCCCGCCGGTGGTCACGCGCCCGCCGGACGGCAGCGTGCCCGGCGGCGCGGTGCCCGACGTGCCGTGCGGTCCGGAGGTCCGGGACCACGGCGACGACGGTTCGCAGGGCCGGATCGGCGAATGCGGGCGCGCGCTGCGCGGCGTCGTCGCTCCGCCGCCACGGGGCTGACGCGCGCGCCGGTGCGCCGCGCCCGACGTAGCGTCGGCCGCATGCCCACCACCGGCCCCCGACGTGCTCCGCGCGCGGAGCGGCTGCGCCTCGCCGTCGAACGGGACGGCGCCCGGTGCGTCTGGTGCGGGCGGGCGTTCGGCCCGCTCGTCCCGCCGACGCGCGAGCACCTCGTTCCGCGGTCCAAGGGCGGGCCGTCCTGGCTCGAGAACGAGGTGCCCGCGTGCCGCCGGTGCAACGCCGAGCGCGGTCACCGCGGCGTCGTCGAGTGGCTGGAGGAGTGCGCACGCCGCGGCTGGGACCCGGACGCCGACGCGGTCGCCCGTTCTCTCGACGCCGTCGCCGCGGCGATCGCCGAGCGCGGTGGCCAGCGTCGGGCCCGGTCGTACGTCGCGGCGCAGCTGCGCCGCCTGCGGCGCTGACCGCGTCCGCGCGGCGCGCCCGCGCGCCCCGCCTCGCGGTCAGCGCCGAGCGGGCAGCCGACACGTCGAGCGAGCATCCGCCGGCGACCCCCTGGACGTGTCGGATGCCCCCTCGGCGCGCGTCGCGGCGGGCGCCCGGAACCGCCGGGCGCCCGCCGGCGTCGAGCAGCACGGGCTCGCGCGCCTCTGGGCGGGCGTCACCGGTCAGCAGCACGGCGTCCCCCCGCCGGGTCGTGCCGGCGCGGGGTGCGCCGGCGTCCGTCGCGCGCTACCCGTGCGCGCCGTCGCCGGACGCCGCCCGGTCGGCCGCGCGCACGAGGTCGACGTGGTCCTGCGTCACGCGGAGCAGGTCGCCCGGGCACAGGTCGTCGTCGACCACGACCTCCCGCGCGTCGGCGTAGGTGACCACGAGCGGCGGGCCGTAGCACTCCGTGACGTCCAGGAGCAGCGCGCCGCCGCCGTCGCCCACCTCGGTGCGCTCCTCGTCGCCGAGCCGGACGGTCACGTCGTCGTCGGCCTGGTTCGCGATCTCGATGTCCGCGCCCGGGGCGCACCCCGCGACCGCGAGCAGCACCGCCCCGGCGACCGCTCCGACCAGCACGTCCCTGCCTGCGCGCACCGCACCCTCCCCCGGTCCGCCGCCCCCGCGGCGGCTTCCACGACCGTAGGCGGTGCCCCGGCACGGCGGGCCGGGAGCCTGTGCGGATCCTGTGCGGGTCGCGGGTGGTCGGACGCGCCGGCGTCACACAGCCCCGACCCGCGCCCGCCGCGGGCCCGGCCGCCCCCGCCGCGCGGCGCGGTGTGACGCACCGCACACCCCGGGGTGACGAACGGCCCGCCCACGCGCCGCCCGCGGGGAGCAGCATCGGGAACGGGCGGCGACGGCGCCGCCCGTGGCCGACCGCGCCCGGGCACCCGGCGCCGGCCGCGACCCCCGTCGTGAGGAGACGCGATGCGCACCGAGCACACCGACCCCCGGTTCGCCGTCGAGGTCGACGACCGCCCGACCTACCGGGTCGACTTCGTCGGCGCGTACGGGGCGACCGAGGAGTTCCGGATCTTCGCCGCGCCGGACCTGCCCGCCGTCCAGCGCTGGGTCGGCGACCAGGCCGCCGGCCGCGACTACACGGTGTGGGTCGAGTACCCCGGCAGGTCCGGGGTCGGGCTCGCCCAGGTGCTGTCCTCGCGCTGACGCCGGCGGCGCGTCAGCCGGACGCGAGCCGGCGCAGCGCCGAGCGCTTGTGCGCGGCGCGCGCCCCCGTCCTCTCGGACTCGACCAGGTACGCGGGCTCGTCGTCGGACGCGGTGAACGTCTGGCCGTCGTGCTGGAAGTCCGCGGTCCGCCGCTCGACGACCCGACCCCGCGTGCGGCCCTGGGACGTGTTCCAGGACACCCGGTCCCCGACGTGGAGCGGTTCGGCCATGCTGCGGTCCTCCGGTGCGGCTGACGTGCGCGTCGGGCCAGTCGACCACACGCGGCGGGGCGCGGCGCGGCGGGCGGGGCGCGGGGTGCCGCGCCGCGACCCGCTACCCGACCCAGCCGACCGCCCGCAGCACCGCCGCGGCCACCTCCGCCGGCGCGAGCCCCTCGACGTCGACCAGGTGGTCCTCGACCCGCGCGGCCTCGAGGATCGCGTGCAGCTCGCCCGCGCGGTGCCGGTGCCACGCGAGCACCGACGCGTGGCCGGCGTGCCGCACGTCGAGCCGGTCGCGCACGGCCGGGACGGGGAGCCGGAGCCGGCACACGGTCAGCGGCATCCCCACCGCGGCGGCGTAGGCCCCCCGCGACTCGTCGTCCTCGAGCACGCCCGCGAGGACGAGCCGTCTCGCGCCCCGCCGCCGGTACACCGCGGCGACCGCGCGGAGGTTCTCCAGCTCCAGGTCCTGCTGGAACGGGTCGCCCGGCGGGGCCGGCCAGGACCGGCGCAGCTCGTCCAGGTCGACCACCGCGTGCGGGACGCCGTGCTCCGCGAGCAGCTCGCCCACGTGGTCGGCGGTGGTGCTCTTGCCCGCGCCGACGGTGCCGGTCAGCAGGAGGGCGGCGGGAGCGGGCGCCGGTGCGACGGTCACGACCCCACGCTACGGGAGGCGGCGCGGTGCGCGGCCTCCTCCGGCACTCTCAACGTATAGCGCGGTGGGGGTCTTGCCGCAAGGCCCCCACCCGGGCCCAGAATCCTCGGCGCACCACCCCTGCGCCCGAGGAGCCCGATGACCGCGACCGCCGCCTCCGCCTTCGCCCTGCCCGACCGGCTGGCCGCCAAGGCCGCCCCCGCCCTCATCGCCGACGACGAGCGCCGGTTCGTCGCGATCGCCGAGGCTCTCGACGCGACGACCGCCGACCTGGCGGAGCGGCTCGACGGCGTGCGCCGGCGGCCGGCGGGCCGCGGGCAGGAGACGCTGGACCGCGACGCCGAGGTGCGTCGGCTGTCGGCGCGGCTGCGTGCGCTGCGCCGGTTCGGGCTGGACCTGTGCCTGGGCCGGATCACGCCCGACGACGGCGGCGAGCCGGTGTACGTCGGCCGGCTCGGGCTGACGGACGCCGACGGCCGCCGGCTGCTGGTCGACTGGCGCTCGCCCGCCGCCGAGCCGTTCTTCGGCGCGACCCGCGCGCGGCCGCTGGGCCTGGCGGCGCGCCGCCGCTACCGGTGGACCGGCGGACGGGTCACCGACTACTGGGACGAGGTGTTCACCGCCGACGGGCCGGTGGGCGCCGCGGCACGCGCCGCGCTGGACGACGAGTCCGCCTTCATCGCGAGCCTCGGCGCCACTCGCACCGCGCGGATGCGGGACGTCCTGGGCACCATCCGGGCCGACCAGGACGCGGTCGTGCGCGCGGGGTCCCGCGGCACCCTGGTCGTCGACGGCGGCCCGGGCACCGGCAAGACGGTGGTCGCCCTGCACCGCGCCGCCTACCTGCTGTACGCCGACCCGCTGGTGGAGCCGCGCCGCGGCGGCGTGCTGGTGGTCGGCCCGAGCCGCCCGTACCTCGACTACGTCGCGGACGTGCTGCCGAACCTGGGCGAGGACGGCGCCCGCACCTGCGTGCTGCGCGACCTGGTCCCCGAGGGCGCGGCGGCCGTCCCGGAGAACGACCCCGAGGTCGCCCGGCTCAAGGGCACCCTCGAGATGGTCCGCGCGATCGAGCCGGCGGTGCGGTTCTCGGAGCGCCCGCCGACCGAGGGGCTGCTGGTCGAGACCCCGTGGGCCGACCTGTGGCTCGGCCCCGACGACTGGGCCGAGGCGTTCGGCGCCCCCGACCCCGGCACCCCGCACAACGAGGCCCGGGACGTGATCCGGGAGGCGCTGCTGGACCTGCTGACCGAGAAGGCACGGGAGGAGGACGAGGAGGTCCCCGCCGACCTGCTCCGCCGCACCCTGCAGCGCGACGGCGACCTGAGCGCAGCGCTCGACCGGGCGTGGCCCGTGCTCGACGCCGCCGAGGTCGTCGCCGACCTGTGGTCGGTCCCGGCCTACCTGCGGCTCTGCGCCCCCTGGCTGACGCCCGAGCAGGTGCGGCTGCTCCAGCGCGCGGACCCCCGTGCGTGGACCGACGCGGACCTGCCCCTGCTCGACGCGGCCCGGCAGCGCCTCGGCGACCCGGGGGCGTCCCGCCGCCGGCACCGCCGCGAGGCCGAGGCGGCGGCCGAGCGGGAGTACCGGTCGCGGGTCGCCGACGACCTGATCGCCGCCGACCACGAGGGCGAGCAGGAGGGGATGCTCGACATGCTGCGCGGCGCGGACCTGGAGCACGCGCTGCTCGGCGACCCCGAGGACGCCCGCACCGAGACCGACCGCCTCGCCGGCCCGTTCGCGCACGTGGTCGTCGACGAGGCCCAGGAGCTCACGGACGCGCAGTGGCAGATGCTGCTGCGCCGGTCGCCGTCGCGGAGCCTCACCGTCGTGGGCGACCGGGCGCAGGCCCGGAGCGGTTTCCCCGAGTCGTGGGCGGACCGCCTGGGGCGGGTCGGCCTCGGCGCGCCCACGGTGGCGTCGCTCACGATCAACTACCGCACGCCCGTCGAGGTGATGGCCGCGGCCGAGCCGGTGATCCGCGCCGCGCTGCCCGACGCGAACGTGCCGACCTCCGTCCGCAGCACCGGTGTCCCGGTCGCGCATGGTCCGGTCGCGGACCTCGACGGGCTGCTGACGTCCTGGCTCGCCGAGCACCCGGAGGGGGTCGCGTGCGTGATCGGCGCCGACCGCGAGGTCCCCGGGGCTCCGCGTGTCCGGTCGCTGTCACCCACCGGGGCGAAGGGGCTCGAGTTCGACCTGGTGGTGCTGGTGGACCCGGGGCTCTGGGGCGACGGGGTCACCGGGGCGGTCGACCGGTACGTGGCGATGACCCGGGCCACCCAGCGGCTGGTCGTGCTGACCGGCCCCCGCGGCTGAGGGGGCGTCGTGCCGGACTGGGCCTGGACGCTGGTCGGCGTCGCCGCGGGCGTCCTGCTGCTGTGGCTCGCGCTCGTCGCCGCGCTGTGGGCGACCCGCCCCGACGAGGTCCGGCTGCGCGAGCTGCTCCGCCTGCTCCCCGACGTGGTGCGGCTGGTGCGCCGGCTGGCGGGAGACCGGACGCTCCCGCGCGGGGTGCGGGTCCGGCTGTGGCTGCTGCTCGGCTACCTGGCGCTGCCGTTCGACCTGGTGCCGGACGTGATCCCGGTGCTCGGCTGGGCCGACGACGCGATCGTCGTCGCCCTGGTGCTGCGGTCCGTCGTGCGGCGCGCCGGCCGGGAGGCGCTGGCCCGGCACTGGCCCGGGTCGCCCGAGGCGCTGGCGGCGCTGCTGCGGCTGGCGCGGCTGCCGGGCTGACACCGCGGTCGCCCGCCGGTCAGCCGGCGGTGCGCGCGCGCAGCGCGAAGACGCCCCAGCCGACGTGCTCGCGGGTGGTGCGCGCGTACTGCTCGGGTCCCGTCGCGAGCTCCTCACGGACCGCCCCGGCGAGCTCGTCGCCCGGGTTCAGGTCGAGCCACCGCCGCATGGTGAGCCACTGCGCCGCCTGGTAGCGGTCCCAGCTGTCCTGGTCGGCCAGCACCATCTCGACCACGTCGTACCCGAGGGAACCGAGCTGGGCGAGCAGGTCGGGCAGCGGCCGGAAGTCGTCGACGTGGGTCGCCCCGCACGCCTGCGCGGTGCGCTGATCGCCCGGCACCCGACGCCAGTAGGGCTCGCCGATCAGCATCGTGCCGCCGGGCCGCAGGCTGCGGGCGAGCAGCTCGACCGTGCCGGGGACGCCGCCGCCGATCCAGGTGGCACCCACGCAGGCGGCCAGGTCGACCGGCTCCGGGCCGACGTACCCCGCCGCGTCCCCGTGCACGAACCGCACGCGGTCGGCGACGCCGAGCTCGTGCGCCCGCGCCCGGGCCTGCCGCGTGAACGTCTCGCTGAGGTCCACGCCCGTGCCCGTCAGGTCGTGGTCCCGCGCCCAGGTGCACAGCATCTCCCCCGACCCGCTCCCCAGGTCCAGCGCGGTCGTGCCGGGCGGCAGGCGGAGCGCCTCGCCCAAGGTGGCGTACTTCTGCGGGGTGAACGGGTTGTGGATGCGGTGCGCGCTCTCACGGACCGCGAAGATGCGCGGGATGTCCCGGACCGCTCGGTCGTGGTCGGTGTCGTTCGTCGTCATCGGTCCTCGCTGCACGGCGGTCGGCGGCCGGTGCGGCCCGCCGGTGACCATCCGACCGGGACCGGGCGAGGAGAGCAACGGATTTGCGCCCCGGTGACACGACGAAGCCCTGGTGGGATCTCTCCCACCAGGGCTTCCACGTCGGGCTGACAGGATTTGAACCTGCGACCCCTTGACCCCCAGTCAAGTGCGCTACCAAGCTGCGCCACAGCCCGATGGTCCCCGCGGGGACCTCGGCGGCCCCCGCAGGAGCCTCGGAAACTCTACCGTATCCGGACGGTCCCGCCGTCCCCCGCCGGCAGGTGGGCGCGCCACGCGGTGGCGACCACCACCAGGCAGACCGCGGCGACGCCCAGCCCGGCGAGGAACATCTGCGGGTACGCCCACCGCGTCGACAGCCAGGCGAGCACCGCCGGCACGAAGAACCCGAGGTACGCGGCCGAGTAGTACACCGCGGTCAGCCCGGCGAGGTCGTCCGGGGTGGCGATCCGCTGCACCTCCGACAGGCCCGCGACCAGGGCCAGCCCGTAGCCGGCGCCCAGCACCGCCGCGGCGAGCAGCACCACCGGCAGCACGAGCGTCGCCGCCGCCCACGCGGCCAGCGCCATCCCGGCGACGAGGATCGCCAGCGCCACGACGGACGCCCTCGCGCTGTGCCGGGTGTCGATCAGCCGGGCCACGGACTGCACCGCGAAGCCCACGGCGAGCGTGACGACCGTCAGCAGCGCGGAGAACGCGATCGGCACCCCGCCGGCGTGCTCGCGCATCAGCCCGGGCAGCACCGCGTACGCCGAGCCCACCGCGCCGAACACCCAGGGTGCCAGCGGCAGCACCACCCGGAGGAACCGGCGGTGCCCGACGGCCGGGACGCGCAGGTCGTCCCGGAGCCGGCCCCGGGCGCCGGCCGGGCGGGCCGCGTGCGTCTCCGGGACCGCGAGCACCGCCAGTCCCGCGACCACGGTCACCACGGCGTGCAGGAGGTACGGCGTGCCCGTGCGCCACGGGCCCCACTGCGCGAGCGCGCCGGCCACGCCCGCGCCGAGCAGGAAGCCGAGGGTGAGCGCGAGCGACGCCCGGCGGGCGCCCGCCTGCGGGGACCCGGTCGCCGCGCACAGCTCCGCGACCCAGGTGGTGCCGACGGCCATCACGAGCCCGAGTGCGAGTCCCGACAGGACCCGCCCCGCCGCCAGGGCCGGCACCGAGGCCGGACCGAGCGCGAGGACGAGCGAGCCGACGATGCCGAGCGGCGCCGCGGGCAGCAGCAGGGGCCGCCGGCCGTACCGGTCGGACAGGGGGCCGCCGATCAGCAGCGCCGGGACGATGCCGAGCACGTAGGCCCCGAGCAGGACGTTCACGGTGAGCGCGGACAGGTGGCTCACCTCGCGGTACATGACCAGCAGCGGGGTGAACTCGTTGCCGCCCCAGGCCACGGCGAACATGAGCGCACCGACGCGGAGCCAGGCGCGCGGGCCGGGGCTCGTCGCGGGGGCGGCACCCTGGGTCGCGGTCGTCGCCGGGCCGTCGAGGTCCGTCGCCGTCACCGCGCGCCGCCGTCCCGGTCCGGGTGCGCGCCGTGCAGGTGCGCCCCGTGCAGGTGCGCCCCGTGCAGGTGCCCGTGGAGCCGCTCGCGGAACGCCGCCGCGTCGCCGGCCTCGATCGCCGCCACCAGCGCCTCGTGGCCCTCGACGAAGCCGGGCGCGCGCTCCCCCGACGCGCCCACCGACAGCGCGACCATCCGGCGCTGCCGCTCCCGCAGGGTGACCGAGAAGCCGGTGAGCAGGTCGTTCCCGCCGGCCGCGACGATCGCGAGGTGGAAGGCGGCGTCGTGCTCGGCGTAGGCGTCCAGGTCCCCCGCGGCGACGGACTCGCGCTGCCGCGCGACCAGGTCGCGCAGCCCGGCGGCGAGCGCCTCCCGGGCGGGCGCGGACCGCACCACGACGTCGACGGCGTGCGACTCCAGCAGCAGCCGCGCGTCGACGACCGCCTCGGCCTCCCCCGGCGCCACCGGGACCACCAGGGCGCCGCGCTTGGGGAACAGCCGGAGCCAGCCCTCGGAGGCCAGGCGGAGGAAAGCCTCGCGCACCGGCGTGCGGCTCATCGCGAGCTCGGCGGCGACGTCGCCCTCGCTGAGCATCTCCCCCGCGGGCAGCCGGCCGGACAGCAGCGCGTCCTTGACGTGCCGGTAGGCGGACTCGGCGGCCGGCGGGGCGGCGGGTGCGGCGAGCGACTTCATGGGTACTACATGTATCCCAGATGCATCCCCGGTCCAAATCGGGCGGCCCCGGGGCGGGAACCGGGGGTCAGCGCGCGGGGGCGGTCTCCTCCGCGGCGTCCCGGGCGACGTCGTCGTCCCCGGAGCGGCCCCGGAGCACGTCCAGCTCGGCGGCGACGACGCCGAGCAGCAGCAGGTCGACCACCAGGCCGGTCACCGCGCTCCACTGGTCGATGCGGAACAGGAAGATCTGGCTCAGGAGCAGGTTCACCAGCACCGCGCGCCGGAACCACTCGTAGCCCCGCCGCCGGTCCTCGCCGACGAACCGCAGCCCCACCGCCGAGCACGCCAGGGACGCGGCGCCGCTGGCGAGCAGCCCGACCATCGCCCACCACGGCAGGTCCGCGCCGGTCGAGACGAGGACGACTCCGCGCACCACGGTGTACAGCGTGACGAGCGCGAGCACACCGACGGTCAGGCGGGGCAGCCAGCGCACGCGCACGACCCGGCGCGACGCGGCCACCACGGCGCGGGAGACGGCGCTGATCGGGTCCGGCAGCTCGCGGGCGTCGTCCTCCACCACGTCGAGCAGGGCCCGCACCTCGGCTGCGCCCCGGACGTCGCCGGCACCGGCCACGAGCTCCCGGGCCTGCCGCCGGGCGCGCGGCGAGAACCCGCCCGCCAGGCCCGCCACGGCGAGGTCGGCGGCCGCGGCCAGGGTCTCGTGCGGGTCGCGCCGCCGGCCGTGGATGACCTCCCCGACCAGGACCAGCACGACCACGACGACGTAGATGAGCGACGCCGTCGGCTCGTAGAAGTAGTCGTTGTCGGACGTGACGAACTTGCCGATCTCGTCGATGAACAGCCCGAACCCGACGCCACCCAGCAGCGCCGCCAGCGGCCGGACCACCGGCCCGGCCCAGGACAGCGCCGCCACCACCGCGACCGCCATCAGCAGCCCGCCCCACAGGACGTGCGCGATGTGCAGGCCGTCGCCGCCGAGCTGCGGGAAGCCGGTCAGCGCGAGCAGCCCGCGGGTCACCAGGACCGTGAGCACCGTCACGGCGAGGAACCCGGCGACGTGCCGGGGCCCGGCGGGGTCCCGGGGCAGGCCCAGGACGAGCACCGGCGACCGGCGCAGCACGTGGTGCCGCTCCGGCGGGCCCGTCCGGTCCCCCGTCCGACCGACCTCCGACCCGCGGGTCACCGCTTGCGCTTCTCCCGCACCCGGACCGAGATCGAGATCGGCGAGCCCTCGAAGCCGAAGGTCTCGCGCAGCCGGCGCTCGATGAACCGGCGGTACCCCGCCTCGAGGAAGCCGGTCGCGAACACGACGAACCGCGGCGGCCGGGTCGAGGCCTGGGTCGCGAAGAGGATGCGCGGCTGCTTGCCGCCCCGCAGCGGGTGCGGGTGCGCCGCGACGAGCTCGCCGAGGAACGCGTTGAGCTTGCCGGTCGGGATGCGGGTGTCCCACGACTCCAGCGAGCGGGTCAGCGCCGGGACCAGCCGGTCGGTGTGCCAGCCGGTGCGCGCGGAGATGTTCACCCGCGGCGCCCACTGGATCTGCACGAGCTCCTTCTCGATCTCGCGCTCCAGGTAGGGCCGGCGGTCCTCGTCCATCAGGTCCCACTTGTTGTACGCGATGACGAGCGCGCGGCCCGCGTCGATGACCTGCTGGATGACGCGGGTGTCCTGCTCCGTGAGCGGCTGGGACGCGTCGAGCAGCACGACCGCGACCTCGGCCTTCTCGATCGCGGCCTGCGTGCGCAGCGAGGCGTAGAAGTCGGCGCCGGAGGTCTGGTGCACGCGACGGCGGATGCCGGCGGTGTCCACGAACCACCACGGCACCCCCTTGAGCTCGACGAGCTCGTCGACCGGGTCGCGGGTGGTGCCGGCGGTGTCGTCCACGACCACGCGGTCGGTGCCGAGCACCTTGTTCAGCAGCGAGGACTTGCCGACGTTGGGTCGGCCGACCAGCGCGACGCGTCGCGGGCCGCCGGGGCGGGCCGTGGCGTGCTGCGAGACGGTCGGCAGCGCGGCCATCGCGGCGTCCAGCAGGTCGCCGGTGCCACGGCCGTGCAGGGCCGAGACGGGGTGCGGCTCGCCCAGGCCGAGGCTCCAGAGCTCGGCGGCGTCCGCCTCGACGCGAGGACCGTCGACCTTGTTGGCGCACAGCACGACCGGCTTGCCGGACTTCCGCAGCAGGCGCACGACGCGCTCGTCGGTGGCCGTCGGGCCGACCGTGGCGTCCACGACGAACAGCACGGCGTCGGCCAGCGAGATCGCGACCTCGGCCTGCTCGGCGACGCGCGCCTCGATGCCGGCGACGTCGACCTCCCAGCCGCCGGTGTCCACGAGCGTGAACCGGCGCCCGGCCCACTCCGCCGGGTACGACACCCGGTCGCGGGTGACGCCAGGCCGGTCCTCGACGACGGCCTCGCGCCGGCCCAGGATGCGGTTGACCAGCGTCGACTTGCCGACGTTCGGCCGGCCGACGACGGCCAGCACGGGCAGCGCCTGGTTCGAGCCGTCCTCGTCGAGGTCGTCCACGTCGCCGGAGAGCAGCGCGACGTCCTCGTCCTCGAGCTCGTAGTCGTCGAGGCCGGCCCGCAGGGCGCGCTCGCGCGCCTCGTCGTCCTCCGCCTCCGCGGTCACGTCGGTGCCGTCGAAGGGCTCGGCCTCGGCGGGGCCGCTCCCGAGGTCGTCGGACTCCACGGCGGACCCGTCGAGGTCCTCGGAGGTGGTCGGCTGGGCCGGCTCGCTGTCACGCATGGGCACCATTCTCCCTGACCGAGCACCCGGCGACGAACCACGCCCCGGCAGGGCGGCCCAGCGACTGTGCAACCGACATGTCGAGTGTGCATCCGCCGGATGCACACTCGACGCGTCGGCTGCCCACTCGGTGTGCCCGGGCAGGCGACGCAGGCGGCCCCGGCGGGCGGGCACTGCGGGCGACCAGGGCGGCGGGCGCGCGCGGCGCGGGCGGCCGGGTCAGTCCGTCGGGAGGGCCGCGCCCGTGCGGGCCGCCGCGTCGCGCACCAGCGCGGACAGCGCCGCCCGCACGGTCTCCGTGCCCGCCCCGACCGCCTCGCGCCACGACTGCCCCGCGGCCGGCGACAGGTCGAGGGGCGCGCCGAGCTCGACGTGCAGCCGCCGCCGGAGCCCCGGGACGTGGCCGACCGACTCGCCCGTGCGCCGCGTCCCGAGGATCGCCACCGGGACCACCGGGGCGCCGGCGTGCACGGCCAGCCAGGCGACGCCGGCCCGTGCCGACGACGCGTCGCCGCGCCCGCGGTTGCCCTCCGGGAACACGCCGACCGCGTCGCCGCGCTGCAGCACCGCGAGGGCGGCGACCAGCGCGGCACGCCCGCCGGACCGGTCGACCGGGATCTGCTGCGCGGCCCGGAGCACGCCGCCGAGCGGGCCGCGGAACATCTCGTGCTTGACCAGGATGTGCACCGGGCGTGGCGTGATGCCCTGCAGCAGCGGCCCGTCGACGACGCTGGTGTGGTTGGCGGCGAACACCACCGGCCCCGACGCGGGGACGTGCTCGGCCCCGACGACCCGCGCGTCCCAGACGCCGTGCGCGAGGAACCTGCCGATGCCGCGCGCCCAGCCGGGCACCGGCCGGGAGGCGGGCACCGCGGCCGCCGTGCGGGACGCCGGCGGCGCCACGTCCGCGCCGCCGGTCACGCGTGCAGGTCCGCGGTGCGCGCCACGACGTCGAGCACCGCCTGGACCGTCTGGTCCAGGTCGAGGTCCGAGGAGTCGACCGTGACCACGCCGTCGGCCGCGACGAGGAACTGCGACACCGTCGAGTCGTCCGCATCCCGGCGGACTACCTGGTCCCGGGTCGCCGCGACCGCGTCGGCGTCGTCGGACCCGTGCACCTCGCGGGCGCGCCGGGCCAGCCGGGCCTCCTCGCTGGCGGTGAGCAGCAGCCGCACGTCGGCGTCGGGGGCGATCACGGTGGTGATGTCCCGGCCCTCGGCCACGATGCCGCGGCCCTGCGAGAACGCCGACGACGCCGCCTGCGCCGCGATCTCCGCGCGCTGCCGGCGGCCGAGCTCGGCCCGGACCTCCAGGTTGGTGGCCACGGCGCTCACGGCCGCGGAGATCGCCGTCTCGCGGATCGCCTCGCCGACGTCGTGCCCGTCGACGTGCACGCCGGGCTCGCGCGGGTCGACGCCCATGACCAGCGGCATCTCGCGGACGAGCTGCGCCACGGCGTCCGCGTCGGTCAGCGACACCCCGCGGTGCAGGGCCCACCAGGTCGCGGCGCGGTACATCGCGCCCGTGTCCAGGTACGCCAGGCCGAGCCGCTCGGCGACCCGCCGGGACACCGTCGACTTCCCCGAGCCGGACGGCCCGTCGATCGCCACCACCACGGGTCGCCGCACCTCGTGCGTCGTCACCGGACCAACCTCCAACCGCGGGCCGTCAGCTCCGCCTCCAGGTGCGCCGAGCGCGCGGGGTCGACCGACACCGCCGCCATGCCGACGGGCCGTCCCGCCGCGTGCTCGAGCCGCAGATCCTCCAGGTTCACGCCGGCCGCGCCGACGTCGGCGAGCAGCCGTGCGAGCTCGCCCGGCCGGTCCGGCACCAGCGCCGTCACGACCGCGTAGGCGCGGGGCGCGCCGCCGTGCTTGCCGGGGACGAGCGCCACGCCGGCGTTGCCGTCGGCGATCAGCCGGGCCACCCGCGCCAGGGCGCCCAGCTCGACGTCCTCCGGCCCGCTCGCCCGCGCGGCGCTGTCCAGCGCCCCCAGCACCTCGTCGAGGTCGTCCCGCAACCCGGCGAGGACCGCGCGCACCGCCGCGGCGTTGGCCGCGAGGATCGACGTCCACAGCGCCGGGTCGGACGAGGCGATCCGGGTGACGTCGCGCAGCCCCTGGCCCGCGAGCCCGAGCGCGTCCGGCTCGGCCCCGCGCAGCCGGGCCGCCACCAGGCTGGCGGCGACCTGCGGCACGTGCGACACCACGGCCACCGCGGCGTCGTGCTCGGCGGCGTCCATCGTCACGGGCAGGCTGCCGAGGTCCGTCGCCAGCGCGCGCACCGCGAGCAGCGCGTCCGGCCGGGACTCACCGGAGTCGACGACGACCCAGGGCCGCCCGACGAACAGGTCCGGCACCGCGGCGGCAGGCCCGGAGCGCTCCCGACCGGCCATCGGGTGCGACCCGACGTACCGGGTCAGGTCCGCGCCGGCGGCGCGCAGCTCGTTCAGCACGTACCCCTTGACGCTCGCCACGTCGGTGACGACCGCCCCGGGGTGCGCGGCGAGCTCGGCCCGCACGACGTCCGCCGTCACGTCGGGCGGCGCGGCGACCACGACCAGCGCGGGCTCCGGATCGCCCTCCGCAGCGGGCCGCCCCGCCCCGACGTCGCGGGCCAGGGCCAGCGCCGTCCGGGACGGGTCGTGCAGCGTCACGTCGACGCCGCGCGCGGTCAGCGCCAGGCCCACGGAGGCGCCCAGCAGCCCCGTGCCGACCACGCGGACGGGGCCGCGGGTCACCACCGCGGCCGTGCCGTTCGTGCTCACATGCCCACCGACGTCATCAGCGAGCCGACCTCCGCCTTCCCGAGCACGCGGGTGCGGCCCGGGCGCAGGTCGCCGAGCTTGATCGGGCCGATCTGGGTCCGCAGCAGGCGGGTCACCGGGTGGCCCACCTCCTCCAGCAGCCGGCGGACGACGCGGTTGCGGCCCTCGTGGATCACGATCTCGACCATGCTCGCCTGCGGCGTGGCGTCCACGACCCGGAACGCGTCGACCGCCACGACCCCGTCCTCGAGCTCGACGCCCTTCTTCAGCCGCGCGCCGACGCCGGCCGGGACCCGGCCCTCGACGGTCGCCAGGTACGTCTTGGAGACGCCGTGCGACGGGTGCGACAGCCGGTTGGCCAGCTCGCCGTCGTTGGTCAGCAGCAGCAGCCCCTCGGAGTCGGCGTCCAGCCGGCCGACGTGGAACAGGCGCTCCTCGCGGTTCTGCACGAACTGCTCGAGCGACGGGCGCCCCTCGGGGTCGTGCATGGTCGACACGACGCCCAGCGGCTTGTTCAGCGCCAGGGTGATGACGTCCTTGTCGAGCTGCAGCCGCAGGCCGTCGACGTGGATCACCGCGGTGCGCGGGTCGACGCGCACGCCGAGCTCCAGCACCACCTGCTCGTCGACCGTCACGCGTCCGGCCGCGATCAGCTCCTCGCACGCGCGGCGCGAGCCGAGGCCGGCCTGCGCCAGCACCTTCTGCAGGCGCACGCCCTCGGGGTCGTGCACGTCGATGTCCGTCGGCCGCGGGCCGCGGGGGGGCGTCCGGCGCGGCTGCGGCGGGCGGGACGGCCAGGCCGAGCCCGGGCGGCCGGTGTCGGCACCGCGGGGGGCGCCGGAGCGGGGACCGCCGGTGCCGGAGCGCGCGGCGCCCGGACGCGACGCACCCCCGACGCGACCGGACGAGGCGCCGCCGGGGCGACCCGAGGACGACGCGCCCGGGCGACCGGCGCCGGGACGCCCGGAGCCGCCGCCGTAGCCGCCGCCCGAGGACGGACGGCCCGCGCCGCCGCCCTGGCCGCCCGAGCCGGACCGCCCGCCGCCGTACCCGGCGCCGCCGCCGGAGCGGCCGCCGCCCTGGCCCGCGCCGCCACCCGAGCGGCCAGCACCGCCCGAGCGGCCGGCGCCGCCCGCGCCGCCGCGCCCTGCTCCTCCGGACCGACCGCCGGACCCACCGGCCCCGCGGGCACCGCCGCCCGCGCCACCGCGGCCGCGACCGCCCTGTCCTGCTGCACTCATCACACGTCTCCTGTCGTCACTGCGGCCCCGTCCAGCCCGTCGAACGCGTCGATGTCGGGCAGGTACGGGGCGAGCGGGGGCAGCTCGTCGAGGCTCGTGAGGCCCATCCGCTCGAGGAAGTATCCCGTGGTCCGGTACAGCAGCGCACCCGACCCCGGGTCGGTGCCCGCCTCGGCGACCAGCCCGCGGGCGGTCAGCGTCCGCACGACGCCGTCCACGTTGACCCCGCGCACCCCCGAGACCTGCCCGCGCGTGACGGGCTGCCGGTAGGCGATCACGGCCAGGGTCTCCAGCGCGGCCTGGGTCAGCCGGGCGGTCTGCCCGTCCAGGACGAACTGGCCGACGACCTGGTGGAACGCCGGCGCCGAGTAGATCCGCCAGCCCTCACCGGCCTGGCGCAGCTCGTACCCGCGCGGGCGGCCGCCGTGCTCGCCGCGGTACTCCTCGGCGAGGGTGCGCAGCAGGTCGACGACCTCACCCGTGGGCAGGCCGAGCACCGTGGCGAGGCGCACAGCCGGGATCGGCTCGTCGGCGACCATCAGCACCGCCTCCAGCGCCGCGAGGGCGCCGCCGGGCAGGTCGTGCACGTCGGGCGCCGCCGGCACGGGCTCCGGGGGCAGCTCGCCCTCGCCCAGCCCGTCCGCCGGCACCGCCGTCACGTCGTCCGTCATGCGTCCTCCCCCACCCGGTCCGGCACCTCGTCCGGCGCACCCGGCACCACCGCGTCGCCCGGCACGTCGAGCACCCCGTCGTCCGCGTCGTCGAAGTCCGACGCCACGGCCACGTCGCCGTCCTCGGCCCCGGTCCAGCGCACGGTCAGCTCCCCCAGCGGCGTCACCTGGTCGAACGCCACGGCGCCCTCCCGGAACAGCTCCAGCAGCGCGAGGAACCGCGCGACCACCAGCAGGGTCGTGTCGGCGTCGGCGGTGAGCGCACGGAACGACGCCGCGCCGCCGTGCCGCAGCCGGTCGGCGAGCACCGCCGCCTGCTCCCGGACGCTCACCGCGGGGGCGTGCAGGTGGCTGAGGTCCACGCCGGGCGGCGGGGGCGCGGGCGCCAGCGCCTTCGCGGCCAGCGCCGCGAGCTCCTCCGGCCCGATCTGCCAGATCAGCTCCGGCAGCATCGCGGCCAGGTGCGGCTCCAGCTGCACCGTCCGCGGCAGCCGCCGGCCCTGCTCCGTGAGCCGGGCGCCGATGTCGGCGGCGACCACCTTGTACGCCCGGTACTGCAGCAGCCGGGCGAACAGCAGGTCCCGCGCCTCCAGCAGCTCGAGGTCCTCGGCGTCCTCGACCTCGCCCGCGGGCAGCAGGCGCGCCGCCTTGAGGTCGAGCAGCGTCGCGGCCACCAGCAGGAACTCGGACGCCTGCCCCAGGTCCCACGGGCGCCCACCGTCCGCCTCGGCCCGCTCGGCCGCCCGGATGTGGGCGATGAACTCGTCCGTGACCGCGGCGAGCGCGACCTCGGTGATGTCGAGCTTGTGCTTGGAGATCAGCCCCAGCAGCAGGTCGAACGGCCCGGAGAAGTTCTCCAGGTGCACCTCGAAGGCGCCGGACCCGGGCCGCGACGCGTCGTCGGGGGCACCGGGGGCGGCGGCGTCGGCCTCGGCGGTCGGCGCCGTCTCAGGCGGCGTCGCCACGGGCGACGAGCTCCCGCGCGAGCTGCCGGTACGCGTGCGCCCCGGCGTGCGTCGGCGCGTAGGTCGTGATCGGCTCCGCCGCGACCGACGCGTCCGGGAACTTCACCGTGCGGCCGATGACGGTGTGCAGGAGCGTGTCGCCGAACGCCTCGTACACCCGGGCGACGACCTCGCGGGCGTGCAGCGTGCGCGGGTCGTACATGGTGGCGAGGATGCCGTCGACCTCGAGGCGCGGGTTGAGCCGGTCGCGGACCTTCTCGATCGTCTCGACCAGCAGCGCCACGCCGCGCAGCGCGAAGAACTCGCACTCGAGCGGGATCAGCACGCCGTGCGCCGCGGTGAGGGCGTTCACGGTCAGCAGGCCGAGCGACGGCTGGCAGTCGACCAGCACCACGTCGTAGTCGTCCAGCACGGGCCGCAGCACGCGGGACAGGATCGACTCGCGGGCCACCTCGCTGACCAGCTGCACCTCGGCGGCCGACAGGTCGATGTTGGCCGGCAGCAGGTCCAGGCCCGGGATCTCCGTGGGCCGGATCAGGTCCTGGACGCGCGCGTGCCGGTCCACCAGCAGGTCGTAGACCGTGCGGTCGAGCTCGTGCGGGTTCGCGCCCAGGCCGACCGAGGCCGCGCCCTGCGGGTCGAAGTCGACGATGAGCACCCGGCGCCCGTACTCGGCCAGCGCCGCGGCGAGGTTGATCGTGGTGGTCGTCTTGCCGACGCCGCCCTTCTGGTTGCACATCGCGATGACGCGGGCGGGACCGTGGGCGGCGAGCGGCGCGGGGACGGGGAAGTCGGGCAGGGGCCTGCCCACCGGGTCGGTTGCGATCTCGGTCGTCTCCTCGCGTGCCACCCGCACAACCTACCGGAGCACCGGGCCGGTCAGCCGTCTCCCGCGCCGGTGCGCGCGGCGCCCGCCGCGACCCGCGCGGCGCTGTCCCGCCTGGCGCGCGGGTGGCTGGTCGCGTACACCTCGCGCAGCGTGTCCGGCGTCACCTTCGTGTAGATCTGCGTCGTCGTCACCGAGGCGTGCCCCAGCAGCTCCTGGACCACCCGGACGTCGGCCCCGCCGGCGAGCAGGTGGGTCGCGAACGAGTGCCGCAGCGTGTGCGGGGACACGTGCTCGGCCCCCGGCAGCCCGGCGCGCTCGGCGGCCGTGCGCAGCACCGCCCACGCGCTCTGCCGGGACAGCCGGGCGCCGCGGGTGTTGAGGAACACCGCCGCTCCCCCGCGGCCCGCGGCGGCCAGCGCGGGACGGGCGCGCACCAGGTACGCCTCCAGCGCCTCCACGGCGTACGCCCCGACCGGGACCACCCGCTCCTTGCTGCCCTTGCCGAACAGGCGCACGGCGGCGCGGCCCTCGGTCAGGTCGAGGTCGTCGACGTCGAGCCCGACCGCCTCGGAGATCCGGGCCCCGGTCGAGTACACGAGCTCCAGCAGCGCGCGGTCCCGCAGCGGGACCGGCCCGTCGCCGAGCGATGCGGCCTCCAGCAGCCGCTCCACCTCGTGGGTGCCGATCGCCTTCGGGAGCACCTGCGACTGCTTCGGCGGGCGCACGGCCCGCGCGGGGTCCGCGGAGGTCAGCCCCTCCAGGACCGCGAACCGGTGCCAGCCCCGCACGGCCACCACGGCGCGCTTCGCGGACGACGCCGACAGCACGGCCCGGCCGTCGGAGCCGGTCCGCACGGCGGTGAGGAAGTCCTCGACGTCGGACTCCGCCACGTCCGCGACCGACGCGCGGCCCGCGGCGGCCAGGTGGTCCACGTACCGGCTGAGGTCGCGCCGGTACGCGGCCAGCGTGTTGGCCGACAGCCCGCGCTCGACGGTGAGGTGGGCGAGGTAGCCGTCGAGGGCGGCGCGCAGGGCGGGGGCCGCCGGCTGCTCGTCCGTCATGCCGGTGCCTCCCCGCGGCCGTCTCGGTGGGTCAGAGCGGGAGGAACACGTCGACCGCCACCGCGACCGACAGCAGCGACAGGTACGTGATCGACCCGTGGAACACCGACATCGCGCGGAGCTTGCCGCGGCTCGGGTCCTGGGCGCGACGGTACAGCGCGACGTTCGACCAGAGGAACCACACGCCGAGCACGGTCGCGACGACCGCGTACACCCAGGTCATCCCGGCGACCGGCACCAGCAGCAGCGAGCAGGCGATCATCGCGACGGTGTACGCGATCATCTCCTTCGCGACCTTCGACTCGGCCGCGACGACCGGCAG
This sequence comes from Cellulomonas sp. ACRRI, assembly GCF_022346185.1. Lineage (GTDB taxonomy): Bacteria > Actinomycetota > Actinomycetes > Actinomycetales > Cellulomonadaceae > Cellulomonas. Next base: position 51,990 of record NZ_JAKRMS010000001.1, on the reverse strand, counting down.
CATCGGCACCCCGGCGGCGGCGTAGTCCTTGCGGAACTTCATCGACAGCGGCCAGTAGTGCGGCGGCGTCCAGAAGAAGATCACGCCGAACAGCAGCACCGCGGCCCAGGACAGCCCGCCGGTCACCGAGGACCAGCCGATCAGCACCGGCATGCAGCCGGCGGCGCCGCCCCAGACGATGTTCTGCGGCGTGCGCCGCTTGAGGATCATCGTGTAGCCGACGACGTAGATGAGGATCGCGCCGCCGGTGAGCAGCGCGGACGGCACGTTGACCAGCAGCGCGAGCCACAGCAGCGAGCCGACGCCCAGGGCCAGACCGAACACCAGCGCGGCGCGCGGGGTGATCTCCCCCGTGACCAGCGGACGACGCTTGGTGCGGTTCATCACCTGGTCGATGTCGCGGTCGAGGTAGCAGTTGAGCACGTTCGCCGCGCCCGCCGCGGCGGCCCCGCCGACCAGCGTGGCGAGCACCAGCCCGATCGGCGGGAACCCGCCCTGCGCCAGGATCATCGTCGGCAGCGTGGTGACGAGCAGCAGCTCGATGACCCGCGGCTTGGTGAGGGCCACGTAGGCCGCCACGCGGCGCCGCAGCGCGCTCCGGCCGTCCTGGGCCCGGGCACCGGGGGCCCGCGACGAGGCCCCGGCGGGAGCGGCTGGGCTCATCGTGCGCACGCTCCGGTCCTCCGCCCGTCGCTGGACCGCGCCGGCCGACGGCCCCGCGGATGATCCCGACCATCGTACGGCCCCCCGGGCAGCAGATGCGGCCGTGAACCGCCTGGGACCAGGGTCCCGGCCGTGTGACGTCCGTCGCCCCGGGCCCTCGCGGTGGCGGACCGGACGGCGGACCCCCGCCCGGCGGGTCTAGGCTCGAAACGCACGCCCGGCCCCGGGGGAATCAGGACCGGGCGTGAGCGGCGCCCGGCCTGGTCAGGACGGGCCCGACCGTCGACGCCCCGGCCCGGAGTCCGGGGCGAGAAGTGAGGTGGCACGACGATGACAGAGGGCATCACGCCGCTCGACCGGGTGGCCGACGCGGGCGTCGCGGTCTGGCTGGACGACCTGTCCCGGGAGCGGCTGCGCACCGGGAACCTGAAGGACCTCGTGGCCGGGCGCCGCGTCGTCGGGGTCACGACGAACCCGACGATCTTCGCGAGCGCGCTGGCCAAGGGCGAGTCCTACGACGAGCAGCTGAAGCAGCTGCGGGCGCAGGGCACCGACGTGGACGGCGCCGTCTTCGCGATCACGACCGACGACGTGCGCGAGGCCGCCGACGTGCTGCGCCCCGTCTACGACGCCACGGACGGCGTGGACGGCCGCGTGTCGATCGAGGTCGACCCCCGGCTCGCGCACGACGCCCAGGCGACCGTCGACTCGGCCCGCGCGCTGTGGTCGACCGTCGACCGGCCGAACCTGTTCATCAAGATCCCCGCGACGCTCGACGGCCTGCGCGCGATCACCGAGGTGCTCGCCGACGGCATCAGCGTCAACGTCACGCTGATCTTCTCCCTCGAGCGGTACCGCGCCGTGCTCGACGCGTTCCTCGAGGGCCTGGAGCGGGCGAAGGCCAACGGGCACGACCTCGCCCCCATCGCCTCGGTCGCGTCGTTCTTCGTGTCCCGCGTGGACGCGGCGATCGACCCGAGGCTGGACGAGCTCGGCTCCCCCGAGGCCGCGGAGCTGCGCGGCAAGGCCGCCATCGCCAACGCCCGCCTCGCCTACGGCGTCTACGAGGAGGTCGTCGCCGGCGACCGCTGGCAGGCCCTCGCCGCGGCCGGCGCGAAGCCGCAGCGTCCGCTGTGGGCGTCCACGGGCGTCAAGGACAAGGCGTACCCCGACACCCGGTACGTCGACGAGCTGGTCGTCGCCGGCGTCGTCAACACCATGCCCGAGGCCACGCTGCAGGCCGTCGCCGACCACGGCGACTTCCGCGGCGACACCGTCACCGGCACCCAGGCCGAGGCGCAGGACGTCATCGACCGGCTCGCCGGCCTCGGCATCGCGATCGACGAGGTCACCGACCAGCTCGAGCGCGAGGGCGTCGACAAGTTCGAGAAGTCCTGGGCCGAGCTGCTCGACACCGTCCGCGGCGGCCTGGAGCAGGTGGCCGAGTGAGGCCCGCGAAGGTCACCGCGGAGCACAACCCGCTCCGCGACCCGCGCGACCGCCGGCTCCCCCGGATCGCCGGGCCCTCGGGCCTGGTGATCTTCGGGGTGACCGGCGACCTCGCCCGCAAGAAGCTCATGCCCGCGGTCTACGACCTCACCAACCGCGGCCTGCTCCCGCCCGGCTTCGCGCTCACGGGGTTCGCCCGGCGCGACTGGGAGGACCAGGACTTCGCGCAGATCGTGCACGACTCCGTGAAGGAGCACGCCCGCACCCCGTTCCGGGAGTCGACCTGGCGCCAGCTGTCCGAGGGCATCCGGTTCGTCCAGGGCACCTTCGACGACGACGACGCGTTCGACCGGCTGCGCAAGACCGTCGAGGACCTCGACGTCACCCGCGGCACCGGCGGCAACCACGCGTTCTACCTGTCGGTGCCGCCGAGCGCGTTCCCCGTGGTCTGCAAGCAGCTGGCCCGCTCCGGCCTCTCGGAGTCCGTCGAGGACGCCTGGCGCCGCGTCGTCATCGAGAAGCCGTTCGGCCACGACCTGCAGTCGGCCCGCGAGCTCAACGACGTCGTGTCCTCGGTGTTCCACCCGGACGACGTGTTCCGCATCGACCACTACCTCGGCAAGGAGACGGTGCAGAACCTGCTGGCGCTGCGGTTCGCCAACCAGCTGTTCGAGCCGATCTGGAACGCCAACTACGTCGACCACGTGCAGATCACGATGGCCGAGGACATCGGCGTCGGCGGCCGCGCCGGGTACTACGACGGCATCGGCGCCGCGCGCGACGTCATCCAGAACCACCTGCTGCAGCTCCTCGCCCTCACGGCGATGGAGGAGCCGGTCACGTTCGACGCGCACGACCTGACGGCCGAGAAGATCAAGGTCCTGTCCGCGGTGCGCGTGCCCAAGGACATCGGCAAGCACACCGCCCGCGGGCAGTACGCCGAGGGCTGGCAGGGCGGCGAGAAGGTCGTCGGCTACCTGGACGAGGGCGGCTTCGACCCGAACTCGACCACCGAGACCTTCGCCGCCATCCGCGTCGACGTGGACACCCGCCGCTGGGCCGGCGTCCCGTTCTACCTGCGCACCGGCAAGCGCCTCGGCCGCCGCGTCACCGAGATCGCCGTCGTGTTCAAGAAGGCGCCGCACCTGCCCTTCGAGTCCACCGCGACCGAGGAGCTCGGCAAGAACGCGCTGGTCATCCGCGTGCAGCCCGACGAGGGCGTCACGCTGCGGTTCGGCGCCAAGGTGCCGGGCACCGCGATGGAGGTCCGCGACGTCACGATGGACTTCGGCTACGGCCACGCGTTCACCGAGTCGTCCCCCGAGGCCTACGAGCGCCTCATCCTCGACGTCCTGCTGGGCGACCCGCCGCTGTTCCCGCGGCACGAGGAGGTCGAGCTCTCCTGGAAGATCCTCGACCCCATCACCCAGTACTGGGCGAGCAAGGGCAAGCCGGAGCCGTACCGCGCCGGCACCTGGGGGCCGGAGTCGGCCGACCGCATGATGGAGCGCGACGGACGGACCTGGAGGCGACCGTGATCATCGACCTGCCCAAGACGACCACCCGGGACATCAACAAGCGGCTGGTGCAGGAGCGCGAGGAGGGCGGCGCCGTCGCCCTCGGGCGCGTGCTGACGCTCCTCATCGACGTCGGCGCGAACGACCCCGAGGCCGCCATCGCGGCCGCCAACGACGCGAGCCGCGAGCACCCCTGCCGCGTCATCGTGCTCACCGAGTCCGGCCCCGAGGGCGACGACTCCGAGCTCGACGCCCAGATCCGGCTCGGCGGCGACGCCGGCGCCTCCGAGGTCGTGCTGCTGCACCCGTCCGCCGCGCAGGCACGGCACCTGGACACCCTCGTGCTCCCCCTGCTGCTGCCCGACGCCCCGATCGTCGCCTGGTGGCCGTACCGGGTGCCCGACGACCCGTCCCAGCACCCGCTGGGCCAGCTCGCCCGGCGCCGGATCACCGACAGCACCGAGTGCACCGACCCCTCGGACGCGCTGCACCGGCTCGCCGGCGGCTACGCCGAGGGCGACACCGACCTCGCGTGGACCCGCACCACCCTGTGGCGCGGGCTGATCGCGGCGACGCTGGACCAGCCGCCGTTCGAGCCCGTCACCCGCGCCGTCGTGTCGGGCGAGAGCACCCACCCGTCCGTCGACCTCATGGCGGCGTGGCTGGGCTGGGCGCTGAACTGCCCGGTCGACATCGAGCGCCAGGCCGACGCCCCGGCGATCACCCAGGTGCGGCTCGAGCGGAAGTCCGGCCCCATCGTGCTCGACCGGCCCGACGGCAAGACCGCCGCCCTGCGCCAGCCGGACCAGCCGGAGCACCGGATCGCCCTGCCGATCCGGCAGCTGCGCGAGTGCCTGGCCGAGGAGCTCCGCCGGCTCGACGCCGACGAGGTCTACGGCGAGGTGCTGCGCAAGGGCCTGACGAAGGTGGGCGCGTGACGGCCGCCACGGGGACGGGCGCCCCGCGCACGGTGCTCGTGCACCCGGACGCGGACACCCTGGCCGAGGCGACCGCCGCGCGGCTCATCACGCGGCTCGTCGACCTGCAGTCGGCCGCCGCGCCCGTGCACGTCGTGCTCACCGGCGGCACCGTCGGGATCAAGACGCTCGCCGCGGTGGCCGCCTCGCCGGCCCGCGCGGCCGTCGACTGGTCGGGCGTGCACCTGTGGTGGGGCGACGAGCGGTTCCTCGCCGACGGCGACGCCGACCGGAACGAGACCCAGGCGCGCTCCGCGCTGATCGACGGGCTCGGCGACGCCCTGCCGGCGGCGAACGTGCACCCGATGCGACCGCTCGACGCGGGAGCCGGCATCGCGACCCCGGAGGACTCGGCCGCGGCCTACGCCGCCGAGCTCGCGGCGTTCGCGCCCGAGGGCGCCGACGTGCCGACGTTCGACGTGCTCATGCTCGGCATGGGCCCCGACGGCCACGTGGCGTCGCTGTTCCCGGGGCATGAGGGCGTCGACGTCACCGGCGTCCCGACCGTGGGGGTCCACGGCTCCCCCAAGCCGCCGCCCGAGCGGGTCTCGCTGACGTTCGAGTCCATCCGCGCGGCACGCGAGGTGTGGGTCGTCGCGGCGGGCGCCGAGAAGGCGGCGGCCGTCGCGTCGGCGCTGTCCGACGCGCCGGTGGCGACGACCCCGGCCGCGGGCGCCCGCGGCACGGAGGCGACCCTGTGGCTGGTCGACGCGGCCGCGGTCGCCGAGGTCGGCGCGTCGCAGGGCGCCGCGTAGCCGCCGGCACTCCCCCGCACGGCACGAGGGCCCCGCAGCCGGGTGGCTGCGGGGCCCTCGGCCGTCCCGCGCCGGCTCCGCCACCCGGGCGCCGGCGCGATCGGCGACCTCGCCCGGAACCATCGACCTCGGCATGCCGCGCCGGGTCGTCCGGACCGGCGGATGTCCGCGCCCGGCCCGGCCTCACGCCCGCCCCCTGGTCGAGGTCGTCGGTTCCGGCCGCTCCGGCGGTGGCGCAACCGACGACCTCGGGCGGAACCCCCGACCTCGCGGGGAGAGGCGACGGCCTGGAGGCGAGCCCGGACGCGCCGAGGGCCCCGCAGCTCGTGCTGCGGGGCCCTCGGCCGGGTGCTGCGTGCGGGCGCTGGGTCAGCGCACCCCGCCGCGACGGCGCGCGCGGAGCGCGGCCAGCGCCTCGTCGAGGATCGCCTCGCCGTCCTCGGCGGACCGGCGCTCCTTCACGTAGGCCAGGTGGGTCTTGTAGGGCTCGTTGCGCACGGGGGACGGCGGGTTCGCCTCGTCCTGGCCGGCGGGGAACCCGCAGCGCGGGCAGTCCCACATCTCGGGGGCCTCGGCCGCCGCCTCCTCCGCGAAGGACGGGCGGGTCTCGTGGCCGTTCGCGCACCAGTAGGAGATCCAGATGCGGGGGGCGGCGTCGCCGCGCTCGGCCTCGCCCATGGGGCCCGCACCGACGCGGGACCCGCGGATCGCACTTCCGCTCGCCATTGGGTCGTCTCCCTCAGCTCACGCGCTCGATGAGACCGAGCAGCACGATCACGACCGCCCACACCAGGCTGACGCCCACGGTGATGCGGTTGAGGTTGCGCTCGGCCACGCCGGAGGACCCGGCGCTGCTGGTGATGCCGCCGCCGAACATGTCGGACAGACCACCGCCCTTGCCCTTGTGCAGCAGGACGAGCGGGACGAGCAGCAGGCTCGTGACCACCAGGAGGACCTGGAGGGCGATGGTGAGGGCTGTCACGGCGGGTCTGGCTCTTCTCGCTGTCGGGGACCCCCGGGCGGGGTCGGTCGGGTGGACCGCGGTCCAGGGTAGGCGACGCAGCCCCGGGGAATCCAGCACGACAGGCCGGACCGGGGGCGCGTCGCCCGGGTGGCCGGGGTGGCTCAGGCGCCGACGTGCTCGGAGAAGCGCGCGATCTTGGCGAACTCCTCCGCGTCGAGCGACGCGCCGCCGACGAGCGCGCCGTCGACGTCGGGCTTGCCGATGATCTGCGCGGCGTTGCCGGACTTGACCGAGCCGCCGTAGAGCACGCGGACGGCGTCGGCGACCTCGGCCGAGTACAGCTCGGCGAGCTTGCCGCGGATGGCCTCGCAGACCTCCTGGGCGTCCTCGGGGGTGGCGACCTCGCCGGTGCCGATGGCCCAGACGGGCTCGTAGGCGATGACGACGGTCTTCGCCTGCTCCTCGGTGACGCCCGCGAGCGAGCCCTCGAGCTGCGTCAGCGTGTACTCGACGTGGGTGCCCGCCTTGCGGATCTCCAGGCCCTCTCCGACGCACACGATCGGGGTGATGCCGGCGCCGAGCGCGGCGACCGTCTTGGCCGCCACGACCGCGTCCGACTCGCCGTGGTACTCGCGGCGCTCCGAGTGGCCGGTGGCCACGTAGGTCACGCCGAGCTTCGCGAGCTGCGCGGCGGAGACCTCGCCGGTGTACGCGCCGGACGCGTGCTGCGACACGTCCTGCGCGCCGTAGCCGATCTCCAGCTTGTCCGCGTCGACCAGGGTCTGCACGGAGCGGATGTTGGTGAACGACGGCAGGACGACGACCTCGGCGGTGCCGAAGTCGTGCTTGGCGTCCTTCAGGGTCCACGCGAGCTTCTGCACCAGGTGCACGGCCTCGTGGTGGTCGAGGTTGAGCTTCCAGTTGCCCGCGATCAGGGGGGTACGTGCCATGTGGATCAGTCCTCCAGGACCGCGATGCCGGGGAGGGTCTTGCCCTCGAGGAGCTCCAGCGACGCGCCGCCGCCGGTGGAGATGTGGCCGAAGCCCGCCTCGTCGAAGCCGAGCCGGCGCACGGCCGCGGCCGAGTCGCCGCCGCCGACGATGGAGAAGCCGTCGGTGTCGACGAGCGCCTGCGCGACGGCCTTGGTGCCCTCGGCGAACGCCGGGAACTCGAACACGCCCATGGGGCCGTTCCAGGCGATGGTCTTCGCGTCGAGGATGGCCGCGCGGAACAGCTCGCCCGACTTCGGGCCGATGTCCAGGCCCATCTTGCCGGCGGGGATCTTGTCCGCGTCGACGGTCTCGTGCGGGGCGTCGGCCGCGAAGCCGTCGGCCGCGACGACGTCGACCGGGAGGACGATCTCGACGCCGGACTCCTGCGCCTGCGCGAGGTAGCCCTTGACCGTCTCGACCTGGTCCTCCTCGAGCAGCGAGGAGCCGACCTCGAGGCCCTGGGCCTTGAGGAAGGTGAACATCATGCCGCCGCCGATGAGCAGCTTGTCGGCCTTGGTCAGCAGGTTCGCGATGACGCCGAGCTTGTCGGAGACCTTCGAGCCGCCGAGCACGACGACGTACGGGCGCTCCGGGTCCTCGACGGCCTTGCGCAGCGCCTCGACCTCGGTCAGGACGAGCGTGCCGGCCGCGTGCGGCAGGCGCAGCGCGACGTCGTAGACGGACGCCTGCTTGCGGTGCACGACGCCGAAGCCGTCGGAGACGAACGCGTCGGCCAGCTGGGCCAGCTCGTCCGCGAGCTCGCCGCGCACGGCGTCGTCCTTGGACGTCTCGCGCGCGTCGAACCGGATGTTCTCGAGCAGCGCGATCTGGCCGTCCTCGAGCGCCGCGACGGTCGCCTTGGCGGAGTCGCCGACGACGTCCTGCGCGAGGGCGACCGGCTGGCCGAGCAGCTCGCCGAGGCGGGCGGCGACGGGGGCCAGCGAGTACTTCGCGTCGGGCTCGCCCTTCGGGCGGCCGAGGTGCGCGGTGACGACCACGCGGGCGCCGGCGTCGAGCAGGCCCTTCAGCGTGGGCAGCGCGGCGCGGATGCGGCCGTCGTCGGTGATGGTCGTGCCGTCGAGCGGCACGTTGAAGTCGGAACGGACGAGCACGCGCTTGCCGCGCAGGTCGCCGAGGTCCTCGATGGTCTTCATGCTTGCCTACCTTGCTCCGCGGGGCCGTCGGGACCGACGACCGGGGCTGTCCATGACGGCGCCCGCGACACGCCGGGGTCGGAAGGCCGACCCCGGCGTGCGCGGGCGCATGTGCGTCGCTACCGACGGCTGAGGGTCAGAGACGCTCGCCGACGTAGGAGGTGAGGGTGACGAGGGAGTTGGAGTAGCCCCACTCGTTGTCGTACCAGGACACGACCTTCACCAGGTCGCCCGACACCTTGGTCAGCTTCGAGTCGAAGATGCTCTGGTGCGGGTCGGTGACGATGTCGGAGGACACGATCTCGTCCTCGACGTACGCCAGGACGCCCTTGAGCGGGCCCTCGGCGGCGGCCTTCACCGCGGCGTTGACCTCGTCCACCGTGACCTCGCGCGAGGCGGTGAAGGTGAGGTCGGTCGCCGAGCCGGTGATGGTCGGGACGCGCAGGGCGTAGCCGTCCAGCTTGCCCTTCAGCTCCGGCAGCACGAGCGCGACGGCCTTGGCGGCGCCGGTCGAGGTCGGGACGATGTTCTGCGCGGCGGCGCGGGCGCGACGCAGGTCGCGGTGCGGGCCGTCCTGCAGGTTCTGGTCACCCGTGTAGGCGTGGATCGTGGTCATGAGGCCACGCTCGATGCCGATCGAGTCGTTGAGCGCCTTCGCCAGCGGGGCGAGGCAGTTCGTGGTGCACGACGCGTTCGAGATGATGTGCTGCGTGGCCGGGTCGTACGACTCGTGGTTCACGCCGACGACGAAGGTGCCGTCCTCGTTCTTCGCCGGGGCGGAGATGATGACCTTCTTGGCACCGGCGGCGATGTGCGCCTTGGCCTTCTCGGCGTCCGTGAAGAAGCCGGTCGACTCGATCACGATGTCGGCGCCCAGCTCGGCCCAGGGGAGGTTGGCCGGGTCGCGCTCCGCGAGGGCGCGGATGTTCTTGCCGTCGACGATGATGTTGTCGTCGTCGAAGTCGACGCTCAGCGGGAAGCGGCCCAGCACGGTGTCGTACTTGAGCAGGTGAGCCAGCGTCTTGTTGTCCGTCAGGTCGTTGACGCCGACGATCTCGATGTCGGCGCCCGACGCCACGATGGCCCGGTAGAAGTTGCGCCCGATGCGGCCGAAGCCGTTGATGCCGACCTTGATGGTCACTTGCCCTCCTCGGCACGCGCCGGCACAGGCCAGCGCACACTGTTGCGGTGATGGACTGCGCACGCCGGTGTGCGCTCCGGAAACGCCGCGGTCACACGATCTTGACCCTCAGAACATCTCCGGATGGCCTAGAGCCTATACCCGCACGCGAGGTGGCGCAGGGACCTAGGTCTGGCCGGCGGGACGGCCGTCCGTGGTGCGGACGGCCTTTCACCCGCTGCCCCGTGGCCCGCTAGAGGTCCAGCAGGTCGGGGCTCAGCCCGGACTCGGTGTCCGGGATGCCGAGGTCGGCCGCGCGCTTGTCGGCCGTCGCCAGCAGGCGGCGGATCCGGCCCGCCACCGCGTCCTTGGTGAGCACGGGGTCGGCGAGCTTGCCGAGCTCCTCCAGCGAGGCCTCCTTGTGGGCGAGCCGCAGCTCCCCCGCCTCGCGCAGGTGCTCGGGCACGTCGGCGCCCAGGATCTCGAACGCCCGCTCCACGCGCGCGCCCGCCGCGACCGCGGCCCGCGCCGAGCGGCGCAGGTTCGCGTCGTCGAAGTTCGCCAGGCGGTTCGCCGTGCCGCGGACCTCGCGGCGCACCCGGCGCTCCTCCCAGACCAGCAGCGTGTCGTGCGCCCCGAGCCGGGCCAGCATCGCGGCGATCGCGTCGCCGTCCCGGATGACCACCCGGTCCACGCCCCGGACCTCGCGGGCCTTCGCCGGGATCTGCAGCCGGCGCGCCGCACCGACGAGCGCCAGCGCGGCCTCCGGGCCGGGGCACGTGACCTCCAGCGCCGAGGACCGGCCGGGCTCGGTCAGCGAGCCGTGCGCGAGGAACGCCCCGCGCCACGCCGCCTCGGCCTCCTGCACGCCCGCGGACACGATCTGGGGCGGCAGCCCGCGCACCGGGCGCCCGCGGTTGTCCAGCAGGCCGGTCTGCCGGGCGAGGGACTCGCCGTCCTTCACCACCCGCACGACGTACCGGTTGCCGCGACGGAGGCCGCCGCCGGACACCACGACGACGTCGGACTGGTGGCCGTACACCTCGGCGATCGCGGTGCGCAGCCGGCGGGCCGCCATGCCCGTGTCCAGCTCCGCCTCGATGACGATCCGTCCCGAGATGATGTGCAGCCCGCCCGCGAACCGGAGCGTCGCCGACACCTCCGCCTTCCGGCACGACGTCTTGTCGACCTGGAGCCGCGCAAGCTCGTCCTTCACCTGTGCCGTCAGAGCCATGCGGTCATCCTGCCATTCCCTGGGGTGCGCCGACGTCGCCGAGGTAGCCCTCGACCACGTCGCTGATCGCCGCGGCCAGCCGCAGCGCGTCGTGCCGGGGCGTGCCGTCGCCGCGCCGGACCTGCCGCAGCAGGAGCCGGCCGCCCTGCGCGCGGGTGCGCTCCTCGAGCTCGTCGACGTCCTCCACCGACCCGGGGTCCGCGATGACCGCGTCCAGCCGGAGCTCCGGCGCGTGCTGCCGCAGCGCGTCGAGGTGCTCGCACGGGCCCATGCCCGCGGTCTCCGCGTCCGGGCTGAGGTTGAGCAGCACGATCTTGCGGGCCCGGGTCCGGTGCAGCGCGGCCGCCAGGTCCGGCACGAGCAGGTGCGGGATCACGGAGGTGTACCAGGACCCGGGCCCGAGGACGACCCAGTCGGCCTCCTCGACGGCCGCCACGGCCTCGGGCAGCGCCGGCGGGCGGTCCGGCAGCAGCCGCACCGCCTCGATCGGGTCCCGGGCGACGGCCACGTGGCTCTGCCCGCGGACCAGCTCGACGGAGCCGTCCGCGCGGCGCACGTCCGCCTCGATCGCCAGCGGCACCGCGGCCATGGGCAGCACGCGGCCGCGCGCGCCCAGCAGCCGGCCGACCCAGTCGAGGCCGTCCACGGTGTCGCCGAGCAGCTCCCAGAGCGCCACGATCAGCAGGTTGCCGACCGCGTGCTTGTCCAGGTCGCCGGCCGAGGTGAACCGGTGCTGCAGGACGTCGCGCCAGGTGCGGCCCCAGTCGGAGTCGTCGCACAGCGCGGACAGCGCCATGCGCAGGTCGCCGGGCGGCAGCACGTCGAGCTCGTCGCGCAGCCGCCCGGAGGAGCCGCCGTCGTCCGCGACCGTCACGACCGCCGTCAGCCGGTCCGTGACGCGACGCAGCGCCGACAGGGACGCGGACAGCCCGTGCCCGCCGCCCAGGGCGACGAACGCGGGGTGCCCGTCGCGGGACGGGCTCATTCCTTGCCGAGGTCGCGCGCGGCCACGGTGACGCGCTGGCCCCGGTGGCGCAGCCGCTCGGCGATGGCCTCGCTGATCGCGACCGAGCGGTGCTTGCCGCCCGTGCAGCCCACCGCGATCGTCACGTAGCGCTTCTCCTCCGCCAGGTACCCGGCGAGCACCGGCTCCAGTGCGTCGACGTACCGGTCCACGAAGTCGACCGCGCCCGGCAGGCCGAGCACGTAGTCGCGCACGGGGGCGTCCCGGCCGGACATGTGCCGCAGCTCGGTGATCCAGTACGGGTTGGCCAGGAACCGGACGTCGACGACGTGGTCCGCGTCCAGCGGGATGCCGTACTTGAAGCCGAAGGACAGGACGTTGACCCGCAGCGCGTCCTCCTCCTGCTCCGAGGACACCGCGCCGCGCACGATGCGGCCGAGCTCGTGCACGTTCGTCTCCGAGGAGTCGATCAGCACGTCCGCGCGCTCCCGGATGTCCTGCAGCAGGCTGCGCTCGGCGGTGATGCCGTCGAGGATCCGGCCCTCGCCCTGCAGCGGGTGCGGGCGGCGCACCTGCTCGTACCGGCGCACGAGCACCTCGTCCGAGGCGTCGAGGAACAGGATCCGGTAGTCGATGCCGGACTCGCGGAGCTGGGCGAGCACGGCGAGCAGGTCGGCGAAGAACTCCCGGCCCCGTACGTCCACCACGGCCGCGATCCGCAGGTCCGCGCTCGGCGGCCCGCCGTGGGTCAGCATGCCGACCAGGTGCGTGAGCATCTGCGCCGGCAGGTTGTCCACGACGTACCAGCCCATGTCCTCCAGGACCGCGCCGGCGCGGGTGCGGCCGGCGCCGGACATGCCGGTGATGATCAGGACGTGCGGCTGCCCGACGCGGGGCGCCTCGGTCGCCGCCTCGATCGCGGGGATGCCGTGCGGGACGGTGATCGGCGAGGTCTCGTCGCTCATGCGCCCAGCATGCCAGGCGCACCGCCGGTCGGGGTCGCCGGGTCGGCGGCCGGGGTCGCCGGGTCGGCGGCCGGGCCGGGGACGCCCGTGGGCTCGGCGGCGCCGGCGAGAGCCGCCACCACGGCCGCCGCCGTGCGCGCGCCCATGCCGGGCACGGTGGCGATCTCCTCCGCCGTCGCCGCCCTGAGCCGCTTGAGCGAGCCGAAGTGCTTCAGCAGCGCCGCCGACCGCGCGGGGCCGAGCCCGGGCACGGTGTCCAGCGCCGACACGGTCATGCCCTTGCTGCGCTTCTTGCGGTGCGCGGTGATCGCGAACCGGTGCGCCTCGTCGCGGACGCGCTGCAGCAGGTACAGCCCCTCCGACGACCGCTGCAGGATCACCGGGTAGTCCTCCCCCGGCAGCCACACCTCCTCCAGCCGCTTGGCCAGGCCGCACAGCGCGACGTCGTCGATGCCGAGCTCCGCCAGGGCGGCCGCGGCGGCGGCGACCTGCGGCGGACCGCCGTCGACCACGACCAGGTTCGGCGGGTACGCGAACCGCTGCGGGCGGCCGGTCGTCTCGTCGATCGGGCCCGACCGCACCGGTCCGGCGTCGGCGTCCGCCAGCGCCTCGGCGACCTGGTCCTCCCCCAGCCCGAGCTCCAGGTCCCCCGCCTGCTCGCGCTCGGCGAGGTAGCGGCGGAACCGGCGGGTGATCACCTCGTGCATCGCCGCGGTGTCGTCGCGCGCGCCGGTGCCCTCCGGGCCGCGGATGCCGAACGTCCGGTACTCGCTCTTGCGGGGCAGCCCGTCCTCGAACACCACCATCGACGCCACCTGGAACGTGCCCTGGTTGTGCGACACGTCGTAGCACTCGATCCGCAGCGGCGCGGAGTCCAGCCCCAGCGCCTCCTGGATCTCCTGCAGCGCCTGGCTGCGGGTGGTGAGGTCCCCGGCACGGCGGGTCCGGTGCAGCGCGAGCGCGTGCTCCGCGTTCTTCCGGACCGTCTCCGCCAGCTCGTGCTTCTCGCCGCGCTGCGGCACCCGGACGTGCACCCGGCTGCCGCGCAGCCCGGACAGCCAGGCCTGCACCTGCTCCAGGTCGTCCGGCAGCACCGGGACCAGGACCTCGCGCGGGACCGAGCCCGCCGCCGCGCCGGCCGCTGCTGCACCGGCGTCACCGCCCGGCGCGTCGCCGTAGACCTGCTGGAGCAGGTGCTCGACGAGCTGGGCGTCGGTGACGTCCTCGACCTTCTCGACCACCCAGCCGCGCTGGCCGCGGATCCGGCCGTCCCGGACGTGGAACACCTGCACCGCGGCCTCGAGCTCGTCCCCGGCCAGCGCGAAGATGTCCGCGTCGGTGCCGTCGGACAGCACCACGGCGTTCTTCTCGGTCGCGCGCTTGAGGGCCCCGATGTCGTCGCGCAGCCGGGCCGCGCGCTCGTAGTCCATCTCCGCCGCGGCCTCCTGCATCCGCGCCGTGAGCCGCTTGGTGAACCGCGCGGTGTCGCCCGCCATGAAGTCGGCGAACTCCTCCGCGAGGACGTGGTGGTCCTCCTGCGAGATCTTGCCGACGCACGGGGCGGAGCACTTGTCGATGTAGCCGAGCAGGCACGGCCGGCCCTGCTGCTTCGCGCGCTTGAACACGCCCGCCGAGCAGGTCCGCACCGGGAACACCCGGAGCAGCAGGTCGACGGTCTCCCGGATCGCCCAGGCGTGCGCGTACGGCCCGAAGTACCGGGTGCCGGGCCGCTTGGCGCCGCGCATGACCTGCACCCGCGGGAACTGGTCGGCGAGCGTCACGGCCAGGTACGGGTAGGACTTGTCGTCGCGGTACTTCACGTTGAACCGCGGGTCGAACTCCTTGATCCAGGAGTACTCCAGCGCCAGCGCCTCGACCTCGGTGCCGACCACGGTCCACTGCACGGACGCGGCCGTCGTCACCATCTGCTGCGTGCGGGGGTGCAGGCCGGCGACGTCCTGGAAGTACGAGTTCAGCCGGGACCGCAGGCTCTTGGCCTTGCCGACGTAGATGACCCGGCCGTCCTTGTCGCGGAACCGGTAGACGCCGGGCTGGTCCGGGATCTCCCCCGGCGCGGGTCGGTAGGTGGCGGGGTCAGCCATGCCGACCACCGTAGTTCGCGGCGCCGACGGCCGGGCGCGCCGGTACGGTCGGCCGCATGGGACTGCTGCACGAGTACGCCGCCGACGTCGTCTGGACGGGCGCGGGCGCCACGGGGACCACCGGGTACGCGGCGTACAGCCGGGACCACGAGGT
This sequence comes from Cellulomonas sp. ACRRI, assembly GCF_022346185.1. Classification (GTDB taxonomy): domain Bacteria; phylum Actinomycetota; class Actinomycetes; order Actinomycetales; family Cellulomonadaceae; genus Cellulomonas. The sequence continues at coordinate 36,980 of NZ_JAKRMS010000001.1, read as the reverse complement.
GCGGGTCGCCGGCAAGGCGACCCTGCTCGCGTCGGCCGACCCCGCGTTCCGGGGCGACCCCGCGCGGCACAACCCCGAGGAGCTGCTCGTCGCCGCGCTGGCCGAGTGCCACATGCTCTGGTTCCTCCACTTCGCCGCCACGTCGGGCGTGGCGGTCGTCGGGTACACGGACCGGGCCACCGGGACCATGCGGGTCGAGGCGGCCGGCCACGGGCAGTTCACCGAGGTCGTGCTGAGGCCGCAGGTCACCGTGCGACCGGGCGGCTCCGCGGCGGGGGACGGCGCCGGGCTGGACGCCCAGCTCGCCGACCTGCACCGCCGGGCGCACGAGCACTGCTTCATCGCCCGGTCGGTGACCTTCCCGGTGCTGACCGAGCCGGCCCCCGCGGTGCTGGAGTCCGCGGGGGCCCGCCCGGTCGGATGACGGCCGGCCGGCGCCTCAGGCGCTCGCGCGCACCGCGGCGGGCTCGTCCAGCACCTCCGCGAGGAACCGCCCGGTGTGGCTGGCCGCGACCCGCGCGACCTGCTCCGGGGTGCCCTGCGCGACGACCGTGCCGCCGCCGGAGCCGCCCTCCGGACCCATGTCCACGACCCAGTCCGCGTTCTTGATCACGTCCAGGTTGTGCTCGATGACGATCACGCTGTTGCCCTTGTCGACCAGGCCCTGCAGGACGCCGAGGAGCTTGCGGATGTCCTCGAAGTGCAGGCCCGTCGTCGGCTCGTCCAGCACGTAGACCGTGCGGCCGGTGGACCGGCGCTGCAGCTCGGTCGCGAGCTTCACGCGCTGCGCCTCGCCGCCGGAGAGCGTCGGCGCGGGCTGACCGAGCCGGACGTAGCCGAGCCCGACGTCCACGAGCGTGGTCAGGTGCCGGGCGATCGCGGGCACCGCGGCGAAGAACTCGGCGGCCTCCTCGATCGGCATGTCCAGCACGTCCGCGACGGTCTTGCCCTTGAAGTGCACCTCGAGCGTCTCGCGGTTGTACCGCGCGCCGTGGCACACCTCGCAGGGCACGTAGACGTCCGGCAGGAAGTTCATCTCGATCTTCAGCGTGCCGTCGCCCGAGCAGGCCTCGCAGCGGCCGCCCTTGACGTTGAACGAGAACCGCCCGGCGGTGTACCCGCGGACCTTCGCCTCGGTCGTCTCGGCGAACAGCTTGCGGATCCGGTCCCAGACGCCGGTGTAGGTCGCCGGGTTGGACCGCGGGGTGCGGCCGATCGGGCCCTGGTCGACGTGCACCACCTTGTCCAGGTGCTCGAGGCCGCTGACCCGCTTGTGCCGGCCCGCGACCCGGCGGGCGCCGTTCAGCTCGTTGGCCATGACGGTGTAGAGGATCGAGTTGACCAGCGTCGACTTGCCGGACCCGGACACGCCGGTGACGGCCGTGAACGTCCCGAGCGGGAACGACACGTCGACGTTCTGCAGGTTGTGCTCGCGGGCCCCGTGCACGGTGACCTGGCGCTTCTTGTCGACCTTGCGGCGCTGCGCCGGCATCGGGATGGAGCGGCGGCCGGACAGGTACGCGCCGGTCATCGACTCGCGCGAGGCGAGCAGGCCCGCCAGGTCGCCGGAGTGCACGACCTTGCCACCGTGCTCCCCCGCGCCCGGGCCGACGTCGACGATCCAGTCCGCCGTGCGGATGGTGTCCTCGTCGTGCTCGACCACGATGAGCGTGTTGCCGAGGTCCCGCAGCCGGGTGAGCGTGTCGATCAGCCGGCGGTTGTCCCGCTGGTGCAGGCCGATGGACGGCTCGTCCAGGACGTAGAGCACGCCGACCAGGCCGGAGCCGATCTGCGTCGCCAGGCGGATGCGCTGGGCCTCGCCGCCGGACAGCGTGGCCGCGGCGCGCATGAGCGACAGGTAGTCGAGGCCGACGTCCAGCAGGAAGCCGAGGCGGGCCTGGATCTCCTTGAGCACCTGCTCGGCGATCTGCCGCTCGCGCACGCCGAGCTCGAGGGTGTCGAGGAACTCCTTGGCCTCGCGGATGGGCAGCGCGCAGACCTCGGCGATCGACCTGCCCCCGACCCGCACGGCCAGCACCTCGGGCTTGAGGCGGGTGCCCTCGCACACGGGGCACGGGACCTCCCGCATGTACGCCTCGTACTTCTCCTTGCTCCACTCGGACTCGGTCTCGGAGTGGCGGCGCTCCAGGAACGTCACCACGCCCTCGAAGCCGGTGGAGTACTGCCGCTCGCGGCCCCAGCGGTTCTTGTACTTGACGTGCACCTTGTGGTTCTCGCCGTACAGCACGGCCTTCTTCGCGCGCTCCGGCAGCGCCCGCCACGGGGCGTCCATCGAGAACCCGAGGTCGTCGGCGAGGGCGGTCAGCACCCGCTCGAAGTACTCGGAGGAGATCTGGGCCCACGGGGCCACCGCGCCGTCGCGCAGCGACAGGTCGTCGTCGGGGACGACCAGCTCGGGGTCCACCTCGAGGCGGGAGCCGATGCCGGTGCACTCCGGGCAGGCGCCGTACGGGGCGTTGAACGAGAACGTGCGGGGCTCGATCTCGTCCAGCGTGAGCTGGTGGTCGTTCGGGCACGCGCGGTTCTCGGAGAACCGGCGCTCGCGCTCGGGGTCGTCGGCGTCCAGGTCGACCATGTCGACCACCAGGAGCCCGCCGGCCAGGCCGAGCGCGGTCTCCACCGAGTCGGTCAGGCGGCGCTGCACGCCCTCGCGGGACACCAGGCGGTCGACCACGACCTCGATGTCGTGCTTGAGCTTCTTCTCCAGCGTCGGCGGCTCGGACAGCTGCACCACCTCGCCGTCCACGCGGGCGCGGGCGAAGCCCTTGGCCTGCAGCTCCTTGAACAGGTCGGCGTACTCGCCCTTGCGGCCGCGGACCACCGGCGCGAGCACCTGGTAGCGGGTGCCCTCCGGCAGCTCGAGCAGCCGGTCGACGATCTGCTGCGGGGTCTGCGCGGTCACGCGCTCCCCGCACACCGGGCAGTGCTGCGTGCCCGCGCGGGCGAACAGCAGGCGCAGGTAGTCGTAGACCTCGGTGATTGTGCCGACGGTCGACCGCGGGTTCCGGTTGGTCGACTTCTGGTCGATCGACACCGCGGGCGACAGGCCCTCGATGAAGTCGACGTCGGGCTTGTCCATCTGCCCGAGGAACTGCCGCGCGTACGCGGACAGCGACTCGACGTAGCGGCGCTGGCCCTCCGCGAAGATGGTGTCGAAGGCCAGCGACGACTTCCCCGACCCGGACAGGCCCGTGAAGACGATGAGCCTGTCGCGCGGGAGGTCCAGGTCGACGTTGCGCAGGTTGTGCTCGCGGGCCCCCTGGACCACCAGACGATCATTCACGCGCAGCATGCTACGGCGGACCACCGACATGCGCACATGTGTTCGAACCGTAAAGGCGGGTCGACCTGCGGTGTCGTGGCAGGCCGGGCGCATGATGGGAGGGTGCCCGATCCCGTCGCCGTGACCGACCCCACCCCCGCGCCGACCGCGATCGGCGACTACGCCGTGCTGGGCGACGGCCGCACCGCCGCCCTCGTGTCCCGCGCCGGGTCCGTCGACTGGCTCTGCCCGCCGCGGTTCGACTCCCCCGCCTGCTTCGCGGCGCTGCTCGGCGGGCCGGAGCACGGCCGCTGGCTGCTGACCGCGCCGGACGCGACCCGGGTGACGCGCCGCTACCTCGACGACTCGTTCGTGCTCGAGACGACCTTCGAGACGCCGACCGGCACCGCCGTGCTCCTCGACGCGATGCCGCTCGGGGACGGCCGCTGCGACCTCGTCCGGCGGGTGACCGCCGTGCGCGGCCCGGTGCGGCTCCGGCACGAGTGGGTCGTGCGGTTCGGCTACGGCGCGGTCGTGCCCTGGGTCCACCGCGTGCCCGACGCCGACGGGGACGGCGACGTGATCCGCGCCGTCGCCGGACCGGACAGCCTCGTGCTGCGGGGCGACCGGCTCCCGCGACCCGGCGGCGGCCCGCACCGCGGGCACGCCGACGATTTCGTCCTCCCCGAGGGGGAGAGCGTCACGCTGTCCCTGACGTGGGTGCCCTCCTGGCGGCCGGTGCCCCGGGCGCCGCGGCTCGCGCACCGCGTCGAGGCCACCGAGCACCAGTGGGCGCGCTGGGCCCGGTCCGCCCGGTACCGCGGCACCTACCGGGACGCCGTCGTCCGGTCGCTGCTCGTGCTGCGGCTGCTCACCGACTCCGAGACCGGCGGGATCGTCGCGGCCGCGACGACCTCGCTCCCCGAGGACCCCGGCGGCGAGCGGAACTGGGACTACCGGTACTGCTGGCTGCGGGACGCCGCCATGACGCTCGAGGCCCTGCTCGAGCACGGCTACCGGCACGAGGCGCAGGCCTGGCGGCAGTGGCTGCTGCGCGCCGTCGCCGGCGACCCCGCCCAGGTGCAGATCATGTACGGCGTGGACGGCTCCCGCGAGCTGCCCGAGCGCACCCTCGACCACCTGCCGGGCTACGCCGGGTCCCGGCCCGTGCGGGTCGGCAACGCGGCCGTCGGCCAGGTCCAGAACGACGTGCTCGGCGAGGTGATGGCGGCGCTGCACCTCGCGCGGGCGTCCGGCGTGGCCGAGGGCGACGACTCGTGGTCCCTGCAGACCCACCTCGTGGACCACCTGTGCCGGACCTGGCGCCGGCCCGACAACGGCATCTGGGAGGTCCGCGGCGAGCCGCGGCACTTCACGCACTCCAAGGTCATGGCGTGGGTCGCCCTCGACCGGGCCGTGCGCGGCGTCGAGGAGCACGGCCTGCCCGGGCCGGTCGACCGGTGGCGGCGCGAGCGGGACGCCGTGCACGCCGACGTCCTCGCCCACGCCTGGGACGCCGAGCGCGGCACCTTCGTGCAGCACTACGGTGCCACGCACACCGACGCCGCCCTGCTCCAGCTGGTCCTCGTCGGCTTCCTGCCGCCCGACGACCCGCGGCTGCTCGGGACGGTCGCGGCGATCCGCGCCGAGCTGGAGGTCGCGCCCGGCCTGCTGCTCCGGTACCGGACCGAGCGCACCGACGACGGCCTGCGCGGGTCCGAGCACCCGTTCCTCGCCTGCTCCGGCTGGCTCGCGGACGCGCTCGCTCGGCAGGGCGACGTCGCGGGGGCGACCGCCGTCCTCGACGTCCTCGACCGCGTGCGGACCGACGTCGGGCTGCTCGCCGAGGAGTACGACCCGACGTCCGGCCGGATGATCGGCAACGTCCCGCAGGCGCTGTCGCACCTCGCGCTGGTGCGGGCGGTGCACAGCCACGACGAGGCGCTCGCGCGCGGCGGCGCGCCGGAGCCCCGGCGCGAGGCGGTGGGGCGGCCGTGAGCCGGGACGGCGGCTCCGGCGCGACCGCGGCGGCCGGCTACACCGGCGACGTCGAGCCGGGCGGGCCGGCCGGGGTGCGCGTGCTCGACGAGGTGGTGCTCCGCAAGGTGTCCGTCGGGCCGATGGACAACGCGGCCTACGTGCTGGCCTGCCGGCGCACCGGGGAGCGGCTGCTCGTCGACGCCGCGGCGGAGCCCGACCGGCTGCTGGCCCTGGTGGGCGCAGGGTCGCCCGGCGGCGCGGGGTCGCCCGGCGGCGCAGGGTCGCCCGGCGGCGCAGGGTCGCCCGGCGGCGCGGGGTCGCCCGGCGGCGCGGGGTCGCCCTTCGGCGCGGCGGGCGCGGTCTCCGACGCGGTGCCGCCCGGCCGCCTGGCCCTCGTCGTCACCACCCACCGGCACCGCGACCACCTCGGCGCGCTCGCGGCCGTGCTCGCCGCCACCGGCGCCCCGCACGCGGCCGGCGCCGACGACGCCGCGGCGGTGGCCGAGGCCGCGGGGACCACGGAGCCTCGCGCGCTGGCCCACGGCGACGTCGTCACGGTCGGGGCGCTGCGGCTGGACGTCGTCGCCCTGCGCGGCCACACCCCGGGCGCGGTCGCGCTCGCCTACCGGGAGCCCGACGACGCCCACGCCCCGGGGGCCGTTCCCGGCCGGGTCCACCTGCTGACCGGCGACTCGCTGTTCCCCGGCGGCCCCGGCCGCACCACCGACCCGGCCGCCTTCGCCTCGCTGATGGCCGACCTGGAGACGCGCGTGTTCCAGCGGTTCCCCGACGACACCTGGGTGTACCCGGGGCACGGCCGCGACACCACGCTCGGGTCGGAGCGGCCGCACCTGCCCGCGTGGCGCGCCCGGGGCTGGTGAGGCCGGCCACCCCGACGTCCGGGCACCCACCGGTGCGGTCGACCACCCGTCACCCGCCGTCGGGTGAACGGGGCATGACGGGCGTGGACGGCGTCGTCGCAGGTCGCACCCCGTCTGCCATAGTGGCGCACAGGACCGCCACAGGAAGCGAGAGGACGTCCATGTCGAACGACGGCAGCGCCACGCCGGAACCCGGGCAGCAGCCCGAGCAGCAGCCCGGCAGCAGCGCCTGGCCCACCCCGGGCTCCGGCACCGAGCGCCCGGCGGCGCCGGCGCCGTCGGGCTACGAGGCCTCGTCGGCCTCCGGCCCCGCACCCTCCGGCTACGAGGCGCCGTCCTGGCCGACCCCGCCCGCGTCGGGCTCGGACGCGCCGACCGCCGCGTACCCGACGACGCCGACCGCGGCGTACCCGACGTCCTCGCCGTACGGCGCCCCCGGCTCCGACGCGCCGACCGCCGCCCACCCCACGTCGTCGCCCTACGGGGCGCCCGGCGGCGACGCGCCGACCGCGGCCTACCCGACCTCCTCCCCGTACGCGGCGCCCGGCGCCGGCGCGACGGGTGAGCAGCCCGGCGCGGCGCCGTACGGCGCCCCGTCCGGTCCGGACGGCTCGTACGGGACGTCCTACCCGCAGCCCGGCTCGTCCTCCCCGCAGCCCGGTGCCGGCTACCCCGGCGGCGGGTACCCGGGCGGCGGGTACCCCGGCGGCGGCTACCCGGGCGGCGGCTACCCGCAGGCCCCGTACAGCCCGAACCAGTACCAGGCCGCCCCGCGCACCGACGGCGTGTCCATCGCGGCGCTGGTCACCGGCATCCTCGGCACCGGCGTCGTCGCCCTGGTCCTGGGCATCATCGGCCTGCGGCGGACGAAGAAGAACGGCACGCAGGGCCGCGGGTTCGCGATCGCCGGCGTCGTGCTCGGCGGCCTGGGCGTGCTCAGCTGGATCGTCGTCGGCGTCCTCATCGGCACCGCGGTCGTCGCGCACAACAACGAGATGGCGGACCTGCGCTCGTCCTGCGAGTCCGGCGACATGCAGGCGTGCGACGACCTCTTCTACGCGGCGCCGTCCGGCTCCGACGACGAGGAGTTCGGCGACACCTGCGGCGGGCGCACGGACGGGAGCACGCTCTGCACCTCCGTCGACCCGACCCGGTGGGCCTACGGCGACGACGCCGAGCTCGACGGCCTGTGGGACGCCTGCGCGGCCGGCGACCTCGCCGCCTGCGACAGCCTGTACACCAGCGCCCCGTCCGGCTCCGAGTACGAGGAGTTCGGCAGCACCTGCGGCGGCACCACCGACGGCAGCACGTACTGCGACGCCGGCCCGACCGACGACGGCACCGACGAGGGCACCGACCTCGGCACCGGCACTAGCGCGCAGAACTACGGCGACGACCCCGAGCTCGACGCCCTGTGGGACGCCTGCGAGGCCGGCAGCGGCGCCGCCTGCGACAGCCTGTACTGGGAGTCTGAGTTCGGCAGCGCCTACGAGGACTTCGGCTCCACCTGCGGCAACCGCGTCGAGTACGCGGCGAGCTGCGAGTCCGAGATCGGCGGCTGACCCGACGCACGACGCGCGACGGCCCCGGGGCGAACCGCCCCGGGGCCGTCGTGCGTCCGCGGGGCGGCGTCAGCGCTCGACAGGACCGAGCCAGGCGCTGGCGACGGTGCTGTGCGCCGACTCGTCGTCGGACGGGTGGAACAACCCCGCCAGCACGTCGCGGTACAGCCGGCCCAGCTCGGAGCGCGAGAAGTACGACCCGCCCCCCGACACCCGGATCGCACGGTCCACCACCTCGCGGGCGGTCTCCGTGGCCCGGACCTTCAGCCCCACCACCTTGGCGAACCACATCGCGCCGTGGTCCACCGCCTCGTCCACGTCCCGCGCGAGCGCCCATACCTGCGGCTCGATGCCGTCCTGCGCGATCGCGGCGTCCGCGATCCGCCACCGGATGTCCGGGTCCTGCGCGTAGGTCCGGCCGTCGTTCTTCATCGACGTCCGCCGGTGCGCCGCCGCCACCGCCAGCTCCAGCGCGCGGCGCCCGATCCCCGTGTAGACCGCCGCCAGCAGGATCTCGAACACCTGGAACAGCGCGAGCACGTACGGGTCCGCGCTCGGTCCCGGCGGCAGCGCCCGGAACACCCGCTCCGGCGCCGCGTACGCGCCGTCGAGCACCGTGGTGCAGCTCTGCGTCGCCCGCATCCCGAGCGTGTCCCAGTCGTCCTTCGTCTCGATCCCCCCGTCCGCGCGCGCCACCACGCCGTGCACCAGCCGCGGGCCGTCGGGGTGGTCCGCGTCCAGCCCGAACGTCGCCAGCCGGGTCCACACCGGGGACAGCGACGTGAAGATCTTCGTGCCGTGGTACCGGTAGCCCCCGTCGGGCTGGGACTCCGCGCGGGTGCGGGAGCCGAACATCACGAGGTCGTTGCCCGCCTCCGAGTTCCCGAACGCGAACACCTCCCCCGCGGCCGCGTCGCGCAGCACGAACCCCAGCGAGTCGTCGCCGCGGGACGCCAGCACCGCCGCCATCCCGGTGACCACCAGGTGCATGTTCACCGACAGCGCCGTCGCGGGCGCCGCACCGGCGAGCCGCACCTGCTCCCGGGCCACCTCCTCCAGCGTCAGCCCCGCTCCGCCCAGCGGCTCCGGCACGAACGCCCGCAGGTAGCCGGCCGCACGCAGCTCGTCCAGATCGGCGTGGGGGAAGGTGTTCTCCCGGTCGTGCACCGGCGCCCGCTGCGCCACCCGGGCCAGCAGGTCGTCGGTGAGCAGGGTGCGCGGGGCGGCGGAGCCAGAGGTCATGCCGCTCACTCTGCCACCGCCGCCCGGGCCGCCCGACCCGCGGATCCGGTCCGGCCGGCGGGTCGGCCCCGGGGTGGCGCGGCGCCACCCCCCGTGCGGCAGGATGGCGGCATGGCCACCTTCGCCGTCCGGTACACGTACGACCAGCGCGCCGACCTGCAGGACGAGGTCCGCCCCGAGCACCGCGCCTACCTGGGCGGCCTGGCCGACCGCGGGCTGCTCCGCGGCTCCGGCCCGTTCACGGACGGCGCCCCGGGCGCCCTGCTCGTGTTCGAGACGGCCGACGCGGCGGCGCTCGAGGTTCTCCTCGCGGACGACCCGTTCGCGCGGGCGGGCGTCATCGCCGAGGTGGAGATCCGGGCCTGGAACCTCGTCCTCGGGCCCTGGGCGGCCGGCGGCTGACGCGCCGGCGCTCCCGGCGGGCGGCTCAGGCGCCGCGCTCGGCGTCCCCGCTCGGCACCGCCGCGGCCCGGCGCTCGTCACGGCGCGACGCCGCGATGCTCGTCACCGCTGTGACGCCGAGCGTCACCACGATGACCGCCAGCGAGACCCACGACGGCAGCTCCGGCGCCCACCCCACGGGCTCGCCGCCGTTGACGAACGGCAGCGTGTTCTCGTGCAGGGCCTGCAGCACGAGCTTCACACCGATGAACCCCAGCAGCACGCCCAGGCCCACGTTGAGGTAGCGCAGCCGGGTCAGCAGGCCACCGAGCAGGAAGTAGAGCTGGCGCAGGCCCATCAGCGCGAACACGTTCGCCATCAGGACCAGGTACGGCTCCTGCGTCAGCCCGAACACGGCGGGGATCGAGTCGAAGGCGAACAGCAGGTCCGTCGCGCCGATCGCGACCAGCACGAGCAGCATCGGCGTCACGTGCCGGCGGCCGTCCACCTTCGCGGTGAGCCGCACGCCGTCGTAGCCGTCCGTCGTCGGCAGGAACCGCTGCACCACCCGGACGAGCGCGGGGGCCTTGTAGTCCTCCGCCGCCTCGTCCGCGTCCTCGCCGACCCCCTCGCGGGCCACCTTCACGGCCGTCCACACCAGGAACGCCCCGAACAGGTAGAACACCCAGGAGAACGACGCGATGGCCGCGGCACCGATCCCGATGAAGATCCCGCGGAACACCAGCGCGAGGATGATGCCGATGAGCAGCGCCGTCTGCTGGTACTGCCGCGGCACCGCGAACCGGCTCATGATCAGCAGGAACACGAAGAGGTTGTCGACCGAGAGCGAGTACTCGGTCAGCCACCCGGCGACGAACTCGCCCGCCGGGTCGCCGCCCCACACGAGGGCGACGACCACGGCGAACGCGAGCGCGAGCCCGATGTACACCCCCAGGTAGCGGAGGCACTCCGCCGTCGTCGGGATGTGCGGTCTCCGGCCCACCACCGCGACGTCCACGATCAGGACGGCGGCGGCGAGCCCCAGCGAGACCGCCCAGACGAGCGGCGAGACATCCATGCGGGGGTCAGCTCTCCTTGTGCGTGACGGGCTCCTGCGCCTCGACGGCGGCGGGGTCCGTGGTGGTCGTCGCGGCGTCGCGCCGGGTCTTCGCCAGGCTCGCGACGGTCGCGACGGTGAGGGTACCGAGGATCACGAGCAGCGACAGCCACGTCGGGATCTCCGGGGCCCACTCGATGTGCTCGCCGCCGTTGATGAACGGCAGCTCGTTCTCGTGCATCGCGTGCAGCACGAGCTTCACGCCGATGAACGCGAGGATGAACGCCAGACCCTTGTTCAGGTACACCAGGCGCTCCAGCAGCCCGCCGATGAGGAAGTACAGCTGGCGCAGGCCGAGCAGCGCGAACGCGTTGGCGGTGAACACGATGTACGGCTCCTCCGTCAGGCCGTAGATCGCGGGGATCGAGTCGAGCGCGAACAGGATGTCCGTGGCGCCGATCGCGACCATGACGACGAGCATCGGGGTGATGAACCGCTTGCCGTCGATCCTCGTGGTCAGGCGGTCGCCGTGGTACTCGTCCACCGTCGGGACGGCCTTCTTCAGCAGCCGGACCGCCAGGCCGTCCTTCTGCTCGCCGGCGTGCTCCAGCTCCTCGGCCTCGTGCTTCTCCCGGGCCAGCTTGATGCCCGTGTAGACCAGGAACGCGCCGAAGATGTAGAAGACCCAGGACCACCGCTCGATCGCGGCGGCGCCGGCCAGGATGAACACCGTGCGCAGCACCAGCGCGATGACGACGCCGACCAGCAGGACCTTCTGCTGGAACTCCCGTGGCACCGCGAACTTCGTCATGATGATGAGGAAGACGAAGAGGTTGTCGACGGACAGGCTCTTCTCGGTGACGTACCCCGCGAAGTACTCCGTGCCGTGGTCCCAGCCCCAGACCATGCCGAGGCCGATGCCGAACACGATGGCGAGCACGATGTAGATCGCCGACCACGTGGCGGCCTCGCGGAACGAGGGCGCGTGCGGCGTGCGGACGTGCGCGAAGAAGTCGAACAGGATCATGCCGACGATCGCGACGGCGGTCGCGATCCAGACCCACAGGTCGACGGACATAGAGCTTTCCTCCGGTACAGACGGCTGAAGATACGGCTGAGTACCGGAGGTCTCTCCCACCCGTCGACCGGGCCGACGTCCCGGGTCGGCGTCGTCGACGACCGTGATGACGGGGGCGTCGTGTCGGGATACTCCCCTCCACTGCGTGCGCCAGCATAGGTCATCGGTCCCATGCGCACCGCACGACCTCGCGTTCTGGACGTGTGACGCGCGTCCCGTTCGGTCCGCGGACCCGTCAGGTCACGCAGAACTCGTTGCCCTCCGGGTCGGCCATGACGACCCAGGCGCCCTCCCGCGGGTCGTCCACCTCGCGGAGCACGGAACCGCCGGCCGCCACCAGGGCTGCGGCGTGCTCCCGCGCCGCGGCGAGCCGCGCCGCCCTGTCCTCGCGGTCCACCCCCCGCGCCGCGGAGAAGCGGACGTCCAGGTGCACCCGGTTCTTCACGGTCTTGCCCTCGGGCACACGCTGGAAGAACACCCGAGGACCCTCGCCGTCGGGGTCGACGAGGGCGTAGGCCATGTCGTGGTCCTCCGGCCCGATCCCCCAGGCGTCGAGCGCCGCGTCCCACGAGTCGAAGCCCGCCGGCGGGGGCTCCTCCACGTACCCCAGCGCGACCGCCCAGAACGCGCCCAGCGCGCGCGGCGACCGCGCGTCCATCACGACCTGCACCTCGAGCGCCACCCGTGTCTCCGATCGTCGTCGTGGGTCCTCCGGCGTCGCGACGAGGGTCAGGCCGTCGCGGCGTGCATCTGACGGAGCTCCTTCTTCAGGCCGGAGATCTCGTCGCGGAGCCGCGCGGCCAGCTCGAACTGGAGCTCCGCCGCCGCCGCGTGCATCTGGTCGGACAGGTCCTGGATCAGCCCGGCGAGCTCGCCCGCCGCCGCACCCGCGAGCTTCGTCCGCTCCGTCGCCGGCTGGGCCTTCGAGCTGAGCCCCGGCACGGGTGCCTTGCCGCGGCTGGCCTGCCGCCCTGCGCCACCCAGCAGATCCGCCGTGTCCGCGTCCTCGCGCGCCAGCAGGTCGGTGATGTCGCCGATCTTCTTGCGCAGCGGCTGCGGGTCGATGCCGTGCTCGGTGTTGTAGGCGATCTGCTTCTCGCGCCGGCGGTCCGTCTCGTCCAGCGCGAGCTGCATCGCAGGCGTGATCTTGTCCGCGTACATGTGCACCTCGCCCGACACGTTGCGGGCCGCGCGGCCGATCGTCTGGATCAGCGACTTGCCCGAGCGGAGGAAGCCCTCCTTGTCCGCGTCGAGGATCGCGACCAGCGACACCTCGGGCAGGTCGAGGCCCTCGCGCAGCAGGTTGATGCCGACCAGCACGTCGTACTCGCCCATGCGCAGCTCGCGGAGCAGCTCCACGCGGCGCAGCGTGTCCACTTCGGAGTGCAGGTAGCGGACCCGGACGCCCTTCTCGAGGAAGTAGTCCGTGAGGTCCTCGGCCATCTTCTTGGTGAGCGTCGTGACGAGGACGCGCTCGTCCTTCTCCACGCGCAGCCGGATCTCCTCCAGCAGGTCGTCGATCTGGCCCTTGGTGGGCTTCACGACCACCTGCGGGTCGACCAGGCCGGTCGGGCGGATGATCTGCTCGACCACGCCGTCCGACATCGCGAGCTCGTAGTCGCCGGGCGTCGCCGACAGGTACACCGTCTGGCCGATGCGCTCGACGAACTCCTCCCAGCGCAGCGGGCGGTTGTCCATCGCGCTCGGCAGCCGGAACCCGAAGTCGACGAGGTTCCGCTTGCGGGACATGTCGCCCTCGAACATCGCCCCGATCTGCGGCACCGTCACGTGCGACTCGTCGATGACGAGCAGGAAGTCCTCCGGGAAGTAGTCGAGCAGCGTGTTCGGCGCCGTCCCGGGCGCGCGGCCGTCGATGTGCCGGGAGTAGTTCTCGATGCCCGAGCACGAGCCGATCTGCCGCATCATCTCGATGTCGTAGGTCGTGCGCATGCGCAGCCGCTGGGCCTCGAGCAGCTTGTTCGCGCGCTCCAGGTCCTTGAGGCGCTCCTCGAGCTCGTGCTCGATGCCGTTGATCGCGCGCTCCATGCGCTCCGGCCCGGCCACGTAGTGCGTCGCCGGGAACACGTGCACCTGCTTCTCGTTGCGGACGACCTCGCCCGTCAGCGGGTGCAGCGTCTGGATCGCCTCGATCTCGTCGCCGAAGAACTCGATGCGGATCGCCAGCTCCTCGTACACCGGGATGATCTCCACGGTGTCGCCGCGCACCCGGAACGTGCCCCGGGTGAACGCCATGTCGTTGCGGGAGTACTGCATCGAGACGAACTGGCGCAGCAGCGCGTCGCGGTCGACCTGGTCGCCCACGTCGAGCGTCACCATGCGGTCGACGTACTCCTGCGGCGTGCCGAGGCCGTAGATGCAGGACACCGACGCGACCACCACCACGTCCCGGCGGGTCAGCAGCGAGGACGTCGCGGAGTGCCGGAGGCGCTCCACCTCGTCGTTGATCGACGAGTCCTTCTCGATGTAGGTGTCCGTCTGCGCGATGTACGCCTCGGGCTGGTAGTAGTCGTAGTACGAGACGAAGTACTCGACGGCGTTGTTGGGCAGCAGCTCGCGGAACTCGTTGGCCAGCTGCGCGGCGAGCGTCTTGTTCGGCGCCATGACCAGCGTGGGCCGCTGCAGCTTCTCGATCAGCCAGGCCGTCGTCGCCGACTTGCCCGTCCCGGTCGCGCCCAGGAGCGTGACGTCCTTCTCCCCCGCCTGGATGCGCTGGGCGAGCTCCGCGATCGCCTGCGGCTGGTCGCCGGAGGGCTGGTACTCGGACACCACCTCGAACGGGGCGACGGTGCGCTGCAGGTCGGTCACGGGACGCATGCGTCCACCGTACGACGCGGGTCTGACACACGCGCCGGGCGGGGGCCCGGGTTCGCCGAGGGCGTGGCGGAGGTGCGTGCCGTGGGCACTCGGCAGGCGGTGCGCGGCCGGTCCACGGGCGGGCGCCGAGTCCTCCACAGGCGTGCGGCCGTGCGTCGTCCCCAGGGCGGTCCGGGTGGCGCGGTCGCGGGTCCGTGCTCGTCCGTAGCGTGGTCGCATGCCCGATGACGTGCTCGAACGCACCGCACCCGACCCCGACGACCGCGGCCCTCGTGCTGCCGTGGTCGCAGGTGCGCCGTTCCCCGGCGACGCGCTCGGTGAGCGGCTGGATGCGATGCCGGCCGGGGCGGGTCTGCTCGCCGAGCTGGAGGCCCTGGACCTGGACGCGCTGCCCTCCTACGACCTGCCCGAGGTCGCCGTGCAGGCCCGGCGGATCGCCGCCCGCGCCCACGCCCTCGAGGCCGCCGCGGCCGCGGCGCTCGCCAGGCACCCTGACCTGCGCCACCCGGATCTGGCCGCGGTGTGCCGGTCGCTGCCCGAGGGCACCGCCTTCGTGCACGCCGACCTGGCGGCAGCCGACCTGTCCGCGCGGCTGCTGGTGCCGCCGGGCGAGGCCATGGTGCTCATCCGGGAAGGTCGCGCGTACGCCGGCTCGCTCGCCGACACCGGCGCCGCGCTGGCCGACGGGCGGATCGAGCCGGCCAAGGCACGGGCGATCGTGCTCGCCGCCGGCGACGAGCCGGCGGGCGTGGCGGCCGTGGTGGAGGCCGAGGTCCTGCCGCGGACGGCCGGGCGGTCGGTCAAGCAGGTCCGGGCCGACGTCGCTCGGGCGTTGAACCGGGTGGACCCGGAGGGGGCCGCCGACCGGCACCGCACCGCCCGCGCGGGGCGGACGGTGTCCCGGCCGAAGATCTTGCAGGACGGGATGGCGGGGCTGTGGACCGTGCTGCCCGCCGCTGACGCCGTGCGGCTCGACGGCCTGCTCGACGCCCTGGCCCGCCGGTCCCGGCAGGCCGGTGACGCGCGCACCCTCGACCAGCTGCGCGCCGACGAGCTCCTCGACCGGGTGCTCGGGTGCTCCCAGCACCTGATCGCCGCCGACGGCACCGTGCTGCCCTCACGGCGCGACGGGGCCCACGAGGACCACGGCGCCTTCGGGCCGGCCGTCGGCTGCGCCCCGGGGCGCGCGGGGGCGGATTCCGCACCGGTCGAGACTCCCGCGTCAGCGGAGGCCGCGCGGTCGCGCTCTGGGGACGTCGAGGAGGCCACCCTCCGGACCGTCGTCCACGTCACGGTGTCGCTGGCGACCCTGATGGGCGCCGACGACGAACCCGGTGACCTCGCCGGGTACGGCCCGATCGACGCCCAGCAGACCCGCGCCCTCGCCCTGGACCTCGGGTCGACCTGGCAGCGGCTCGTCACCGACCCGCTGTCCGGGACCGTCCTGGACGTCGGGCGCACCACCTACCGGCCACCGGCCGCCCTGGCCGACCACGTCCGGCACCGCGACAAGTACTGCACCGCCCCCGGCTGCCCCGTGCCCGCCGCGCGCTGCGACCTCGACCACACCGTCGCGTACGACCCACCACCCGACGGGTCACCGCCCCGACCGCTCGGGACCACCTGCGCCCACAACCTCGGCCCGCTGTGCCGCACCCACCACCGGCTCAAGACCGCCGGCATCCTGCGCGTGCGCCAACCCACCGCCGGCGAGTTCGTCTGGCGCACCCCCACCGGCCACGCCTTCCGCGTCCGGCCCGGCACCGACCAGCCGACCCTCCACCTCACCGGGCGAACCAGCTCACCCGAGCCGTCCGAGCAGCCGCCTCCCTTCTAGAGGACCCACCCGGCGGCGACGCGTGTCGGAACCGTGACGGCCGACGAGGGCATGAGCACCAAGCCGATCGTGTCGACGCTGAGCCCCGCCCGGGCGGGTTCGTCTCCGTGTCGCCGGTCGCGGTCAGGACATGCCGAGCGTCAGGCCAGCGTGCCCGCCGCTAGCCGCACGTCCTCCGTGGTGCGCAGCGCGACCCGCAGCACGGCCCGGAGCCCCTCGGCCGCCGCCGCGACGCCGAGCGACGCCGCGCCCGCGGGCACCTGCTCGGGCAGCCGTGGCACGTGGACGAACCCTCCGCGGGCGCCCGGCGCGTGCCCCGCGGCGAGCTGGTCGGCGAGGGCGTACGCGACGGTGTTGCAGACGAAGGTGCCGGCGGTGTTGGACACCTCGCCCGGGACGCCGGCGTCCCGCAGCGCGGTCAGGCACGCCTTCACCGGCAGGGTGGAGAAGTACGCGGCGTCACCACCGGGGATCACGGGCTCGTCGACGGGTTGGGCTCCGTCCTCGTCGGGGATGCGGGCGTCCTGCACGTTGACGGCGACGCGCTCGACGGAGACCGCCGAGCGTCCCCCCGCCTCACCGACGGCGACGACCAGAGACGGCCGGACGTCGAGCAGGAGCTCGGCGAGCCGCCGCGGGGCACGGGCGAACGAGACGGGCAGGAGGGCCGTGACGAGGGCCGCACCCTCGGCGGCCTCGTCCCAGGACTCCGCCACCGCCCGGACGGCGGCCCAGGAGGCGTTAACCTCTTGCTGCTCGAACGGCTCGAACCCGGTGAGCAGCACCGTCGGCACGGCCTTGCCGCCCCCGGTCGTCGTCCCCTCGTCGGTCGGCCCGGCGCCTCCGCTCACGGGGCGTCCACCTCCTGCTCGTCGTGCCGCTCGGCGGCGAGCCGGTCCCACAGCTGGTCGACCTGCTGCTGCAGGTCCTCCGGCGCGCCGGAGCCGTCGAGGACGACGTCGGCGACGGCGAGCCGCTCGTCGTCGGTGGCCTGGGCGGCGATGCGCCGCTCGGCCTCGCCGCGGTCGAGTCCGCGGATCCGGACGAGGCGCTCGACGCGCAGGACAGCCGGGGTGTGCACGAGGACGACGAGGTGGAACGCGTCGGCGCGGCCGGTCTCGACGAGCAACGGCACATCGTGCACGACGACGGCTCCGGGATCGGCGGTCGCTGCGGCGGCCTCCCGCTCGGCGGCGAGCCGGCGCACGACGGGGTGCACGATGCCGTTGAGTCTCTCGCGCGCACCGGCGTCGGCGAAGACCACCGCACCGAGCGCAGCCCGGTCGAGGGTGCCGTCGGCCAGGAGGACGCCCTCGCCGAAGGCCTCGACGACGCTCGCCAGCCCGGCGGAGCCCGCCGCGACGGCGTCCCGGGACAGCAGGTCGTAGTCGATGAGGACGGCACCCCGCGCGGCGAGGCGCTCGGCCGCGACCGACTTGCCGGCCGCGATCCCCCCGGTCAGTCCGATGCGCTGCATCGCCCCATCGTGCCGTGCCGGGGCGCAGGGCCGCACCTCACCGGTCGCGCGCGGCCCCTCGCCGGCGGAGCTCCCGGGTGTGGTCCACGAGGATCCAGCCCGCCGCGACGACCTGGAGGCACGCGATGACCAGGGCCAGGGTCCTCCCGTCCTGCGCGGCGAGGACGGCCAGCACCACCCCGCAGGCGGCGAGGGTCGCCGCGGCCGCGAGGGAGGTCCGGAGTCGGCTGGTCGAGGCGTCGGCGCTCCGCATGCCCCGACCCTGCCAGACCCGCCCGCCCCGCCGCAGCCCTTCGGCGGCGGGGGTCAGCCGCGAGTCACCGGACGGTGTGCCCCGTGGCGCGCAGGTGGTCCTTGACCTGCCCGACGGTGAGCTGCCCGAAGTGGAACACGCTGGCCGCGAGGACGGCGTCGGCGCCCGCGTCGGCGGCGGCGGCGAAATGCTCGACCGTACCGGCGCCGCCGGAGGCGATGAGCGGGATGCGGACCTCGCGCCGGACGTCGCGCAGCATCTCCAGGTCGAAGCCGGCCTCGGTGCCGTCGGCGTCCATGGAGTTGAGCAGGATCTCCCCCGCGCCGAGCTCGGCGGCGCGGACGGCCCACGCGACGGCGTCGATGCCGGTGCCCTGCCGCCCGCCGTGGGTGGTGACCTCGTAGCCGGAGTCGGTGCGGGTGTCCCCGGTGACGCGACGGGCGTCGACGGACAGGGTGAGCACCTGGCTGCCGAAGCGCTGGGCGATCTCGGCGATGAGCTCGGGTCGCGCGATGGCGGCGGTGTTGACGCCGACCTTGTCGGCGCCGGCGCGCAGGAGCCGGTCGACGTCGTCGGCGGACCGGACGCCGCCGCCGACGGTGAGCGGGACGAAGACCTCCTCGGCGGTGCGCCGGACGACGTCGTAGGTGGTCTCGCGGTCGCCGGACGAGGCGGAGACGTCGAGGAAGGTGACCTCGTCGGCGCCCTCGGCGTCGTACCGGCGCGCGAGCTCGACGGGGTCGCCGGCGTCGCGCAGGTTCGCGAAGTTCACGCCCTTGACGACGCGGCCGGCGTCGACGTCGAGGCACGGGATCACCCGGAGGGCGACGGACACGCTCACTCCCCTTCCGGCGCGGCGGTGGCGCCCGGGTCGCTGCCCTCGGCCGCGGCGGGGGCGCGGGTGGCGAGCAGGTCGATGACGAAGACGATGGTCTGGCCCTGGAGCTCTTCGCTCTGGGTGGCGCCGAGGCCGTAGGACGGCGGGACGACGACCATGACCTGGCTGCCGACGGTCTGCTCGACCAGGGCCTCGGACCACGCGGGGACGTCCTCGAGCGTGAACGTGTTCGGGCTGCCGTTGGTCCAGGTCGAGTCGAAGGCCTCGCCGGTGGACCAGACGAACCCGGTGAACTGGACGGTGATGACGTCGCCCTCGGCGACCTGGGCGCCGGTGCCGCGGATGAGCGGCTGGACGACGAGGTCGGACGGCGGTTCGGTGCCGGTGGGCGCGAGGGACGGGGCGCCGTCGTCGTCGAGGGTGACGGCGGGCATGCCCTCGCGCGGGGTGACGGGCTCGCCGGACGCGCGGATGGGCAGGACGTCGAGGACGGTGACGGTCGGGTAGGACGAGGCGCTGGCGTCGGAGGCGGGGCTGATCTGGAGCAGCCGCGCGCCGACCTTCTGGCCGGAGAGGGTGGCGTACAGGTCCTTGCCGAGGTCCTCCTCGGTGAGGAGCCGCGGGGTCGGGCTGGAGCTGTAGGACTCCTTGACCAGCGAGGCGTCGGAGGCGTCCTCGAGCCAGAAGTCCAGGAGCACGGGCCGCCCCTCGACGAGGTCGGGACCGGTGCCGGGCCAGACGACCTCGTGCATGGCCTCGGTGACGTTCAGGGGCGTGCGGTAGGTGACGGTCGGGGCGCTGCCGGCGTCGCCGGTGACGACGACCTCCGGGGGTGCCGGGTCCTGCGAGGTGCAGGCCGCGAGCAGCAGCATCGCCGCGGCGGCGCAGGCGGCCACGAGTCGTCGCACGTCGTTCCTTCCGAGGGTCCTGCAAGGTGCGCGCCCACTGTACGGGTCCGCGCGGGCCCCTCCGGCCGACCCCTCGGTCGGGTCCGGTGAAGACCCCGGGCGCACCCGGCGCGCGCGGCCGGTCGGGTCACATGGACTCGATGAGCCGCTCCACCCGGTCGTCGACGTTGCGGAACGGGTCCTTGCAGAGCACGGTCCGCTGGGCCTGGTCGTTGAGCTTGAGGTGCACCCAGTCGACGGTGTAGTCCCGCCGGGCCTCCTGGGCGGCCTGGACGAACTCGCCCCGGAGCTTGGCGCGGGTGGTCTGCGGGGGCACGGAGGTGGCCTCGAAGACCTCGACGTCGGTGGTGACGCGCTCGACGAGTCCCCGCTGGGCCAGCAGGTTGTACAGGCCCTCGGTGCGGGAGATGTCGTGGTACGCGAGATCCATGCGGGCGACGCGGACGTCGGACAGGTCGAGGCCGTGCTTGGCGCGGTACCGCTCGATGAGCCGGTACTTGATGACCCAGTCGAGCTCGCGCTCGACGAGCGACAGGTCGCCGGTGCGCAGGGCGCGCAGGCCGCGCTCCCAGAGGTCGAGGACCTGCTTGACCTCCGGGCCGGCGTCGGTCTCGGCGGCCACCCAGTCCTGGACGCGGCCGAGGTACTCCTCCTGGAGGTCGACCGCGGTGACGGTCCGCCCGCTGACGAGGGTGACGGGGTGCATGCCGGTGAGGTCGTGGCTGATCTCCCGGATGGCCCGGATGGGGTTCTCCAGGGTGAGGTCGCGCATGGGCAGGCCGGCCTCGACGAGCCGCAGCACGAGGTCGGTGGAGCCGACCTTGAGCATGGTGGTGGTCTCGGACATCGAGGAGTCGCCGACGATGACGTGCAGCCGCCGGTAGTGCTCGGCGTCGGCGTGCGGCTCGTCGCGGGTGTTGATGATCGGCCGCGACCGGGTGGTGGCCGAGGACACGGACTCCCAGATGTGGTCGGCGCGCTGGGACAGGCAGAAGACGGCGCCGCGCGGGGTGGCGAGGACCTTGCCGGCGCCGGTGAGGATCTGCCGGGTGATGAGGAACGGCACGAGGACGTCGGACAGCCGGGCGAAGTCGCCCTGCCGCCGCACGAGGTAGTTCTCGTGGCAGCCGTAGGAGTTCCCGGCGGAGTCGGTGTTGTTCTTGAACAGGTGGATCCGCCCGGAGAGGCCCTCGTGCTCGAGGCGCTGCTGGGCGTCGGCGACGAGACCCTCGAGGATCCGCTCCCCCGCGCGGTCGTGGGTGACCAGCTGCCGCCAGTCGTCGCACTCGGCGGTGGCGTACTCGGGGTGGGAGCCGACGTCGAGGTAGAGCCGGGAGCCGTTGCGCAGGAAGACGTTGGACGAGCGCCCCCACGCGACGACCTTGCGGAACAGGTAGCGCGCGACCTCGTCGGCGGACAGGCCGCGCCCGTCCTCGGCGGCGCAGGTGACGCCGTACTCGGTCTCCAGGCCGAAGATGCGTCGGTCCATGGGGTGGCTCCTCAGGGCAGGTCGGGTGCTGCGGCCGAGCCCAGCAGGTCCTCCAGGACCACGCCGGACAGGCGCCGGAACGCGCGGCGCGGGCGCGTGCGGTCCAGGACCGCGACCTCGAGCTGGGCGGCGGGGATGACGCGGCGGTCGTCCTCGTCGGCCCCGTCGGCGGGGGTGCCGAGCACCCGGACGGCGAGCTGCAGGACGTCGGCGAGCGGCATGCCGGGCGTCCAGGCGCCGGCGACCTCCTCGCGCAGCCGCTCGGCCTGGCCACCCATGACGACGAAGCCGCGCTCGTCGGCGACGGAGCCGTCGTAGGACAGCCGGTAGATCTGGTCGGTCGCGGCGTCCTCGCCGACCTCGGCGACGACGATCTCGACCTCGAGGGGCTTGGACTCGGTGGTGAAGACGGTGCCGAGGGTCTGGGCGTAGGCGTTGGCGAGGCCGCGCGCGTTGACGTCCCGGCGGTCGTAGGAGTAGCCGCGCAGGTCGGCGTACCGGACGCCCGCGACGCGCAGGTTCTCGAACTCGTTGTACTTGCCGACGGCCGCGAACGCGATGCGGTCGTAGATCTCCGAGACCTTGTGCAGCGCGCGGGACGGGTTCTCGGTGGCGAAGGCGATGCCGTCCTCGTAGGCGAGGACGACGACGGAGCGCCCGCGGGCGATGCCCTTGCGCGCGTAGTCCGCCCGGTCCTTCATGAGCTGCTCGGGCGAGACGTAGAACGGCATGCTCATCGGTCGGCCTCCTCCTGCGCGCGGGCGCGGGCGTGCTGCTCGGCGCGGTCGGCGAGCACGCGGGCCACGACCTCGCCGAGGTCGTCCTGGGGCACCCGCAGGTAGCCGGCCGCGGTGACGGTCGCGACGACGGGCCAGATCCGCCGGGACGTGTCGGGCCCGCCGGTGGCGGAGTCGTCGTCGGCGGCGTCGACGAGGGCCTCGACGGCGACGCGGACGGCGTCGGCGGCGTCGAGCCCCGGCCGCCAGAGCTTCTTGAGGGAGCCGCGGGCGAACACGGACCCCGAGCCGACGCTGTGGTGCTGGTGCTCCTCGTACCGCCCGCCGGTGACGTCGTAGGAGAAGATCCGCCCGGTGCCCCGGTCGAGGTCGAAGCCCGCGAACAGCGGGACGACGGCGAGGCCCTGCAGGGCGAGGCCGAGGTTGCCGCGGATCATGGTCGCGAGCCGGTTGGCCTTGCCGTCGAGGGACAGCAGGGCGCCCTCGATCTTCTCGTAGTGCTCGAGCTCGAGCTGGAAGAGCCGGACGAGCTCGACGGCGAGCCCCGCGGTGCCGGCGATGCCGACCGCGGAGTACTCGTCGGCCGGGAACACCTTCTCGATGTCCCGGGACGCGATCTGCGAGCCCATGGTGGCGCGCCGGTCGCCGGCCATGACGACGCCGCCGGCGAAGGACAGCGCCACGATGGTGGTCGCGTGCGGTGCGGCGCCGCCGGTGGTCACGTCACCGACCGGGAGCGGGGCGCGCCGCCCGGGCAGCAGGTCCGGGGCGTGCTGGGCGAGGAAGTCGACGAAGGACGACGACCCGGGGGTGGTGAACGCCCCGGGCAGCCGCCCCGCCGGGATCAGCGGGTCCGTCGGCACGCGTCACTGCCCGCCCTTCTGCACGAACCCGCGCACGAACTGCTCCGCGTTGGTCTCCAGGACGTCGTCGATCTCCTCGAGGAGGGCGTCGACCTCGGCGTCGCGCTGCTGCGCGGCGGCCGTGGCCTGCTCGACGTCGGGCCCGTCGACCGGCTCGTCGTCCTCGCGACGGTCCCGAGCGCGCTCCTGACCAGCCATGTCCACCTCCGGCGGTAGTCGGGCACGGGCCGCGCGCGCTGGGCGTGCGACCCGCAGTGCCACCACCCTAGGCCCTGGTCGGCGCGGGTTCCCGTGGGGCCGGGGCGCGCCGCCGCCCGAGGTCAGGAGCCGAGGGCGTCCAGCAGGCTGCCGACGTCCGGCGAGGACTCGAGCAGGGCCTCCACGTGCGCCCGGGTCCCGCGCAGGGGGTCGCGCATGGGCACGCGCTGGAGGGTGGGTGCGCCGGGCACGTCGAAGACGACGGAGTCCCAGCTGGCCGCGGAGACGTGGGCGCCGAACCGGGCGATGGTCCGCCCGCGGAAGTACGCGCGGGTGTCCTCGGGCGGGTCGGTGACGGCGGCGCGCACGTCCTCGTCGGCGACGAGCCGCTCGACCGCGCCGGCCTCGAGGAGCCGGTGGTACAGGCCGCGCTCGGGGCGGACGTCGGACCACTGGAGGTCGACCGCGGCCAGGCGGGGGTGGTCCCAGTCGAGGTGGTCGCGACGGCGCAGGCCCTCGAGGAGCCGCATCTTGGCGAGCCACTCGACCTCGCGGGCGCAGGACGCGGGGTCGGTCGCCAGTCGGTCGAGCAGGGAGCCCCAGCGGGCGAGGACGTCCGCGGTCTGGGCGTCGGGCCCGTCGCCGGTGCCCGCGCCGACGGACCGGCCGATCGCGGTGCGGACGGCGGCCAGGTACTCCTGCTGCACCTCGATCGCCGTGAGCAGCCGGCCGTCGGCCAGGTGGAGCTTCCGCGTGAGGGCGACGTCGTGGCTCACGGCGTGCACCGAGCCGACCGGGTCGGCCAGCGCGAGCCGGTCGAGGGCCGGGCCGAGGTCGGAGGCGGAGCCGTCGGCGATGCGCTCGATCAGCCACAGGACGAGGGAGGTGGTGCCGAGCTTGAGGTAGGTCGCGACCTCGAGCTGGTTGGCGTCGCCGATGATGACGTGCAGCCGGCGCCACTTGTCGGGGTCGGCGTGCGGCTCGTCGCGGGTGTTGACGATGGGCCGGCGCAGGGTGGTCTCGAGGCCGACCTCCGCCTCCATGTAGTCGGCGCGCTGGGACAGCTGGAAGCCGGCCTCCTCGCCGCGCTGGCCGATCCCGACGCGTCCGGCGCCGGTGAAGACCTGCCGGGTGACGAGGAACGGCGTCAGGCGCGCGGCCAGGTCGACGAACGGCACCGACCGCTCGACGAGGAAGTTCTCGTGCGTGCCGTAGGTGGCGCCCTTGCCGTCGACGTTGTTCTTGTACAGCGCGACGTCGGGCAGGGCCGGGGTGGACGCCAGGGCCCGGACCGAGGCCAGCATGACCAGCTCACCCGCGCGGTCCCACCGGACGGCGTCGAGGGGGTTGGTGACCTCGGGCGAGGAGTACTCCGGGTGCGCGTGGTCGACGTACAGCCGGGCGCCGTTGGTGAGGATGACGTTCGCGGCGCCCGGGTCCTCGTACTCCTCCGCGAGCGAGCGGGCGACCTCCTGGGGGCCGTCGCCCGCGGCCGCGTCGCCGGACGGCGCCGGGCGCGCCGGGTCGTCGGTGAGCAGGGACGGATGGGCCGCGGCCCGCTGGAGGTGGAAGCCCCGGGCGTCCTGCAGCGGGTCCTCGTCGTCGTAGTCCCAGCGGGCCTTCACCCGGCCGCCCTGGCGGGCCACGGCGTGCACGGCCACCACGTGGCTGGACAGGAGCATCGGGTTGGCGGTCGGGCGGCCGGGCTGCAGCACGCCGTACTCGGTCTCGATCCCCATCACGCGGCGCACGGTCACGCGGCCCACCCTATGTCGCCCGCCCGGCCGGCCCGGGTGCGCGGGCCGAGCCGACCCGGCCGGGCAGGCTCGGCCCGCCGGCCCGATCAGCCCTGCGCACCCGGACGCCCCGGGGCCTGACCGCCGCCGCCCGGCTGGCCGCCACCGGGCTGGCCGCCACCCGTGCCGCCGCCCGTGCCGCCGGTGTGCTCCCCCGCCGTCACGGTGAGGACCTCGGTCGCGCCGGCGGCGTCGCCGTCGGCGGTGTACCCGTCGAACGCCTCGCCGGACGCGGTGGCGTCGGACACGACGGTGTACGACTCCCCCGCCGTGATGCCCGCGGCGGAGACCACCAGGGAGGTGATCTCCTCGGTCGGCGTGAAGGTCGCGACGACGGAGCCGTCCGCGTCGACCACCGCCAGCGTGGTGCCGGCGGCCTGGGCGGTGTCGAAGGTCGCGGAGACCCAGCCCTGCCCGTCGGTGGCCGGGGCCGTGGCCATGCCGGAGGACCCGGCGGCGACGAGGGTGCCGCCGGTGACCGACGGGGAGCTGTCGGCGTCGATCGCGCCGTTGCCGTCGTCGGTGGGGCCGTTCACGACAACGGTGCCCCCGGACATGGTGAGCGTGCCGTTGGCGTCGAGGCCGTCGCCGCCGGCGTCGACGGCGAGGGTGCCGCCGGTGATGGTGAGGCTGGCGGTGCCGCTCGACCCGCCCTGCGGGCCGGCCCAGTCGCCCTGGGCGTCCTCGGTCGATCCCGAGGCGCTGCTCGCGGCGTTGACGCCGTCGTCGGTGGCCACGACGCCGAGGTCGCCCCCGGCGAGGGTGATGGCCTCGGCCTCCAGCCCCTCGTCGGAGGTCAGCACGTCCACGGTGCCGGCGGTGACGTCGAGGGCAGCGTCGGCGTGCACGCCGTCGTCGCCGCTGGACAGGGTCAGCTCCCCGTCGGTGACGGACACGATGCCGTTCGAGTGCACCGCGTCGTCGGAGGAGTCGACGGTGAGGGAGCCCCCGCCGACGACGACGCTCGCGGTGCCCTTCACGCCCTTGGTCGAGGTCTCGTCCGTCGGCTCCTGCGCGCTGCCGCCGCCCGCGGTCACGTCGAGGGTGCCGCCGGTGACCACGACGTCGGTCGCCGCGTCGACGCCGTCCCCGTCGGCCGCCACGGAGACCGCGCCGCCCTCGAGGACGACGAAGCCCTTCGTGGTGTCGTCGGCGTCGTCCGCCCTCAGGCCGTCGCCGCCCGCGGTGACGTCGAGCGTCCCGCCCCGGACCACCAGGTAGTCCTTGCCCCGGATGCCGTCGTCCGCGGCGACGACGGTGATGTCCCCGGCCTCGATGACGAGGCCGTCCTTGGAGGTGATGCCGTCGTTCGCGCTGCCCGTGACGGTCAGCGCGCCCTCCCCGGTGATCGTGAGGTCGGCCGCGCTGAAGAGGGCGGCGTTCGGCTCGTCCTCGCCGTCCGCGTCCGTGGACGTCGCGGCGTCGGCGAGGGTGTTGACGGAACCGTCGGCCAGCTCGACCACCGCGGACCCCGCGGTGCTGATGACCAGCGGGGCGCTCGTGGACGAGGTGATGTCCGCGCCGTCGAGCACCAGGTGCACGACGGCGTCCCCGGCGTCGACGACGACCTGGCCGTCGTCCAGGGTGCCGGTGATCGTGTAGGTGCCGCCGGTGGTGATGGTGACGACGGAGCCGTCGACGGTGACCCCGTCGGCGTCCGAGGTGGCGGTGTCGCCGTCGAGGGTGATCGTGCCGGTGGCGGTGCCGGCGTCCTCGGCCTCGTGCACCTCGGCGTTCGCGGCGAGCACCTCCTCGGCGGTGGCCCCCGCGGCGACGTCGGTGACGACGGCGCCGGTGGTGCCGGAGGTGTCGGAGGAGCCGGTGCCGGCGACCGCGTCGGCGGTGCAGCCGGCGAGCAGCAGGCTGAGCAGGACGGCGGGGACGGCGATGACGCGGCGGGGTCGGCGCATGGTGGGAGCCCTTCGTGGGGTGGGGATCGGCGCGGGGTGCGCGCCGCGGGATCAGACGGCGAGCGAGCGGCGCAGGGTGCGCCGCCACGGCCGGCCGCCGAGGGCCGGGTCGAGGACGACCAGGCCGGTGGCGTACTTGGAGATGCGGCTGGGCCGGTGGCCGAGGGCCCAGAGCGCGCGGTCGGCGACGGACGCCCCGCCGACGCTCTTGGTCTCGACCACGGCGTGCTCGGGGACGGCGGCAGCGGACCGGGCGCCGATCCACTCCAGCCCGGTGTCGACGGTGAGGCGCGCGCCGTCCGGCAGGTACAGGGTCCTGCGGTGGTACTGCGTGGTCAGGGTCGGGGCCAGCAGCAGCTCGTCGCCGGCTGCCGCGTCCGGCAGGTGCACACCGTGGGCGCGCAGGGTGTCCACGACGAAGCCGAGCGCGTCGCCGACCTCGGCCCGCTCTCGGACGTCGTGCTCGCGCCGGTCCTTGACGGTGGTGCCGCGCGGGCCGCGGGTCTTCACCTCGAGCCAGCAGCCGCCGGTGTCGGTGTAGGTGCGGGTGCGGACCTTGTACCGCCGGCGCCGGCGCCCGGCGGCGAGGTGGAACGCGTCGAGGCCCGGGGTGTCGAAGTACACCGACTCGTACCCGAAGGCGTCCCGGTCGCCGATGACCAGGCGGCGGGCACCGGCGGGCAGGGCGGCGACGAGGTCGGGCACGGCTGCGAGCGGCAGGACGTACTTGCGGTCGACGCGGGTCTGCAGGGCGGCGGTCTCCTGGAGCTCGTCGAGGCCGATCGCGGGCAGGTGACCGACGTCGGCGAGGTGCGGCGCGGCGGCGACGGCGGTCATCGCGCGACCCCGGAGAGGGTCGGTGCGGCGGCGGGGCCGGCCGGGTGGGCGGGGCCGGTGGGCGCGGCGGCCACCGCGGCCGAGGCGGCACGCTCGCCGGGCACGACCAGCCGCGGGTCCGGCCCGACTCGCGACCCCGCAGGCGCGGCGGCGTACCGCACGTCCACGACGGTCGTGTCGTCCACCAGGTCGAGCCGCTGCACGGTCGCGCCGTGCACCCGGGCGCCGAGCAGCTGCTCGAGGTGCGCGACGAGCGCGGCGTGGTCGCCGAAGGCGCGGTCGACCACGACGACCTGCTGCCGGTAGCCGCGCAGCAGCCGCGGGTGGTCGCCGACGTACAGGGCCGCGAGGACCATCGCCATGAGCGCGAGGGCCAGCGCGCCGAGCGACGAGCCGAGCCCGCCGATGAGCCCCAGCGCCAGGGCCGCGAAGTAGTACGCCACCTCGCGCTGGTCGATCTCGGACGACCGCAGCCGGATGATCGACAGCACGCCGAACAGCCCCAGGCCGAGGCCCGCGCCGACCGTGCTGGTCGACAGGGCGCCCGCGACGGCCAGGACGCCGACGTTGACGCCGAGGAACGCGACGACGAGGTCGCGCCGGCGGTGCCGGGGGAAGTACAGGGCGAAGGTCAGGACGGCGATCGCGACGAGATCGGCGGCGAACAGGACGGCGGCAGGCATGGGCACCTCGCGGGTCGGGGATGAACGCCCGGTGAACCGGGTCCGTCCATCAAGCCGCGCGGCGCTGTGGGGTCCCTGTGCACGAGCCAGGCCCGCCGTCTGAGTCGACGGCGGGCCCGGGTCGGTGCGTGCGCGAGGTGCGGCGGCGGGCCGCTACAGGTACTGCCCCGTGCTCGTGATGTTCTCGATCCGGCGCGAGGCCTCCTCGCCCTTCTTGTCCTGGACGATCGTGCGGATGAACACGATGCGCTCCCCCTTCTTGCCGGAGATGCGCGCCCAGTCGTCGGGGTTGGTGGTGTTCGGCAGGTCCTCGTTCTCCTTGAACTCGTCGACGCACGCCGTGAGCACGTGCTCGACGCGCAGGCCGCGCTGGCCGGTCGCGAGGAGGTCCTTGATCGCCGACTTCTTCGCGCGGTCGACGACGTTCTGGATCATCGCGCCGGAGTTGAAGTCCTTGAAGTACAGGACCTCCTTGTCTCCGCTGGCGTAGGTCACCTCGAGGAACCGGTTCTCCTCGTTCTCGGAGTACATCCGCTCGACGGCCCGCGCGATCATCGCGTCCACCGCCGCGGCGGTGGAGCCGTGGTGCTCGGCGAGGTCGTCGGCGTGGATCGGCAGGTCCGGCGTCAGGTACTTGGCGAAGATCTCGCGGGCGCCCTCGGCGTCGGGGCGCTCGATCTTGATCTTCACGTCGAGCCGGCCGGGCCGCAGGATCGCCGGGTCGATCATGTCCTCGCGGTTGGAGGCGCCGATGACGATGACGTTCTCCAGCCGCTCCACGCCGTCGATCTCGGCGAGGAGCTGCGGGACGATCGTCGTCTCCACGTCGCTCGACACGCCGGTCCCGCGGGTACGGAACAGCGACTCCATCTCGTCGAAGAAGACGACGACGGGGTGACCCTGCGACGCCTTCTCCCGGGCGCGGGCGAAGATCAGCCGGATGTGCCGCTCGGTCTCGCCGACGTACTTGTTGAGCAGCTCGGGGCCCTTGACGTTGAGGAAGTAGGACTTGGCCTCCGTGACCTCCTCGCCGCGCGCGCGGGCGGAGGTCGCGGCGAGCGAGTGCGCGACGGCCTTGGCGATGAGCGTCTTGCCGCACCCCGGCGGGCCGTACAGCAGGACGCCCTTGGGCGGCTTGAGGCCGTGCTCCCGGAACAGGTCCGGGTGCAGGAACGGCAGCTCGACGGCGTCGCGGATCTGCTCGATCTGCGGGCCCAGGCCGCCGATGTCGGTGTAGTCGATGTCCGGCACCTCCTCGAGCACGAGGTCCTCGACCTCCGCCCGCGGCACCCGCTCGAAGACGAAGCCGCTGCGCGCCTCGACGGTCAGGGCGTCCCCGACGCGCACCGAGCCGTCCAGCACCTGGCCGGCGAGGCGCACGACCCGCTCCTCGTCGCCGCGGCCCACGACCAGGGCGCGGTCCCGGCCGATCAGCTCCTTGACCGTGACCAGCTCGCCGACCTGCTCGTAGCCGCCCGCCTCGACGACCGTGAGCGCCTCGTTGAGCATGACCTCCTGGCCGGGCCGCAGCCGGTGCACGTCGATCGCCGGGCTCGCGCCGACGTGCATCTTGCGGCCGGAGGACACCACGTCCACCGTGCCGTCCTCGCGCGCGGTCAGGAAGGTCGCGAACGTGCCCGGCGGCTTCGCGAGGTCGTCGATCTGGCGCTTGAGCTCGATGATCTGGTCGCGCGCGGCCACGAGCGCGTCGGACATGCGCTCGTTCTTGGCGGCCAGGAGCGCGAGCTCGCGCTGCAGGTCGCGTGCTGTCGGTTCCGTCATCGCGGTACCTCCGATCGCGGGTCGACCTCACGGCGCTGTGGGGCTGTCGTGGGGGAACCCTAACCACACGTGTCAATCGCAGCGGCGGCGCCTCGCCGGGGCGCGGCGGGGGCGTCGCCCGGGCGTCGCCGGGACCTGCCGCGCCGCGGCCCGGGGCGGCTCGCCGGGCCGGTCGCGGGTCAGTCCGCCTCGGGGGCCCGGCCCACGTCGCGGCGCACGCGGCGCACCTTCTTGTCGGACACCGCGCGCTCCCCGAGGGCCTCGGGGGTCCACTCGGCGTCGGGCACCTCCTGGAAGGACCTGCTGGTCACGACGTCGCCCGTCTCGTCGACGAGGGCCGCCTCGGCGGCGCCGGGCGACCCGGCCGCGCCGTCGGCCTCGCCGGGACGGGAGCCCTTGGCCGGGCGCCGCTTGCGCAGCGGCGGCAGGACGCCGTCGGCGAGCCGGCGGGTGGTCAGCAGGAAGCCGGTGTGCCCGATCATCCGGTGCTGCGGGCGCACGGCCAGGCCCTCGAGGTGCCAGCCGCGGACCATCGACTCCCAGGCCTGCGGCTCGGTGTACCGGCCGTCCGCGCGGAGGTCCTCGGCGAGGCGCGAGAGCTGCGTCGCGGTCGCCACGTACGCGATCAGCACGCCGCCGGGGGCGAGCGCGCTCGCGACGGCGTCCAGGTTCTCCCACGGGGCGAGCATGTCCAGCACGACCCGGTCGACCTCGCCCGGGGCCTCGGCGACCGGCAGGACGTCGGACAGGTCGCCGACCGAGAGCCGCCAGGCCGGGTGCGGGCCGCCGAAGAACGTCTCGACGTTGCCGCGCGCGATGGCCGCGAAGTCCTCGCGGCGCTCGATCGAGTGCAGCCGGCCGCCGTCGCCGACGGCGCGCAGCAGCGACATCGTCAGCGCGCCCGAGCCGACGCCGGCCTCGACCACCCGGGCGCCCGGGTAGATGTCGGCCATCGCGACGATCTGGCCGGCGTCCTTCGGGTAGACCACCGCGGCGCCGCGGGGCATGGACAGCGTGTAGTCGCTCAGCAGCGGCCGCAGCGCGAGGTACTCGACGCCGCCGGTGCTCGTCACCGTCGTGCCCTCGGGCGCGCCGATGAGCTCCTCGTGCCGGAAGTACCCCTTGTGCGTGTGGAACGTCGCGCCGGGCGCGAGCGTGATGGTGTGCAGCCGGCCCCGGGGGTCGGTCAGCTGGACCCGCTCCCCCACGCGCAGCAGGCCGCGGCGCTGGTCGGCTCCCGTCGGCGTGGGGGCGGCGGCGGGCGCGGGCGCGGAGGGCTGCTCGGCGGGGGTCTGCTCGGTCACGGGGGTCGATCCTAGGGGCGCAGGGCCGCGGCCACGTCCGCGCTGCGCACCAGCGCGACGACCTGGCCGTCGCGGACGGCGGCCAGCACCGGGGAGAACCGGGACACCGCCGCGACCGCCTGGACGAGCGCGGGGCCGCGCAGGGCGGCGTCGACGACCGCGCCCGCGGGCAGCGTCACGGCGACGGCGGTGAGCGGGACGTGCGCGCGGTCGGCGGCCGGCACGGCGTTGGCCGCCTGCGGGTCGACGTACGCCGCCGGACGGCCGTCCGGGGCGAGCAGCACGACGGCGTCGGCCCCGGACCGGCCGCGGGCGGCGTCGGCCTGGGCGAGCACCGCGGTGGCCGGGACGCCCACCGCGGGGGTCCCGACGGCACCGACGTGCAGCGCGTCGACGGCGCGGGACGCGCGGGCGCCCCGGATCGCCTCGGACGCGCCGGACCACAGGAACGCGCCGACGATCGCCGCCCACGCGACCGCCCACAGGTCGGGGCGGCCGCCGCGCAGCATGGGCACCAGCACCACCCACGCGGCGAAGCCCACCGCGAACACCCGCCCGACCCAGCCGGCGACGAGGGCGCCCCGCCGCCGGTCCCCCGTCGCGCCCCACACGATGGACTCCAGCACCATGCCGCCGTCCAGCGGCAGGCCGGGCACGAGGTTGAACAGGCCGACGAACGCGTTGCTGTACGCCGCGGCGAAGAGCACGAGGGCCGGCAGGCCGAGCGGGTCGACGCCGCGGGCCACGAGCCAGAAGGCACCCGCGAGCAGCAGGTTCGCGATCGGACCGACGACCGCGACCAGCCCCTCGGTGACCGGGGTGATCCGGCCGTGGAACGCGGTGTGGCCGCCGATCAGGGTCAAGGCGTACTCGCGCACCTGCAGCCCGCGCGCGCGGGCGGTGAGCCCGTGGGCGAGCTCGTGCACCAGGACCGAGAGCAGCAGGAGCAGGCCGACGACGAGCGCCACGACGTAGGTGGACCCGGTGCCCAGACCGGGAGCGCGGTAGCGGACCGACGGGGCGAACACCAGGGCGATGACCGCCACGACCAGCAGGCTGCTCGGGCTCAGGACGACCGGCGTCCCCGCCACGCGCCCGACGACCCAGCCCCGCGTTCTCTCTGCCACGGGTGGAAGGCTACGTGCCCGGACCGTGCGGAGCGGGCGCGGGGCGGCGCGGGCCGGCGGCGCGGGGCCGGCCCGGGCGCGGGCGTGGGGAGAGCGGGCGTGTCGGTGGTGGCGCCTACGCTCGTCACCGTGACGACCACCGACCCGCAGCTGCTCGCCCCCGTGTCCGCCGACGGCGCCGACGCCGGCGACGTCGAGGCCGCGCCCGAGCCGCGGGTCCCGGGTCTGTCGCCCTCGCGCGCCAACGACTTCCAGCAGTGCCCGCTGCTCTTCCGGTTCCGCGTGGTCGACAAGCTGCCCGAGCCGCCCAGCCTGGCGGCCGCCCGCGGCACGCTCGTGCACACCGTGCTGGAGCGGCTGTACGACCTGCCCCTCGGCGAGCGCACGCCCGCCGCCGCGCACCAGCTGGTGCCGGCCGCGTGGGACGCGCTGCTGGAGCGGTCGCCCGAGGTCGTGACGATGTTCGCCACGGACGACGAGCGCGAGGCGTGGCTCGGCAGCGCGCGGCTGCTGCTCGACACCTACTTCACCCTGGAGGACCCGAACCGGCTGCAGCCGGGCGACCGGGAGCTGGCGGTGAAGACCCTCATGGAGGACGGACCGCAGCTCCGCGGGATCGTCGACCGCATCGACGTGGCGCCGGACGGGGCCCTGCGGGTCGTCGACTACAAGACCGGGAAGTCGCCGAACCCCGGGTTCGAGGGGTCCGCGCTGTTCCAGATGCGGTTCTACGCGTACGTGCTGTGGCGCGAGCGGGGCGTGCTCCCCAAGCTCCTGCAGCTCGTCTACCTGGGCGACGGGCAGATCCTGCGGCACGCGCCCTCGGAGGCGGAGATGCGGACGCTCGAGCTGCGGCTGCGGTCCCTGTGGGCGCAGGTCGAGGAGGCCGCGCGCACCGGCGAGTGGCGTCCGCGGAAGTCCCGGCTGTGCGACTGGTGCGCGCACCGGGCCGTGTGCCCCGCCTGGGGCGGCACGCCGCCGGAGGTGCCGGACGGCGCGGTCGAGCGGGCGATCGGGGTCGTCCCGGTGGCGCGGGCCTCCTGACGGTCAGGGCTCACGGCGCGCGGCGAGCACCGGGGCGAGGGCGGCGACCAGCCGCCGCGCCGAGGTGCCGTCCGGGTCGTGGTCCGGGTTGTACTCGACCAGGGTCAGGCCGGCGAACCGGTCGTCCGCGACGAGCGGCTCCAGGACCGCCACGAGGACGTCGAGGGTGAGACCGCGGCCGTACTGCGGCACGTCCGCCCCGGGCAGCAGCAGCGCGTCGAGGACGTCCACGTCGACGTGCACGAGGAACGGGCGGCCCGCCGCCGCGCCGGCCGCACCGGGCTCGCGGGAGCGGCGACCGGTCACCGCGGCGAGCGCGCGGGACGCTGCGCCCTCGGGGTCGGCGGTGACCTCGGCGGCGGGCACCCGGAGGCTCGGCACCAGGCCGCGGACGTCCTCGTCGGCGTCCCCGAATCCCAGGAAGCACAGTGCCCCGGGGTCGAGCAGCGGCCGACGCGGGCCCAGGGCGGCGAGCGCGCCCACGGTCCCGGGCAGGTCCAGCAGGTGGGCCACGCCCATCGAGTCGAGGATCGGCTCCTCCGGGTGGTCGGGCGGCAGCTGCAGGTCCTGCCCGCCGTCGACGTAGACCAGGCCCACGTCGCCGTGCACGGCCACGGCCGCGGCGACGAGCGGGATCACGAGCGTGCACTCGCCCCCGAGCACCAGCGGCGTCTCCCCCGTCGCCAGCACGCCCCCCAGCGCGTCGCGGGCGTCCCGGAGCACCGCCGCCACCCCCGCGGCGTCGTGCGGCACGGTCGCCGCGGCGGCGCCGGCCGCCCCGCGGGGCCGCCACCGCTCCACCGCGCGGTCGCCGTGGTCGACCACCGAGGCGCCCGCGGCCGCCAGCGCCTCGACCAGCCCCGCGCCCCGGAGCGCGGCGGGCCCCTGCTCCAGCCCCGGCCAGTGCGCCGCCCGGCTCGAGGGCACGCCCAGCACGCCCCAGTGCCGGTCCCGCCCCCGCGTCATGGCACGACGGTAGGGCCCCGGGTCCCGGGGCGCGCCGCCTGCGGCGACGCGTCCGCCGGGACGGCGGTCAGCCGAGCAGGTCGAGCACCGCGCCCGAGCGGATGCGCCCGAAGTCCGCCAGGGACACGTCGGCGAGCGACCCGGTCCGGTTCAGCCCCTCGATGTCGGGCAGCTCGCGGAACACCTCGACGGCCAGGACGCGTGCGCCGGACGCGACGCCGGACGTGATGCCCGTCGGCGAGTCCTCGACCACGACGCAGTCGGCGATGTCGACGCCCAGCCGCTCGGCGGCGAGCAGGTAGGGCTGCGGGTCCGGCTTGGGGCGCTCGACCTCGTCGCCCGCGACGACGGTCGCGAACACCCCGGCGACCCGCGCGAACGGCTCGGCGAGCTCCCGGTAGGACGACGTCACGAGCGCCTGCGGCACGCCGGCCTCCGCCAGCGCGGAGAGCAGCTCCCGGCCGCCCGGCTGCCACGGCGTGGTCTGCGCGACCGCCGCGGCGACGCGCGTGTTCAGGAAGTCGACGATCTCGTCCACGGGCAGACCCACACCGCGGCCCTGCAGGATCTCGCCCGAGACCGTCATCGGGTTGCCGACGAGGGTGAGGCCGTCCTCGTGGGTCCAGGTGCCACCCCAGGACTCGACGAGCTCGGTCTCGGCCGCCATCCAGAGCGGCTCGGTGTTGACGAGGGTGCCGTCCATGTCCCAGAGGACGGCGGCGGGCAGGGCGGGTCGGGCGTCGTTCACGGCGTGCGGCTCCACGGATCGGTCGGTCGGGTCTGCCCTCGACGGTACCCGGCGCGGGTGAACGAGGGTGAACGCGGGGTGTCGCGCGCCCGACCCGGCGGCCGGGGTGCCGCCGGGGACGCGTCCCCGACGGCGCGGCGGCGCTACTCGCCGACCGCGCCGTCCACGGCCTCGCGCAACAGGTCGGCGTGCCCGTTGTGCCGGGCGTACTCCTCGATCATGTGGGTGAGGACCCACCGCAGGGTGGGGGTGCGCCCGTCGGGCCACGCCCGCCGGGCCGGGGCGTCCGGTCCACCCGCGGCCAGGGCGACCGCGACGTCGGCGCGCGAGCGCTCGACGGCCGAGAGCCACAGCGCGCGCAGGTCGTCCGGGGCGTCGTCCGCGGCGGAGTGCCACTCCCAGTCCCGGTCGGCGGCCCAGTCGACGGACGCCCACGGCTCGGCCCGGTCCCGGCCGTGCACGACGCGGGAGAACCAGTCGTCCTCGACGTACGCGAGGTGCTTGAGCAGGCCCCCGAGGGTCATGGTCGAGGCCCCGACCGTGGCCGCCAGGCCCGCGCCGTCCAGCCCGCGCGTCTTCCACTCGAGCGTCGCCCGGTGGAACTCGAGGAAGCCGAGCAGGGTCTGCACCTCGTCGCCGTCCGGCGCGGGCTCGGGGCGGCCCTGCTCGTCGAGGGCGGGCGCGGCGTCGGCGACCGGGTCCGCCGGGATGTCGAGCTCCCGGGCCGCGGCCGAGATCAGGCGGGCGAGGTCGAGGTCGCGCTCGCTCAGCCCGGCGACGTCGTGGGAGACGAGCCGCACGGCGACGGCGGCGTACCGCAGGTCGACGTCCGGGTGGTGGCCGGCGGCGTCGGCGAGCTCGCCGATCGCGTCGACGAGCTCGACGCCGACCGCGAACGACCCCGTCCGGAACCTCGCGTGCGCGCCGTCCGGCCCGACCCGCCAGTCCGCGACCCCGTCGCCCGCCCGGAACCGCTCCGCCGTGATCCGCTCGCCCATGCGGCTCACGGTAGCCGGGCGCGTCGCCGGTGCACCCAGGCCGGCGACCGGGGAGCATGGCCCCGTGCCCTCCGCCGGACGCCGCCCCTCCCGCCTGCTCGTCGCCCACGCCGTGGCCGCCGCCCTCGTCACGGTGCTGCTCGTCGTGCTCGCCGCGCAGCCCACCGACGACGCGAACATCGGGGCCGGGCTCGCGCTGCTCGCGACGCTCCCGTTCGGCCTGCCGTGGACGCTCGCGCTGCTCCTCGCGCCCGCGACCTGGCCGACCGCCGCCGTCGTCGCCGTCGCGATCGGGTGCGCCTGGCTGAACGTCGGGCTGCACGCGCTGCTCCGGCTGCACCTGCGCCGGCGGGCCGACGCCCGCGCCGCCGGGGCGACGACGGGCCGGGCGGCCGCGGCGTGACCCCAGCGGGGTGAGCCCAGCGGGGTGAGCCCGACGGGGTGACGCCGACGGGGGCCGCGTCGGGCGGCCACGTCGGCGAGGTCACGTAGGCCGGCCACTCCGGAGGGTCACGTCGGGCGGTCACGCCGACCGGGCGTGCCGGGCGGCCACGCCGGCCGGTCGTGCCGGCCGGTCACGCCGGCCGGTCGTGCCGGGCGGTCACGCCGGCCGGTCGTGCCGGGCGGTCACGCAGACGCGTCACGCCAAGCGGTGTCGCCGACGCGTCACGCCAAGCGGTGTCGCCGGCCGGTGGTGCCGGCCGGTCACGCCGACGCGTCACGCCACGCGGCGTCGCCGACGGGTCGCGTCGGCGCGTCACGCCACCGCCGGACGCCCCTGCGCGACGTCGCCGGGGCCGCGTCGCCGGGATCCGTGCCCACGGCGCCCCGGGTGCGGCCGTGCGCGCCGCGGGCGACCCTGGGGGCGATGACGTCCGGCACCTCC